>NZ_JBMOWC010000005.1:0-324785 GCF_049310765.1 Bacillus sp. PSXD-155 | reverse complement strand
TTATCCGGTATTAGCCCCGGTTTCCCGGAGTTATCCCAGTCTTATGGGCAGGTTACCCACGTGTTACTCACCCGTCCGCCGCTAACTTCTTGAGAGCAAGCTCTCAATCCATTCGCTCGACTTGCATGTATTAGGCACGCCGCCAGCGTTCATCCTGAGCCAGGATCAAACTCTCCAATAAAGTTAGTTTGTCTAGCATCTAAAAATAAAAATTGACGTTTCACGTTGTTTGTTTCGTTTAGTTTTCAAAGTTCAATATCGCGTTTCAGCGACTTTTATAATATATCATAGTATATTATTTTCGTCAACAAGTTTTTCAAGATAATTTGTATCTCTCATTTACTGACTCTGCCTATTATATAGACTTTTCTATTACTATGCAAGTATTATTATAAAAAAATAAGAGGGGGAAAATCCCCCCTCTTATTCTTCAGAAGAAACCTCTTCATTAGATTCTTCTTCTTCATCTTTCTGTGCTTTTGCTACTGTCGCTACCTCTTGCTCATCCTCTAAACGAATTAGACGAACACCTTGTGTATTACGTCCCATTTGAGAGATTTGATCAACTGGCATACGAATAATAACGCCTGCGGCTGTAATTAGCATGATGTCTTCTTCACCTGTTACAGACTTAACCGCTACTAACTTACCGTTTTTATCTGTAATGTTACAAGTCTTAAGACCTTTACCACCACGACTTTGTAGTCGATACTCTTCAACTGGAGTACGCTTACCATACCCGTTTTTCGTTACAATTAAAACATTCGTATCTTCTTCAACAATTTCCATACCTACTACTTGGTCCTCTTCGCCTAATGTAATAGCTTTTACACCAGCTGCATTACGGCCCATAGAACGTACATCTTGTTCATTGAAGCGAATTAACATACCGTTGCTTGTCCCTACGATAATATCTTTATCGCCAGATGTTAAACGTACAGAAATCACTTCATCTTCTTCACGAAGCGAAATTGCAATTAAACCGTTTGTACGTATATTTGCAAATGATGAAAGTGGCGTTCTCTTAGAAATACCTTGTTTCGTTGTAAAGAATAAGAACTGGTCGTCACCAAATTCACGAATTGGAATAATGGCATTGATCCACTCACCCTTATCTACCCCTAATAGGTTAATAATTGGTAGCCCTTTTGCAGTACGACTATACTCTGGGATTTCATATCCTTTCGTACGGTATACTTTACCCTTGTTTGTAAAGAATAAAATATGATCATGAGTAGACGTTGTTAATAAGTGTTCAACAAAGTCATCATCATTCGTACCCATTCCTTGTACACCACGTCCCCCACGGTTCTGTGTTTTGTACGTAGAAGCTGGTAACCTCTTAATATAACCGTTATGAGTTAACGTAATCGCAATGTTTTGCTCAGGAATTAAATCTTCATCTTCAATAAATTCCATACCGCCAATTGTAATTTCTGTTCGTCTCTTATCATTGAAACGCTCTTTTACTTCTGTTAATTCTTCACGAATAATCTCAAGAACTTTCTCTTCATCTGCTAAAATCGCTTTTAATTCAGCAATTAATTTCATTAAGTCTTGATATTCTTGCTCGATTTTTTCACGTTCTAATCCAGTTAAGCGTTGCAGACGCATATCTAAAATCGCTTGCGCTTGTTTCTCACTTAAACCGAAACGTTCCATTAAGCCTTGCTTTGCAATATCAGCCGTTTTTGAACTACGAATTAACGTAATAACTTCATCAAGATGATCTAAAGCAATTCGTAATCCTTCTAAAATATGGGCACGTGCCTCTGCTTTTTCTAATTCATAAGCAGTACGTCTACGGATTACTACCTTCTGGTGCTCCAAATAATGATATAAGTTTTGTTTTAAGTTTAGTACTTGAGGCTCTCCATTTACAAGAGACAACATATTAATACCGAAACTTGTTTGAAGTGCTGTATGTTTATATAGATTGTTTAATAGTACATTTGCATTAGCGTCACGACGTACTTCCATGACAATACGCATACCATTTCGGTCTGATTCATCACGTAAATCTGTAATACCTTCAATTTTCTTATCGCGAACCAATTCTGCGATTTTTTCAATTAATCGTGCCTTATTAACTTGATAAGGTAGTTCCGTTACGATAATAGATTGTTTACCATTTGATTTCTCTTCAATTTCAACTTTGGCACGAAGCATAATAGAACCTCGTCCTGTTTCATAAGCTCTACGGATGCCACTTCGCCCTAAGATTAAACCTGATGTCGGGAAGTCTGGACCAGGAATATATTCCATTAATTCCGCGATAGTGATATCTGGATTATGGCTTAATGCCAACACACCATCAATTACTTCGCCAAGTTGATGCGGCGGAATATTTGTTGCCATACCAACTGCAATACCTGTCGTACCGTTTACTAATAAATTAGGGAAACGCGCTGGTAATACAATCGGCTCTCTTTCCGAACCATCGTAGTTATCTTGGTAATCAATTGTATTTTTTGAAATATCACGTATTAATTCCATAGAAATCTTAGACATTCTTGCCTCTGTATAACGCATTGCCGCCGCTGAATCTCCATCTACAGAACCGAAGTTACCATGCCCATCTACAAGCATATAACGTTGACTGAAATCTTGCGCCATACGTACCATTGTTTCATAAACGGCTGAATCTCCATGAGGGTGATACTTACCGATTACTTCACCGACAATACGTGCTGATTTCTTATACGCTTTATCAGCTGTAATTCCTAAATCATTCATCGCATATAAAACCCTACGATGCACAGGTTTTAATCCATCACGAACATCTGGTAATGCACGAGATACGATAACACTCATTGCGTAATCTAAAAATGAGGTACGCATTTCATGACTAATATTAATTTCTCGAATTCGTGCTTGTTGTTGATTGTCTGACATCAACGAGCACCTCCTCTTACATTTCCGTTACACATACATTGATTTATATGTAGAAGACAGGAATACTTAGATTCCTGTCATTACTCATTTAAATATCAAGGTTTTTCACGTATTTTGCATTCTCTTGGATAAAGTTACGACGCGGTTCCACTTTATCACCCATTAAAATTTCAAATGTTTCATCTGCTTCTATTGCATCTTGAAGGGAAACTTGAAGTAACGAACGTACTTCTGGATCCATTGTCGTCTCCCATAGCTGAGTTGGATTCATCTCTCCAAGACCTTTATAACGTTGAATTCCTGGTTTCGGCTGGGCTGGTAACTCAGCTAATATTTTTTCAAGTTCTTTATCATTATAAGCATATTGAATTTTTTTACCTTGTTGCACTTTAAACAAAGGTGGCTGTGCGATATATATATATCCACACTCAATTATTTGACGCATATAACGATAGAAGAACGTTAATAATAGGGTACGAATATGCGCACCATCAACATCAGCATCGGTCATAATAATAACTTTATGATAGCGTGCTTTTTCGATATCGAAGTCCCCACCAATATTTGTACCAATCGCCGTAATAATTGTACGAACTTCATCATTTGATAAAATCTTATCTAAGCGTGCCTTTTCAACATTAATAATTTTACCCTTCAGCGGTAAAATTGCTTGAAAATGACGATCGCGTCCTTGTTTTGCAGATCCACCCGCAGAGTCACCCTCTACGATATAAATTTCACTAATTGCTGGATCTTTAGAAGAACAATCTGCCAATTTCCCTGGTAAACTTGAAACTTCTAAAGCACTCTTTCGGCGAGTTAGCTCACGAGCCTTTTTAGCTGCTACACGCGCACGTGCTGCCATCGTCCCTTTATCTACAACCTTACGTGCAACATTGGGATTTTCCAGTAAGAATTTTTCAAAAGCCTCAGAGAATACTGACTCCGTAATCGTTCTCGCTTCACTATTTCCAAGTTTCGTCTTCGTTTGCCCTTCAAATTGTGGATTTGGATGTTTAATTGACACGATTGCTGTTAAACCTTCACGAACATCTTCACCAGTCAAATTACTATCCGCATCTTTTAAAATGTTATTTTTACGACCATAATCGTTAATCACACGTGTTAAGGCAGTTTTAAATCCTACCTCATGTGTACCACCTTCATACGTATGAATATTATTTGTAAATGAGTAAATATGATTTGTATATCCTTCGTTATATTGAAGCGCAACTTCAACTTGAATACCATCTTTTGAACCTTCTACATATACAGGCTCTTCATGAATTGGTTGTTTTGAACGATTTAAATGTTCAACATATGATTTAATTCCACCTTCATAGTGGAACTCTTTCTTTTGCTTATGTTCACGTTTATCTTCAATTGTTAATTTAATATTACGATTTAAAAACGCCAACTCACGCATACGAGTCGCTAGCGTATCGAATTCATATTCTGTCGTCTCTTTAAAAATTTCTGGATCCGGTTTAAAGCGAGTTATTGTTCCAGTCTTATCTGTATCACCGATGACTTTTAAATCTGCAACCGGAATACCTCTTTCGTATTTTTGGTAATGGATTTTGCCATCACGATGTACAAATACTTCTAATTCTGTTGATAAGGCATTTACAACAGATGCACCAACACCGTGCAAACCACCAGAAACTTTATAACCGCCACCGCCAAATTTACCACCAGCGTGGAGGACAGTCATAATAACCTCTACTGCAGGACGTCCCATTTTTTCTTGTATACCAACTGGAATACCACGTCCATTATCCGTTACAAGAATACTATTATCTTCTTCGATACTAACGTTAATTTCATCGCAATATCCTGCTAACGCTTCATCGATACTATTATCGACAATCTCCCATACAAGGTGGTGAAGTCCCTTCCCACTCGTAGATCCAATATACATACCCGGACGTTTCCGAACTGCCTCTAGTCCTTCAAGTACCTGTATCTGACTTTCATCATATGCATTTTCTTGCATTTGCTTTTGTTCCATTGACACAAAGATCACCTACTTTTCCATTTAAACAGGGGTTTATGCCCTATCTATTTCACAATCTACCGTGCCGTTCGTTACATGAATTGTTTTCGCATCTTTTAATGTTTCGTGTTCAATTCCGTCGACACTCGTCGTTGTAACAAATGTTTGCACCTTTCCTTGAATTGTATTTAACAGATGTGATTGACGATAATCGTCTAATTCTGATAAAACATCATCCAGTAAAAGGATTGGATATTCTTTAACCTCTGAATAAATTAATTCAATTTCAGCTAATTTTAGGGATAGTGCGGTCGTTCGTTGTTGTCCTTGCGAACCAAAGACTTGAACATTTTTACTATTAACGAAGAATTGTAAATCATCACGATGAGGACCAATTAAAGTCGTACCACGGAAAATTTCACGTTGTTTCACAGATTGAAAACTTTCATAGTATACTTCTTTTATTTTCGACAAATCCATTGATTCTGATACATCTACACTTGGTTTATAGACAATTTCTAACTCTTCTAATCCACGGCTTATACCGCGATGAATTGGAGCTGCCCATTCCTGTAGCAAATGCAAAAATTCAAAACGTTTTTGCAGTATTTTTGCACCATGCTCAATTAGTTGAAGTGTAAATACATCCAACATCGTTTCCTCATTCTTACTATTCCCTTGCATTTTTTTCAACAAGTGATTTCGTTGCGTGAGCACCTTTTGATATTGACTTAATTCATACAAATATACAGGAGCTATTTGTCCTAATTCCATATCTAAAAAGCGTCTTCTTACTTGAGGGCTTCCTTTTACAAGATTTAAATCTTCTGGGGCAAACATGACAACGTTCATCACGCCAATATATTGACTTAACTTTTGTTGTTCAAGTTGATTTAATTTTGCCTTTTTACCTTTTTTCGAAATATTTAATTCCAAAGACAAAGAACTGTTTCTTTTTTGTAATTTACCTTTTATTTGACCAAACTCTTCATCCCAGCGGATAAGTTCGCGATCATTAGAGGTTCTATGAGATTTCGCCATCGCTAAAACATAAATAGCTTCCATCAAGTTTGTTTTCCCTTGTGCATTTTCGCCGATAATTACATTTACCTTATCTTCAAAGGAAAGCTCTAATTTTTCATAATTACGATAGTTTTTTAATTGTATTTCTGAAATAAACAAAGGGCTCCCCCTTTATGCTTGAACTTGGAAAGTTCCGCTTCCTGGAATTTCAATAACATCATTCGCATATAGTTTGCGACCTCTTCTATTTTCAAGTTCGTTGTTCACGTACACTTCATATTCTTGTAAAAACCATTTTACAGCGCCACCTGTATCAATTACATCAGCTAACTTTAAAAATTGTCCTAGTGTAATATACTCTGTTGAAATTTTAATATGTTTCATAAAATCGCTCACTTTCTGAAAGTGTTCATTCTTTCATTGTACTAAATAAACTAACATTAGGAAAGTAATACCCAAAAATCAAATAAGGGCCACTAGCATCTTTAAACTAGCAACCCTTATTCCTTACCTAGTAAGTACGAACTGGTAAAATTAATTGAATAATTGAATCATCATTTACTGTACGAATTAAGAACGGTCTCATCGCCCCAGTAAAACTAACTTTAATCTCTGTACTATCCAAGGCTTTCAATGCATCCATCATATATTTTGCACTAAAAGATATTTTTAACTCTTCTCCATCTACTTTTTCACATTGTACTTCTTCGACAACTTTTCCAATTTCTGGTGAATTCGAAGAAATCTCTAGCATTTCTTGCTCTAAAGTTGATAATTTGACAACGTTATTGCGGCCATCTCTCGCTAATAGTGAAGCACGATCAATTGCTTGTAGGAATTCTTTTGTATTCACAAAAATATCCGTTTTACTCTCTGCTGGAATTAAACGTGTTGTATCTGGATAATTTCCTTCTAACAATCTTGAGAAGAATAATAAATGTTTTGTACGGAATAATACTTGATACTCCGTAATAACGATATCCACCATTTCTTCAGACTCATCTAGAATCTTACTTAATTCATTTAAGCTCTTACCTGGGATAACAACATTAGCTTGAAATTCATCTGCAATATTATGTCCTTCGATTTTCGCTTTTCGAAGTGCTAGTCTATGACTATCTGTTGCAATACAAGTTAACTCGCTGTTATATACCTTCCAGTTTACACCTGTCAAGATTGGTCTTGTTTCAGAAGTAGAAACTGCAAATACAGTTTGTCTGATCATATGCTTAAGTAAATCTGTTGGTATCTTAAATACATGATGTTCTTCAATCTGTGGTAATAACGGATATTCTGCAGAATCTAAACCATTTAAGTTAAATTCTGATTTTCCAGATTTTATTTTTGTCATAAAATGATTTTCCACAGAAATTTCGACAGTATCTTTAGGTAGTTTTTTTACAATCTCACTAAAATATTTTGCTTGTAAAACAATGCTTCCTGATTGAGCTATTTCTACGATTTCTTTTCCATTTTCTTCGACTGGAATAAACGATTCAATAGAAATATCAGCATCGCTTCCTGTTAATGTAACCCCTTCTTCAGTAGCTACAACTTTAATTCCCGTAAGGATAGGGATTGTTGTACGAGAAGAAACTGCCTTCATTACATCTTGTACACCTCTTACAAGATAGTCTTTTTGTATTGTAAAACGCATAAAGAAAAACCTCCGGTAAGTATAAGATTTTATTTAATTAATAAAGATAAAAAAATAGTAGTAATAGTAATAGGGCCTGTGGATATGTGGATAACCCCTTTGAAGGATGTAAAAACAGTCTATCTACATGTGGATAGACTGTGCGTAAAACAAGGTAAGTTATTCACACTATTCAGCTACTACTTTAAAATACCATTAATTTCTTCAACTTGCTTTTGTAATTGCGTATCGGTTTTTAGTAGTTTAGAAATTTTTTCATGGGCATGGATAACTGTTGTATGATCACGTCCACCAAATTCTTCACCTATTTTTGGTAAAGAGGAATCCGTAAGTTCGCGTGATAAATACATTGCAATTTGGCGAGGAAACGCAACTGATTTTGTGCGTTTTTTCGCTTTAAAATCTTCTAATTTTACTTGATAAACGTCTCCGACAGCTTTTTGAATATCATAAATAGAGATAATTTTCGGCTTAGAATTTGGAATAATATCTTTAAGTGCTTCAGCTGCTAAATCAGCATTAATATCTTTATTAATTAAAGATGAATAAGCTACAACTCGAATAAGTGCACCTTCTAATTCACGAATATTTGAATCAATTTGATTTGCGATATAAAGCATAACTTCATTTGGTATATCAAGCCCTTCAGCTTTTGCCTTTTTGCGTAAAATTGCAATTCGTGTCTCTAAATCTGGCGGCGTAATATCTGTAATAAGTCCCCATTCAAAGCGAGAACGAAGACGATCTTCTAAAGTTGGAATTTCTTTTGGTGGTCGATCACTAGAAATTACAATTTGTTTACTTTCTTCGTGTAATGCATTAAATGTATGGAAAAACTCTTCTTGAGTTTGTTCTTTTCCAGCAAGAAATTGAATATCATCTATCAATAAAACATCTACGTTGCGATATTTATTACGAAAATCAACAGCTTTATTATCACGAATAGAGTTAATAAATTCATTCGTAAATTTTTCTGATGATAAATATACAACTTTTGCATTTGGATTATGTTCAATTACATAATGACCAATTGCGTGCATTAAATGCGTCTTTCCAAGCCCAACTCCCCCGTAAATAAAGAGTGGATTATACGCTTTAGCTGGCGCCTCGGCTACAGCTAATGAAGCTGCATGGGCAAAACGGTTACCAGAGCCGATAACAAATGTATCAAATGTATATTTTGGATTTAACATGCTCTGTGGTAAATGAGCTGAATCATCTTGTGCTGGATTCCGCTTAACTGGAGGAAGATCAATGTCCTCTTCCGATTGACTTTGGGGAATAATAAAGCGAATTGCTAATTTTGCCCCTGTTAAATCGTATAGTGTTTCCGAAATTAGTTCTGAGTAATGAGATTCTAGCCAGTCACGAGCAAATTCATTTGGAGCTGTAATCGTTAATACGTCTTTCTTCAAGTTATGAGCCGTTGTTGATTTTAACCATGTTTCATAACTAGGCTTGCTTACCTTTTTTTCTAATTCTTTTAAGGCACTATTCCATAAATCAGAGATATTTTCCAAAGGTGTCCCTCCTTTACTAAGATGGTAAAAGAATAAGGTTGCGCAACAAATGTACAACCTAATAAATATAAAATGTATATTTATACGAAACGTATTTTAAAACCTAAAAACGTCGTTTGTATATGAGATAGGGTTTTCGACAAAAAAAGCAAATGTGGACAACTATTTACCCACATGTGATTAAAACTGTCCACATGTTATACACAAATTGTGGATAAGATAAAGGTGTGGAAAACTTATTCAAAGTGAAAACACAACTATAATATCAAAAAAAAGTGGCTATAGCAATGAATTTAAGAAAGTTATCCACAAAATCAATACCTTGTGGAATAAACTTGTCCACAACACGATATACTGTGTAAAAGTGGGAAAAAAGTTTGTGGATATAAAAAACGTGAAAAAACATTTATCCACAATGAAATATAGATGCTGTGAAAAAGTATGTGAATAGGTTCAAAATGAATATTTGATGAAAATTTCTAGAACCATTGACATTTTCCTAGTTAATTAACTATAATTTATAGGACTGTCTTTAACAGATATTCCTCAGGGAGGTGTCATATAATGAAAAGAACTTACCAACCAAATAAACGTAAGCGCAGCAAAGTACATGGTTTCCGCAGCCGTATGAGCACAGCGAACGGACGTAAAGTGCTAGCAGCTCGTCGTCGTAAAGGAAGAAAAGTATTATCTGCGTAGACCACTGATCGTTCAGTGGTCTTTTTTTCTAATAATAGTGAATTTCCGCTGATGAAATACAGGAGTGTCAATTGATATGAAGAAAAAACATCGTATAAAGAAGAATGATGAATTCCAGGCGGTTTTTCAAAAAGGAAAATCAAATGCGAATCGTCAGTTTGTTGTATACCAATTAGATAAAGAAGAACAGCCAAACTTTCGCATCGGCCTTTCTGTTAGCAAGAAAATAGGAAATGCAGTAGTTCGTAATCGAATTAAGCGCATGGTCCGTCAGGCTATTACAGAGTTAAAAGATGAGATAGATTCTGGAAAAGATTTTGTTATAATAGCAAGGAAGCCTTGTGCAGAGATGACATATGAAGAAGTAAAGAAAAGCTTAATTCATGTCTTTAAACGCTCTGGTATGAAAAGAATAAAAAAGTAGCGTAAGGAAATGAATTACACTATATACATACCGATACAAGGAGGAGTAGGCTTTGAAAAAGAAATTAGGTTTACTAGCCATGGTCGTTGCATTAATGGCGATTGCCACCGGTTGTAGTGAAACGGGTCAGCCGATTACATCGAAAAGTACTGGGATTTGGAATGAATATTTCGTATATCCACTTTCTCAGTTAATCACGTATTTTGCCGACTTATTTAACAGTAATTACGGTTTAGCAATTGTTATTACAACTCTTATCATTCGTTTTGCATTATTACCATTAATGATTAAACAAACGAAGAGTACAAAGGCAATGCAAGCGTTACAACCAGAAATGGTGAAGTTAAAAGAGAAATATAGTTCTAAAGATCAAGCAACGCAGCAAAAACTACAACAAGAAATGATGCAGTTATATCAAAAGAATGGTGTAAATCCATTGGCAGGATGTTTACCGATATTTGTTCAGATGCCTATTTTATTCGCGTTTTATCATGCGATTATGAGAACAACAGCAATTAGTGAACATACATTTTTATGGTTTGATTTAGGACAGGCAGATCCGTTCTATATCTTACCAGTTGTTGCGGCAATTACGACATTTATTCAGCAAAAGCTTGCAATGGCAGGAACAGCTGGTCAAAATCCGCAAATGGCAATGATGCTTTGGCTTATGCCGATTATGATTTTAATCTTTGCAATTAACTTCCCAGCTGCATTATCACTTTACTGGGTTGTTGGTAATATCTTTGGTATTGCTCAAATGTACTTTATCAAAGGGCCAGAGATTAAGGCTAACAAAGCTGGAGGCTCAAGCAAGTGAGTATAATTACTGCTAAAGGACAAACAGTCGAGCTGGCAGTAGAGGATGCTTTAAGGCAATTAAACACATCAAAAGATCGAGTAGATATAAATATTGTCGATGAGGGTAAAAGAGGGTTCTTAGGTTTATTTGGGAATCGTCCTGCAGTAGTAGAAGTTGTATTGAAGAAAGATCCAATTCAGGAATGTGAAGAATATTTAAGAAATGTTATTCACAATATGGGTGTGGAAGTTGAAATTAGTAAAATTGTAAAAGGACGCGAGATTGAATTTACAATTTCTGGTGATGATGTAGGAGTTTTAATTGGAAAAAGAGGTAATACATTGAACTCTTTACAGTATTTAACAAAACTTGTCGCAAATCGTAACACGAAGCAGTATATCGGTATTACACTAGATGCTGAAAATTATCGTAGTAAAAGAAAAAGTACGTTAGAATCACTTTCTTATCGATTAGCGAAACAAGTATCTAATACGAAAAAAAGAGTTATTTTAGAACCGATGCCATCTTTTGAACGAAAAATTATTCATCAGGCATTATCAAATCATCAAGGTATCAAAACAACTTCTGAAGGAAATGAACCACATCGGCATGTTGTAATATCTCCTAAATGACCGGTTGCTCAAATGAGTGCCGGTTTTTTTGAGCGAAAAATAGATGTGGATAACTAAAAAACACTAAACTTATCCACTGTGAATAAGTTTAGTGTTTTTTACATGGGGATATAATAAAATGAGTTATTCTTCTTTTGTAGATAGGTTCGTTATGGTATCCTAATAATTTAGTGAAAGAAATAATCATGTTGAAATAGAGATAAATAAGCAAGTGAGGTGAAAGGACATGGAATTTGATACAATTGCTGCGATTTCCACAGCGCTTGGAGAGGGTGCAATTGCCATTGTTCGAGTAAGTGGGGATGATGCGGTTGAGAAAGTTGACCGTATTTTTAAAGGGAAGGATTTAACAGAGGTTTCTTCTCATACTATTCATTATGGTCATATCGTTGATTTAGATACAAATCAAGTTATTGAAGAAGTTATGGTGTCTATTATGCGCGCACCGAGGACTTTTACACGTGAAAATATAGTGGAAATTAACTGTCATGGCGGACTTGTTTCAGTAAATAAAGTATTGCAACTTATTCTAGCGCAAGGAGTAAGATTGGCAGAACCGGGCGAATTTACAAAACGTGCTTTTTTAAATGGACGTATCGATTTATCACAAGCAGAAGCTGTTATGGATTTGATTCGAGCAAAAACAGATCGTGCGATGAATGTAGCAATTAATCAAATGGAAGGGCGATTATCTAAATTAATTGGTCGCTTACGTCAAGAAATATTAGAAACATTAGCTCATGTTGAGGTAAATATAGATTATCCAGAATACGATGATGTAGAAGAGATGACACATAATATTTTAATTGAGAAAGCAACGCATGTTCGTTCGGAAATCGAAAAAATATTAGAAACATCAAAACAAGGGAAAATCTTACGTGAAGGTATTGCTACAGCAATTATCGGTAGGCCTAATGTTGGAAAATCATCGTTATTAAATAGCCTTGTTCAGGAGAAAAAAGCAATTGTAACTGATATTGCAGGAACAACTCGTGATGTTATTGAAGAGTACGTTAATGTGCGTGGCGTACCTCTTAAACTTATAGATACAGCCGGTATTCGTGAGACAGAAGATGTTGTTGAACGAATTGGTGTGGAGCGTTCAAAAGAAATGATGAGCCAAGCAGATTTAGTATTAGTTGTTGTCAACTATAGCGAGGCTTTAACAAATGAGGATGAAGATCTATTCCATGCGGTACAAGGAAAAGACTTTATTGTTATTGTGAATAAGACTGATTTACCGCAAGCAATTGATATGGAACGTGTTACAGAGTTAGCCGAGGGAAATCGTGTTATTACAACATCCTTAATTGAGGAACAAGGAATAGATGAACTCGAAAAGGCAATAGCTGATTTATTCTTTGAAGGAACAATCGATTCTACAGATATGACATATGTTTCTAATGCGAGACATATTGGATTATTAACACAAGCGGGACAAACAATCGGTGATGCAATTGAGGCAATAGAAAATGGTGTACCAATTGATATGGTGCAAATTGATTTAACAAGAACGTGGGAAATACTTGGTGAAATTACTGGTGACACAGTCCATGAAAGCCTAATTGACCAGTTGTTCTCTCAATTTTGTTTAGGAAAATAATATAGTGATGTTTTAGAAAGATAGAGATTATTAGGAGGAATAAACAATGGGATACAATGCCGGTTCATACGATGTCATAGTAATCGGTGCAGGTCATGCAGGATGTGAAGCTGGTCTTGCGGCAGCACGAATGGGCTCAAAAACATTAATGTTAACAATTAACTTAGATATGGTAGCATTCATGCCATGTAACCCTTCTGTTGGTGGACCAGCAAAAGGGATTGTTGTTCGTGAAATTGATGCATTAGGCGGAGAAATGGGACGTAATATTGATAAAACTCATATTCAAATGCGTATGCTAAATACAGGTAAGGGTCCAGCTGTACGTGCACTTCGAGCGCAAGCTGATAAATTCTCTTACCAACATGAATTGAAGAAAACAATTGAAGAAACACCAAACTTAACGTTGTTCCAAGGAATGGTAGAGCGTTTAATCGTTGAAGAAGGTATATGTAAAGGGGTAGTTACACAAGCTGGTGCAGAATATACAGCGAAAACCGTTGTAATTACGACTGGAACATTTTTACGTGGCGAGATTATCATGGGCGATTTAAAATATTCAAGCGGTCCAAATAATCAACAACCGTCTATTACATTATCTGAGCATTTAGAGGAGCTCGGATTTGATCTTGTTAGATTTAAAACAGGGACACCTCCGCGTGTAAACAGTAATACAATTGACTACAGTAAAACAGAAATTCAACCAGGTGATGATAAGCCGCGTTCGTTCTCTTTTGAAACAACGAAATTTATTATGGATCAAATTCCATGTTGGTTGACATATACAAGTACAGAAACACACCGTTTAATAGATGAAAATTTACATCGTTCAGCTATGTATTCTGGTATGATTAAAGGAACAGGCCCTAGGTACTGTCCTTCTATTGAAGACAAAGTAGTAAGATTTAATGACAAACCACGTCATCAAATTTTCTTAGAGCCAGAAGGGCGTAATACACAAGAAGTATATGTACAAGGTTTATCCACAAGCCTACCAGAAGATGTACAACGTGACATGCTTAGAACAATTCCAGGCCTAGAAAATGTTGAAATGATGCGCACAGGTTATGCGATTGAATATGATGCAATTGTGCCAACACAATTATGGCCAACACTTGAAACGAAAAAGATTAAAAATTTATATACAGCAGGACAAATTAATGGAACTTCTGGTTACGAAGAGGCGGCAGGACAAGGGCTTATGGCTGGGATTAATGCAGCATGCCGTTCTTTAGGTAAAAAAGAAGTTGTTTTAGGCCGCGAGGATGCTTATATTGGTGTCTTAATTGATGATCTTGTAACGAAAGGTACAAATGAACCATATCGTTTATTAACGTCTCGTGCAGAATACCGTCTATTATTACGCCACGATAATGCTGATCTTCGTTTAACTGAAGTTGGTCGTGAAATTGGATTAATTAAAGAAGAGCGATATGAGCGATTTACAAATAAAAAATTACAAATTGAACAGGAAAAGGAACGTTTAAGCAGCATTATTATTAAACCACGTCCTGAAGTTCAAGAATTAATTCGCAATATTGGCGGAAGTGAATTGAAAGATGGAATACGTGCAAGTGACTTATTACGTCGTCCAGAGATGACATATGAGCATATTCATCTTTTAGTACCAAGTGAAGTAGAATTAAGTGATGAAGTTACAGAACAAGTTGAAATTCAGATTAAGTACGAAGGATATATTGAAAAATCTTTACAGCAAGTAGAGCGTATGAAGAAAATGGAGAGTAAAAAAATCCCTGTAGATATTGATTATGACGCGATTTCTAGCCTTGCTTCAGAAGCTAGACAGAAATTGAAAGATGTTCGTCCACTTTCAATGGGGCAGGCTTCACGTATTTCTGGCGTAAATCCAGCGGATATTTCCATTTTACTTGTGTATATAGAACAAGGAAAAATTGCGCGCGTATCGAACCAATAACATAGTAAGGAGATATTGCTAGATGAACATAGAACAATTTCAATCTATGCTAGAAGAGAAGGGAATCACCCTCTCTTCTAGACAATTAGAGCAGTTCAAAATCTACTTTGAAACATTAGTAGAGTGGAATGAAAAAATGAACTTAACGGCTATTACAGAAAAAGAAGAAGTATACTTAAAACACTTTTTTGATTCCATTACAGCTGCTTTTTATTATGATTTTTCAAAACCATTCTCAATTTGTGATGTTGGTGCAGGGGCTGGATTCCCAAGTATTCCTTTAAAAATCTGTTTCCCGCACTTAAAAGTAACAATTGTAGATTCATTGCAAAAACGTATTAATTTCTTAAATCATTTAGCGCAAAAGTTAGAATTAAGTGATGTTGCATTTTGTCACGATCGTGCTGAAACATTTGGGAAAAAAGAAGGTGTACGTGAATCATACGATATTGTAATGGCACGTGCAGTTGCGCGTCTTTCTGTATTAAGTGAGCTATGTTTACCACTTGTAAAAGTTGGAGGAACATTCATTGCAATGAAAGGTGCAGCAGCAAACGAAGAAATCGAAAATGGCAAGTATGCTTTAGAGGTGCTAGGCGGAGAGTTAAAAGAGATGTCTACGTTCCAATTACCGTTTGAAGAGAGTGAACGTAATATTTTATTAATCGAGAAAAAGCGCAAGACACCAAAGAAATATCCACGCAAACCGGGAACACCCAATAAATTACCTATTGAAAAATAAATCTTATTAGACGTAAGATTAAATTATATAAATGAAAACGTAAATGTTTCATAGGAAACATTTTATGGAGAATAGTCAATAGGCCTAAAAGGTGGTGGAATATGTATGAAAAATACGTTTTCTCGTTTATTTGGCTTTGGAGATAAAGAGAGCGAATTCGAATTACAAGACGAAAGCCATGAAGAGATAGATAAAAAGGTATATGAGGAAATACAAGAAATTCCGATAGTAAATATTACCCCTAACCGTTATCAACCAAGAACAGTTTTTGATGATGCGCGTATTGATGAGCTAGCATTAACGATTCGTACACATGGACTTATTCAGCCGATTGTTGTAAGGCAATATGAGGACGATAAGTATGAGATTATTGCTGGAGAAAGACGTTTTCGCGCGGCAACAAAGTTAGGTTGGGAAAAGGTTCCTGCAATTATAAAGAACTTAAATGATACAGAGACAGCTTCTGTAGCTTTAATTGAAAACTTGCAACGTGAGGAACTAACGGCAATCGAGGAAGCTGTGGCATATCAAAAGCTGATTGAGTTACATAATTTAACACAAGAAGCATTGGCACAACGACTTGGAAAAGGACAATCTACAATCGCAAATAAGTTGCGATTGTTAAAGTTGCCTGAAGAAATAAAAAGTGCATTATTAGAAAAAAGCATTACAGAACGTCATGCCCGCGCTCTCATTCCTTTAAAAAATGAGGAATTACAACTAAAGGTTTTACAGGAAATTGTGGAGAAACAACTGAATGTAAAGCAAACAGAAGAACGAATTGCGAAGTTACTAGAGGAAGCAAAACCGAAGCGTAAGGCAAAGCAAAAAGCAGTAAGTCGAGATACGAGGATTGCTATGAATACAATTAGACAATCTTTACAAATGGTTACTGAAAGTGGTTTAAATGTTAATTCTGAGGAAGAAGAATTTGATGAGTACTATCAAATTACAATTAAAATTCCAAAGAAAAAATAATAATGACGTGTTAGAGACCTTATCCTATTGGAGAGGTCTCTTTACTATATTTTCTTGTTAAATGAAGAAGGAGTTTAGAAATAAATTTTGAAGTTTAATAAAGGACGTAAAAGAAAAAGTTTTATTTCATGTTACAATAAACGTAATTGTTACTAGAATAAGATAGAAAGGTTGAAAGTAGGTGACATCATGGGAAAAATCATTGCTATTGCTAATCAAAAAGGCGGTGTTGGAAAAACCACAACATCTGTTAATTTAGGGGCTGGATTGGCGCAAGTAGGTAAAAAAGTCCTTCTTGTAGATATTGATGCTCAAGGAAATGCAACGACTGGTGTGGGAATTGAAAAATCTGAATTAGATCAATGTATTTACAACGTTCTTGTGGAAGATGCAGATGTTCAAGGGGTTATACAGAAAACCGCAACTGAAAACTTAGATGTTCTACCCGCTACAATTCAATTGGCTGGTGCTGAAATTGAATTGGTACCGACTATTTCCCGGGAAGTACGTTTGCAAAGAGCATTACAGCCAGTTCGTGATGAATATGATTATATTATTATCGACTGTCCCCCGTCTTTAGGGTTATTAACGATTAATGCATTAACAGCAGCAGATTCTGTTATTATTCCTGTACAGTGTGAATATTATGCACTAGAAGGATTAAGTCAGCTATTAAATACAGTTCGACTTGTACAAAAACATTTAAATAAAAATTTAGCAATTCAAGGCGTATTGTTAACAATGTTGGATGCTCGTACAAATTTAGGGATCCAAGTTATAGATGAAGTGAAAAAGTATTTTAGGGATAAAGTATATCGCTCGATTATTCCGCGTAATGTACGCTTGAGCGAGGCTCCAAGTCATGGGAAACCTATTATGCAGTATGACGCTAAATCAAGAGGAGCAGAAGTATATATAGATTTAGCAGAGGAAGTGATTGCAGGTGGCTAAAGGATTAGGAAGAGGAATTAATGTGTTTTTTCCTGATTTAGATGTGAAAGAAGAGGAAACAATTCAGGAGATTCTTGTAACTGAATTAAGGCCAAATCCATATCAACCGCGTAAACACTTTAATAAAGAGGCTATTCAGGAATTAGCAATTTCGATTAAGGAACACGGTATTCTACAACCATTAATTGCTAGAAAGAGTATTAAAGGATATGAAATCGTTGCAGGTGAAAGACGATTTCGTGCTGCAAAAGAGGCTGGTTTAGAAAAGGTACCTGCGGTTGTAAGACAATTAACTGAACAGCAAATGATGGAATTTGCTTTGTTAGAAAACTTACAACGAGAAGATTTAAATCCTATGGAAGAGGCAATGGCATACCAGATGTTAATGAATGAGCTAAATGTAACGCAAGAACAATTAGCGAAACGTCTTGGCAAAAGCAGACCTTACATTGCAAATTATACTCGGTTATTAAGCCTCCCTTCGTTCGTCCAAGATATGATTGCAAATGGTCAACTTTCAATGGCTCATGGGAGAACTTTACTTACGATAAAAGACGAAGAACAATTGAAGTCCTTATTGAAACGCATTGAAAAAGAAGGATTAAATGTTCGTCAATTAGAGAAAATCGTCCAAGAGATTAATCAACACGTTTCACGTGAAACAAAAAAAGTGAAAAAAGAGCGAAATATATTTTTCGTAGAACGTGAAACGTTCTTAAGAGAAAAGTTTGGCACAGATGTGAAAATTAAAGAGACGAAAAAAGAAAAAGGTAAAATCGAAATTGAATTTTTTAATAAAGAAGATTTAAATCGTATTTTAGAACTATTAGCACAGAAAAATTAAAAAGCAAACCATCTTATTATTTATAGATGGTTTGCTTTTTTTAATGCGGATAATTTTTGATCCGTCTCTTTTATACTTTGTGCGATTACATCAGCCATTTTCATGACTAAACTTAATCTTGTATTTTGAAGAACGAAAAACTCCATAAACCCATTTAGATTGACGATACCGTGTATATGCAGATCACCAACTGCAGGTAATTTCTTATTCATAGCAGCACCCGGTTTACTAGGTCCCTTTCCAGTAGTGATTGACCCAATATTTTGGGACTTTCCTAAACATGCATCAACAGCAATTATAAATGCAGTAGGGTGTTTTTTCTGTATATTCTGAATTTTTTCTTCTAAATTTAGTGCATGTACTGGCTCATCTAGTGTACCGAATATTTGGAGGTTTTTGATGTCTATTTGTTCAAGTTTTGTACCAACTAACGGGCCGAGTGCGTCACCTGTAGAACGATCTGTTCCGATACAAACGAGAATGAGTGGTATATTAGTTTTAATAGGAATATGGGTAAGTAAGAAATTACTGATTATCTCAGAGGCTTCTAGATCTTGGTGCATAACGTTTTGAGTTTCTTTCTCAAAAAATGGTAAGCGAAAACTTCCAATGTTCATGAAGCACCCATCCTTTTAATAAATTTTCAATATATGTTATATGGTGAGAAAAATGGAAAGCTATAAGTGCGTAATTTTTGCAAAATGTGAATGAAAACGGAAATAATAGTACTAGTATATATATATTCGTTCCATTTTATACCTGAATGGCGGGGATAAAATAGGATTAAAATCATAAAATTTTTTCAGCAATTAGAGGACTTCTGATACAATAATAAGGATAACTAAAAAGAAATTTTAGCTAGAGAGGTAGAGGTACATGGATTTATTAACGAAGTGGTTTAATTCTACGAAACAGTATTTATTAGATGCTGATCGTTGGGCTCATATTGGAGTTGCGACATTAAAAATATGTATTATTTTAATAATTGGTGCAGTTGTTGTGCGAATTGCAAGAGCGGTTGTACGAAATGCGTTTCGTATGGGGAGCCGTTCTCCAATTCAAATTTCAGAACGTCGTACAGTTACAGTTGCGAAATTACTTGAAAATATTGTAGCGTATGTTGTTATGTTCATTATGCTAATTGCGATTTTAGGTGTGTTTGATATTAATGCATCAGGTTTATTAGCGGGTGCTGGGGTAATTGGTTTAGCAGTCGGATTTGGTGCTCAAAGTTTAGTGAAAGACGTTATTACAGGTTTATTTATTTTGCTAGAAGATCAGTTTTCAGTTGGCGATTATGTTAAAATCGGTCAATTTGAAGGAGTCGTTTTAGAAATTGGACTTCGTACAACGAAAGTAAAGAGTTGGACAGGTGAAATTCATACTTTACCAAATGGAAGTATTATTCAAGTTACTAACTACTCAGTTAGTAATAGTGTAGCGTTTGTTGATGTATCTATTTCATATGAGGCTGATATTGCGAAAGCAGAACAGGTTATTGAAGATTTATTAGTAGAGTTACCTTCAAAGTATGAAAAAATGGTAACAACACCTCAATTATTAGGTGTGCAAACGTTAGCTGCATCAGAAGTTATATTACGCGTTATCGCTGAAGTAGAGCCGATGCAACATGCAGTTATTGCAAGGGCACTTCGTAAAGAGATTAAAAATCGTCTTGATTTACATGGAATTGAAATTCCATATCCACGTATGGTTTTATACAATCGTGAAGAATTGGTTAGTGGAAAAGCAATTTAGTATGGAGAGGAGTTTGAAGAGTGGAGCAAAAGGAATATAACTTGTACGATGTTGTGGAAATGAAGAAAGCACATCCATGTGGCGAGAATCGTTGGAAAATTATTCGTATGGGAATGGATATCCGCATTAAGTGCGAGGGATGTGACCATTCAGTAATGATTACTCGAAGAGAGTTTGATCGTAAGGTGAAAAAAATACTTGTGAAGCACGAAGAATAGAGGGAGAGTAACAGTTACAGTAGGTAACTGTTACTTTTTTTCGTTTGGCGGAAACTTGTCATTTTTTTCGTTACTATCTATAATGATGAAAGATTGAGACATAGGAGTGAAAAATATGGGATTAACGGCTGGGATTGTTGGATTACCTAACGTAGGTAAGTCCACTTTATTTAATGCAATTACACAAGCAGGAGCAGAATCTGCAAACTATCCATTCTGTACAATTGATCCAAACGTAGGGATTGTAGAAGTACCAGATGAGCGTTTAAATAAATTAACGGAATTAGTAGAACCGAAAAAGACTGTTCCGACTGTATTTGAGTTTACTGATATTGCAGGTATCGTAAAAGGTGCTAGTAAAGGTGAAGGTTTAGGAAATAAATTCTTATCTCACATTCGTCAAGTAGATGCAATTTGCCAAGTTGTTCGTTGTTTTGAAGACGAAAATATTACGCACGTTTCAGGGAAAGTAGATCCAATTGATGATATCGAAACAATCAACTTAGAGCTAATTTTAGCGGACTTAGAGTCTGTTGATAAGCGTATCGAGCGTGTTGCGAAATTAGCAAGACAAAAAGATAAAGAAGCTGTATATGAGCATGAAATTTTAGTTCGTTTAAAAGAGGCTTTTGAAGAGGGGAAACCGGCTCGTACTGTTGAATTTACAGAAGAGCAGATGAAGATTGTTAAAGGCCTTCATTTACTTACAACAAAAGAAATGTTATACGTAGCGAACGTAAGTGAAGACGATGTTATCGATCCTTCGGAAAATAAATACGTACAAATGGTAAAAGAATTTGCAGAAAATGAAAATTCTCAAGTAATCGTTGTATGTGCAAAAATCGAATCAGAAATCGCTGAATTAGACGAGGAAGAGAAAAAAGTATTCCTTGAAGAACTAGGTATTGAAGAGTCTGGTTTAGATCAATTAATTCGTGCAGCATATGACCTATTAGGACTTGCTACTTACTTTACAGCTGGCGTTCAAGAAGTACGTGCTTGGACATTTAAACAAGGTATGAAGGCACCACAATGTGCTGGTGTTATTCATACAGACTTTGAGCGTGGATTTATTCGTGCAGAAACAGTTTCTTACGATGACTTAATGACAAACGGTTCTATGACAGCTGCAAAAGAAGCTGGAAAAGTACGTTTAGAAGGAAAAGAGTATATCGTAAAAGACGGAGATGTTATGCACTTCCGTTTTAACGTTTAATCTAATATTTCCTAGGAAAAATAAAGATATGAGCTTGGCGAATATATTATATGTTTGCCAAGTTTTTTATGTATTGGTGAGTTGATTCATATAACTTACTATGATATAATCTAAACTCGTGAGTAATTACTATAAATTAATTGCTCCTTGCCCATTATGGGCCGTTTAGACCAAAAGGAGGTGAAAGTGTAATGAGAAAGTACGAAATTATGTACATCATTCGTCCTGGCGTTGAAGAAGAAGCTCAAAAAGCTTTAGTTGAACGTTTTGCAGGTGTTTTAACAAACAATGGTGCAGAAATCATTAACACGAAAGAGTGGGGTAAGCGTCGTTTAGCTTACGAAATCAACGACTTACGTGAAGGTTTCTACATGATCTTAAACGTGAACTCTAACGCAGAAGCGATTAACGAATTCGACCGTTTAGCTAAGATCAACGAAGACATCCTTCGTCATATCGTTGTTAAAGAAGAAGAAAAATAATTGATATATAAGGGAGAGTGGTTCGATTGATGAATCGTGTTATCCTCGTTGGTCGTTTAACTAAGGACCCTGACTTACGTTACACGCCCAATGGTGTTGCAGTAGCTACTTTTACGTTAGCTGTGAATCGCGCATTTGCGAATCAACAAGGTGAGCGTGAAGCTGACTTTATTAATTGTGTAATATGGCGTAAACAAGCAGAAAACGTAGCAAATTATTTGAAAAAAGGAAGCTTAGCAGGCGTAGATGGACGTCTTCAAACTCGTAATTACGATGGACAAGACGGTAAACGTGTATATGTAACAGAAGTTCTTGCGGAAAGCGTACAATTTTTAGAGCCGCGTAATGGCGGTGGGGAGCAACGTGGTTCATTCAATCAGCAACCATCAGGAGCTGGTTTCGGTAACCAAGGCTCTAACCCATTTGGTCAATCTAGTAATTCAGGTAACCAAGGTAATCAAGGGAACTCTGGATTTACGAAGAATGACGATCCATTTTCAAATGTAGGTCAACCGATCGACATTTCCGACGACGATTTACCGTTCTAATACAGTAGATTTGTTAGTTTTAACAAAGAATGGAGGGAAATAGACATGGCAGGACGCAAAGGTGGACGTGCGAAACGTCGTAAGGTGTGTTTCTTCACAGCTAACGGCATCACTCGCATTGACTATAAAGATGTTGATTTATTAAAACGTTTCGTTTCTGAGCGTGGTAAAATTTTACCTCGTCGTGTAACAGGGACAAGCGCAAAATACCAACGCAAACTTACAGTTGCAATTAAACGTGCTCGTCAAATGGCACTTTTACCATATGTTGGTGAATAATAGCGTATGAAATGCACAGTAGAGTCGGACTCTACTGTGCATTTTGCTATGCTTTTCTTTTTTGAAAGAGAGGTTAAAATGTGAAACAAACAAAGTTTATTACAGAAGGCGCAGCGTTATTAGCTATATATGCAATTTTATTGCTTATATCTATGTATGTTCCGATTTTAGGTACTGTTGTAACTTTTGCGTTGCCGTTACCATTTATACTATTAACGATAAGACATAAACTATCTAATGTGCTTGTGATTTTTGTAGTGGCACTTTTTGTTACTGTTATTGTGAGTCAACCTATGAATTTAGTGAAGACAATTATGTTTGGATTGATAGGGATTGTTTTAGGGTATACGTATAAAACAAGAAAAAAGCCAGTGGAAATCTTAATAGCGGGGACGCTTGCATACTTAATTGGTTTTGTACTTATTTATGTTGCGAGTATAAAGTTTTTCAACATAGATATAATGAAGCAAATGCAAAGTATGTTTAGTGAAAGTATGGTGCAAAGTGAAAAGATAGTAAGTGCTATAGGTATGCCGATTAGTAAGGAACAAAAAGAGTTACTTACACAAATGAATGATATATTACAATTGTTATTTCCAAGTATACTTGTTCTAGTTTCAGTATGTTTTTCTTGGATTACAGTGATAATATCAGGTAGTGTTTTGAAAAAGTTAAAACACGACATTATACCTTGGCCTAAATTTAAAGATCTACAATTACCAAAGAGTATTGTTTGGTATTACGTTATATTTATTTTGTTAGCAACTTTTATAAAAGTAGATCCAACAACATATTTACATATGGTATTTTCTAACCTATATGTCATATTTGCACTATTGCTTGTACTGCAAGGGCTGACATTCATTTCCTTTTTAGCGTATAGAAAAGGTTTTACAAAAGGGGTTCCTATTATTAGTTTTATTGTATGCATGTTTATTCCGATGCTGTTTCCTCTTGTGACAATCTTAGGTATAATTGACTTAGGGATTTCGTTGCGTTCTAAAATAGGGGAATAAAATAATATTCCTTATACTATTTTAATCTGTTTAACTAACTGGAAGGTGAGTTAGTTTTACTTTATAGGAGTTGTATACATGCCTGAATTTGATAAGAAACAGTGGTTTTTATATCCTGTTTATGTATTGGCATTTTTTGTGTTTGTGCTCATTTCAATTCTCTGTTATTTTCATTTAATTATGGGGATAGCTGCTTTTATCATTTTTTGTATCGTGTTCTTTATCGTTATACGATTTGAACTTAATTTTCAAAGGAATTTCGAAAAGCATACGACAGATATGATTACGAGGGTAAAGAAAGTCAGTAATGAAGCATTTAACCAAATGCCGATTGGTATTTTGTTATACAATAAGGATTACGGGATTGATTGGGCAAATCCTTATTTATCTTCATGCCTGGGACAGCATGCGTTAGCTGGATGGCATCTTTACGATGTATCAGAAACATTACTTCTTTTCATTAAAGGAGAAACTTCTGATGATATAGTCTCTTTAAATAATCGAAAGTTTCGTGTTTTTGTAAGGAAAGAAGAAAAGTTAATTTATTTCTTTGATGTAACGGAACAAACGGAAATCGAAAAGATGTATGAGGATCAACGCACTGTTTTAGCTGTAATTTATTTGGATAATTATGATGAAGTTACACAAGGATTAGATGATCAATTACGTACGAATATAACAAGTCTTGTGACATCGCGACTAAATGAATGGGCACTTAAGTATGGTGCGTATTTAAAACGTGCATCTTCAGAAAGATTCTTCGTTGTGCTAAATGAAAGTATTCTGACGCAGATGGAGAAAGGGAAATTTAGTATTTTAGATCAGGTGCGTGAAGAAACGTCTAAAAGGAATATACCACTTACATTAAGTGTAGGTGTCGGATCAGGTGATTTACCTTTGTCAGAGCTTGGGGCAATGGCTCAATCTGGTTTAGACCTTGCGCTTGGGCGCGGGGGAGACCAAGTAGCTATTAAACAAGCGACAGGTAAAGTTAAGTTCTATGGAGGTAAGACAAATCCGGTTGAAAAGCGTACCCGTGTACGTGCTAGGGTCATTTCGCATGCGTTAAAGGATTTAGTATTAGAAAGTAGTAATGTCATTATCATGGGGCATAGGGCTCCTGATATGGACGCAATTGGTGCTGCGATTGGTATTTTAAAAGTGGCTCAATTAAACGAGCGTAAAGGATATATTGTATTAGATGAAAATGATTCTGATAAGGGAATTAAACGCTTGATGGACAAAGTGAAACAAAATGAGGAGTTATGGTCTCATTTTATTACTCCAGAGCAAGCGATGGAATTTGCAAATGATGAGTCGTTACTTGTTGTTGTTGATACGCATAAACCTTCTATGGTGATGGAGCAAAAACTGTTACATAAAATTGAAAATGTAGTAGTTATTGATCATCATCGTCGTGGGGAAGATTTTATTGAAGACCCATTGCTAGTTTATATGGAACCATATGCTTCTTCAACGGCAGAATTGGTTACAGAATTACTTGAGTATCAACCTAAAAATTTAAAGATGACAATGCTAGAAGCGACGGCATTGTTAGCAGGTATTATTGTCGACACGAAAAGTTTCACATTCCGGACAGGGGCTCGTACATTTGATGCTGCTTCTTATTTACGCTCACATGGTGCAGATACTGTGCTTGTACAAGAACTTTTAAAGGAAGATATGGATCAGTATTTACGGGTTGCAAAAGCTATAAAAAATGCGTACATTTATAAAAATGGAATTGCGATTGCTAAAGTTGATAGTGATGATTACTACGATCAAGTGCTTATTGCGCAATCGGCAGACACGTTATTAACGATGACAGGGATTATTGCATCATTTGTTGTTGCGAAACGTGGTGAGAATCTCATTGGAATTAGCAGCAGGTCTTTAGGTGAAGTGAATGTGCAGCTAATTATGGAAAACTTAGGCGGTGGCGGGCATTTGACTAATGCAGCCACACAAATGAAAAATGTTACAGTAGATGAAGCTGAGGAGAAGCTTCGATTTGTTATTGATGACTATTTACAGGGAGGCACACAATCATGAAAGTAATTTTTCTAAAAGACGTAAAAGGTAAAGGTAAAAAAGGAGAAATAAAAAACGTACCGGATGGCTATGCAAATAACTTCTTACTAAAACAAGGATTAGCTGCTGAAGCAACAAATAGCAGTATGAAAACTTTAGAAGCTCAAAAGCGTAAAGAAGAAAAAGATGCAGCAGCAGAGCTTGAAAATGCAAAAGAGTTAAAAGAGACTTTAGAGAAATTAACTGTAGAATTAAAGGCGAAATCTGGAGAAGGTGGCCGTTTATTCGGTTCTATTACGAGCAAACAAATCGTAGATGTGATGCAAAAATCACATAAAATTAAACTTGATAAACGTAAATTTGAAATGGATGATGCAATTCGTGCATTAGGCTACACAAATGTAACAGTGAAATTGCATCCGCAAGTAACAGCGACAGTAAAAGTTCATGTTAGTGAACAATAAAAATAAATTAAGCAAGGAGGATTGCGTATGAGTGATGTACTTGCTGATCGTACCCCTCCGCATAATATAGAGGCCGAGCAGGCGGTTTTAGGTGCCATATTAATTGATCAAGATGCGTTAACGTCAGCATCGGAGTTATTGGTACCTGATTCATTCTATCGAACGAAACATCAAAAGATTTTTGAGGTCATGCTTGGATTATCTGATAAAGGAGAACCGATCGACTTAGTAATAATGACATCAGCGATGGCTGATCAAGGATTACTAGAAGAAGTTGGTGGAGTGTCTTATCTAGCAGAGTTAGCAGAAGTTGTTCCAACAGCTGCTAACGTTGAATATTATGCACGTATCATTGCTGAAAAGGCACTTTTACGCCGTTTAATTCGAACAGCGACTCATATAGTGTCGGATGGATACGAGAGAGAAGATGACGTGGACGGCCTTTTAAATGAGGCCGAGAAAAAAATATTAGAAGTATCCCATCAAACGAATGCAAAAGCATTTCAAAATATTAAAGATGTTCTTGTGGATGCTTATGATAAAATTGAACTTTTGCATAATCAAAAAGGTGAAGTTACTGGGATACCTACTGGATTTACTGAATTAGATAAGATGACGGCAGGTTTCCAGCGAAATGATTTAATCATTGTAGCAGCACGTCCGTCAGTAGGGAAAACTGCATTTTCATTAAATATCGCACAAAACGTAGCGACGAAAACGGATGAAAATGTAGCGATTTTTAGCTTGGAGATGGGCTCCGATCAGCTTGTTATGCGTATGCTTTGTGCAGAAGGAAATATCGATGCGCAAAGACTTCGTACCGGGTCACTAACTTCTGATGATTGGGCGAAATTAACAATGGCGATGGGGAGTCTTTCAAATGCCGGTATATATATTGATGATACACCGGGAATTAAGGTAAATGAGATTCGAGCAAAATGTCGTAGACTAAAGCAAGAACAAGGTCTTGGAATGGTTTTAATTGACTACTTACAGCTTATTCAAGGAAGTGGGAAATCAGGTGAGAACCGTCAGCAGGAAGTATCTGAGATTTCTCGTACTTTAAAAGGGATTGCACGTGAATTGCAAGTGCCTGTTATTGCCTTATCACAGTTATCTCGTGGTGTAGAATCTCGTCAGGATAAACGCCCGATGATGTCTGATATTCGTGAATCTGGAAGTATTGAGCAGGATGCTGATATTGTAGCTTTCCTATATCGTGAAGATTACTATGACCGTGAAACGGAAAATAAAAATACGATTGAAATTATCATTGCAAAGCAACGTAACGGTCCAGTAGGTTCAGTGGAACTTGCATTCGTCAAAGAGTTCAATAAGTTCGTTAACTTAGAACGACGCTTTGAGGATGGGGCATAAAGGCAGTATAAAAAAGAAACACATTTCTTATAATAAGATGTGTTTCTTTTTTTATGGTGTAAAGATAAGGCTTTCATAAGGTGAAAACATAATTCTTACGAACGAAAATGATTTTTAATAAAAAAATGTTCGCTTTTTGGTTGACTTCTTTTTCGGTTTTGGTACAATTATATTGTTTGAATAGATCGTTTGAAAATTGCGGAGGTGCTTTAATAATGTCTTCAGTAGTAGTTGTAGGAACACAATGGGGCGACGAAGGAAAAGGTAAAATCACTGATTTTCTTTCTGAGCATGCGGAAGTAGTTGCAAGATATCAAGGTGGAAATAACGCGGGACATACAATTGTTTTCGGCGGAGTTAAATATAAGTTACACTTAATTCCATCTGGTATTTTCTATAAAGAGAAAATTTGTGTAATCGGAAATGGCTTAGTAGTAGATCCGAAAGCATTACTTGAAGAGTTAAAATACTTACACGACCGTGGTGTAAGTACTGATAATTTACGTGTAAGTAACCGTGCACACGTTATTTTACCTTATCACTTAAAACAAGATGAGTTAGAAGAGGCTAGTAAAGGTGATAACAAAATCGGTACAACGAAAAAAGGTATCGGTCCTGCATATATGGATAAAGCTGCTCGTATTGGTATCCGTATGGCTGATCTTTTAGATCGTGAAGCATTTAAAGAGAAGCTTGAGCGCAATTTAGTAGAGAAAAATCGTTTGTTTGAAAAAATGTACGATACAGAAGGTTTCAGTGTAGAAGAAATCTTTGAAGAGTACTTCGAATATGGACAACAAATCGCACAATATGTATGCGACACATCTGTTGTATTAAATGATGCACTAGATAACAATCACCGTGTATTATTTGAAGGTGCACAAGGTGTTATGCTTGATATTGACCACGGTACGTACCCATTCGTTACATCTTCTAACCCGATTGCGGGTGGTGTAACAGTTGGAACTGGAGTTGGTCCTGCGAAAGTTACTCGCGTTGTAGGTGTATGTAAAGCATATACAAGCCGTGTTGGTGACGGTCCATTCCCTACTGAACTTAATGATGAAATTGGTCATCAAATTCGTGAAGTTGGTCGTGAGTACGGAACAACAACTGGTCGTCCGCGCCGCGTAGGTTGGTTCGATAGCGTTGTTGTAAGACATGCGCGTCGTGTTAGTGGTTTAACGGATCTATCATTAAATTCTATCGACGTTTTAACAGATATTCCGACTCTTAAAATTTGTGTTGCTTACAAATACAATGGCGAAGTTATCGATGAAGTTCCAGCAAACTTAAACATTTTAGCAAAATGTGAGCCTGTATATGAAGAGCTTCCAGGTTGGACAGAAGATATTACTGGTGTAAAATCATTAGACGAGCTTCCTGAAAATGCACGAAAATACGTAGAACGTGTTTCTGAGTTAACAGGAATTCAATTATCTATGTTCTCAGTTGGACCAGATCGTAACCAAACGAATATTGTTCGTAATGTATACGAAGCTTAATTGATATTTTTAGAAAAAACTCATGTCCGCATGAGTTTTTTCTTATCTTTTATAAAAAAATGAAAAAAAGTATTGCGAAGAATATAGAATACATGTTATGATACATCTTGTCGTCACGAAAATATGACGTTGGTGAGTATGAGCCATTAGCTCAGTTGGTAGAGCATCTGACTTTTAATCAGAGGGTCGAAGGTTCGAATCCTTCATGGCTCACCATTTTATTTTTCGTGGCCCGTTGGTCAAGTGGTTAAGACACCGCCCTTTCACGGCGGTAACACGGGTTCGAATCCCGTACGGGTCATGTTTTTTTTATGCTTATTTTTGGTCCCGTGGTGTAGTGGTTAACATGCCTGCCTGTCACGCAGGAGATCGCCGGTTCGACCCCGGTCGGGACCGCCACTTTTGTTTATACCACCATTAGTGGTTTTATATATAGTTTTGGCTCGGTAGCTCAGTCGGTAGAGCAGAGGACTGAAAATCCTCGTGTCGGCGGTTCGATTCCGTCCCGAGCCACTCTCAGGATATTAAGTGGGCCCACTTAATATCCTTTTTATTTATGTAATTTTACAAAACTGAGTAGTTATTTTAAAATAGAACGAGGAGCCTCTAGCAGTTGAAGCTAGAGGTTTTTCTATAGATCGTATAGGATTCCGTGTAAAAGTGGATCATACATGAGTCTATGAGAATAGAGGAGAAAATACTTAAACAAAGGATGCGGTCATATAGGACATACTATGTAAACATCAATATGTTTAGGGATTATTGACCATATTTTTATAAGGAGGAAATAGACGATGATGGGAAAGAAAATTTTAGTAGTTGATGATGAAAAGCCGATTGCAGATATTTTGAAGTTTAACCTAGAAAAAGAAGGTTTTGAAATAGTAATGGCGCATGATGGTGATGAAGCAATTGAAAAAGCTAATGAAGAACAACCAGATATGGTTTTATTAGATATTATGCTACCAGGTAAAGATGGCTTAGAGGTTTGTCGTGAAATACGTAAAAGTTCAGAAATGCCGATTATTATGCTTACAGCAAAGGACTCTGAGATTGATAAAGTATTAGGGCTTGAGCTTGGGGCAGATGATTATGTAACGAAGCCATTTAGCACGAGAGAATTACTTGCTCGTGTGAAGGCGAATTTACGCCGTCACCAACAAGGTGGTGCTGCAGAAAAAGAAGAAAATACAGAAATGGTTATTGGACCAATTGTTATTAATCCAAATGCATATAGTGTAACGAAGCGCGAGGAAAATATCGAGCTTACACATCGTGAATTTGAGTTGCTACATTATTTAGCGAAACACTTAGGACAAGTTATGACACGCGAACATTTATTACAAACAGTTTGGGGTTATGACTATTTTGGAGATGTGCGCACAGTAGACGTAACAGTACGTCGTTTGCGTGAAAAAATTGAAGATAATCCAAGCCATCCTACTTTAATTGTAACTAGACGTGGAGTAGGGTATTACTTGCGTGACCCAGAGCAGGAATAGTATATGAAGAAAGTTGGTTTTTTTCAATCTATTCATTTAAAATTTGTGCTTATATATATGCTATTAATATTAATAGCGATGCAAGTTATTGGGGTATATTTTGTAAGGGAATTAGAGAAGAGCCTAGTACAAGGTTTTAGGGATTCTTTAACGCAGCAAACAAACTTATTATCATATAACTTGAAACAAGAATTTAAAAAAAGTTATACAAAAGCAGAAACAGAGTCAACAGATGAAACGATTAAAACTTCTATTCGAAAGTTTGCCTCTGATCAAAAAAAAGTTATACAAGAGGTAAGTGTATTTGATTCGCATAGAAAGTTACTGGCTATTTCAGATGAATCAAAGCAGAATAAGGTGAATAGAACATCAACTGATATAGCTGTTCAGCGAGTGTTGGTGCAAAAAAAGCCAGAAGTGAAAATTGAGAAGGATGGTAGTACAGGCCATCGTGTTCAAGTTATGCTTACTCCGATTCTAGATGATAATGGCAAGGATGCGCTTGGTGTTATATACATCGTTGCATCTATGGAAGATGTATATAAACAAATGAAGGATATAAATCAAATTTTTGCTACGGGAACAGTAATTGCCTTATTAGTAACGGCCGTACTTGGGATTTTATTGGCTCAAACAATTACAAGACCAATTTCAGATATGCGGAGACAAGCAATCGAAATGGCAAAAGGAAATTATTCGAGAAAAGTAAAGGTGCATAGCCATGATGAAATTGGACAACTGGCATTATCCTTCAATAATTTATCAAAAAAATTACAACAAGCTCGTTCTTCTACAGAAAGTGAAAGGCGTAAACTATCATCTGTTTTATCTCATATGACAGATGGAGTAATTGCTACTGACCGAAAAGGGGATATTATTTTACTAAATGACCCTGCAGAAAAAATGTTAAATGTTTCTCGTGAAACAGCGCTCGATCAATCTGTTTTAGAGGTATTAGGGATACAGGAAGAATTTACGCTCGATCATTTATATGAAGAGCCAGATTCTGTTTTATTAGATTTTAGTACGAGAAATGAACCATATATTTTACGTGCTAGTTTCTCTGTTATTCAAAAAGAAACAGGGAAGGCAAATGGTTTAATTGCCGTATTATATGATGTAACAGAGCAGGAGCGTATAGAAAGGGAACGCCGTGAGTTTGTGGCGAATGTCTCTCATGAATTAAGGACGCCATTAACGACGATGCGCAGTTATTTAGAGGCACTTACAGATGGAGCATGGCAGGATCCGAATATTGCACCACAATTTTTAACGGTTACACAAGAAGAAACAGAAAGAATGATTAGACTTGTAAATGCGTTGTTACAGCTATCTAAACTTGATAGTACAGAGCACCGTTTAATGAAAGAATGGGTCGACTTTACTGATTTCTTTAATAATATTATTGATCGCTTTGAAATGTCTAAAGAACAAAATGTAAGTTTCAAACGATCTTTCTCTAAGAAGTCTAGGTTTATTGATATGGATACTGACAAAATTACTCAAGTGCTGTATAACATTATTTCTAACGCATTAAAGTATTCACCAGAAGGTGGAACAGTAACATATCGCTTACGTGATCGCGGTGATTTATTAGAAATTAGCGTAAGTGACCAAGGAATGGGTATTCCAAAAGAAAACGTTGATAAAATCTTTGAACGTTTTTATCGCGTAGATAAAGCTCGTTCAAGACAAATGGGTGGTACGGGACTTGGATTAGCAATTGCAAAAGAAATGATCGAGGCACATGGTGGCTCTATTTGGGCGAAGAGTGAAGAAGGAAAAGGGACAACTATTTATTTCACGTTACCAATGGCAGCAGATGAAGAGGACGATTGGGAATGAGTATGGAAAACTTTAAAACAATAGTTTTAATTAACCTAGTTGTAATTAGCCTGTTTCTTACTTTTAACCTATGGACGTATGTGCCAGATTCTACATCCATGCAAAACGCAAAATTTGTACAGGGCAATGAAGGAACGAATCAAACTAAAATTTCCGATGTTGTCCGTCCTACTTCTATCATCGTGCATAAAGATAAAAATCATTATGGGAGCAGAAGAGAGGCAGATATAGAATCAATCTATAAGCCTTTGGAAGTAGGGGAACTACATGAGTTTAGAGAGATATCAATCACTAAGGGTGATTTCCTATCCTATGTGCATGGTGAAGGGAAAATTGAACTTGTTTTCCCTACTGATATCCCATTTGATGCAGTTAAATCTATGTTTAACATGAAAGAGAAAAGTACAGATAAACCTAAACATTTTAATCGTATTCTCCTTGATCCTTCTAGGAGTAAGGATCAAGAAATTAAAATTAACTTTGTTTCTGATGGTGATAACTTTAAAATATATGAGGCAAAATTAAGTGGTGTGTATTTAAAAGATATTGTAAATGCTCAAAATCAATTTATAGTATCAGCAAAGCCCTATTTTGATTATCAAATCAATGATATGAAAAAGTTATTTTTACCAGATGGCACGACAGAGTTAAACAATATAACATATATTTCATCTAATTTAGCAGTTGATACGTTTAAGAATGCTCTGTTTAGTGATCCTCGTTATTTAAGTCCGATTACTGAGATATCGAAAGAAACATTTACAGATGGTATTAGATCCATGGAAATTGAAAACGATCGTCACATGCTAAAGTATAAAAACTCTTCTGTCTTAACTGAGAAAACGATAGATAATTTAATGCTGTTACAAAAAAGCTTTGAATTTGTAAGTGGTCACAGTGGAAGTTTGGATTCATATCGTTTGGACTATATGAATAAAGGAGAGACAGTATTTCGCTTACATGAAGATGGATATTCCGTATTCAATACAGATGGATTAGCTGAATTGAGACAAAAATGGGGATCAGAAGAAGTAATGGAATATGAAAGACCGTTGCTGTCTTTAAATACTAAAGGCATAGAACAGAAAGTTACTCTTCCGTCAGGGCATGTTGTAATAGCATCCCTAGAAAATAATCCAGAGATAAAGAAACAAGTAATTAAGGATATTGGTATTGGATACAAGTTATCACTAGATGGGCAAGTAGTTCGACTACAACCAATTTGGTATGTAAAGCTTGTTGAAGGTGAAACGGGTAAACAGCAAATCTATGAGTGGAGTGAGGGAGGACTAAATGGATTGGGATCGAATTAAAACCATATTTATTGTGACCTTTTTTGTTTTGGACCTCTTTCTCATTTTTCAATTCATTCAAAAGCAAGATAGTAATCAATTGGAGCTTATTGCAGAAACAAAGATAGATCAAGAATTAAAAGCAAATAAAATTACTATAGGGAATATCCCTAAGGAACCGAAAAAAGAGTCATTTATTAGAGCGGAAAATAAAGCCTTTAAAGAAGATGATATACAGTCTTTGAAAAATCAAACGGCGCATATACAAAATATGTACACGATAGAAAGTAAGCTAAAAGAGCCTTTTTTAAATACGAAATCATTATCAAAAGATAAGTATAATGAATTTTTGAAGAACTATGTATTGGATGGACAAAAGTATGAATTTGGAGCGGTGAAAGACTCTAAAATTTATTTCTTCCAAAAATATAAAGATAAGCCTATTTTCTATAATAATCAGGCGATGATTGTTGTGGAATTAAATGAAAAAAATGAACTTGTTTCATATACGCAGACAATGCTAACTGATTTAAAAGAAATGGGCGAAGGTGAAAAAACGAAAGAGCAAGAAATTATTACGGCTCAAACAGCTTTAGAAAATTTGTATTTAAAAAATAAAATTCATGGAAATACACATGTTAAAGAAGCGCAAATTGGTTATGCCACTCTTACCGCATCTACTTCTAATAACCAAGTACTTGCTCCAACGTGGAATTTAAAAACGGAGCAAAAGCAGGACTTCTTTGTGAATGCAATTGAAGGACAAGTTATGGAATTAGGGGAAAAGGAAAATCAAGTGGTTGATGAACATACTGGAGTGAGAAATAATGGGGTTGCATTTTAGCGTACTTGCAAGTGGAAGTACAGGAAATATGCTATACGTAGGAACCGATGAAAAAAAATTACTAGTCGATGCAGGTTTAAGTGGTAAAGCGACAGAGGCTTTATTTAAACAAGCAGAACTGAATATAAATGATGTATCAGGTATTCTTGTAACACATGAGCATAGTGATCATATTAAAGGGTTAGGTGTATTGGCGCGAAAATATGATTTACCCGTTTATGCGAATGAGAAAACATGGAATGCAATGGAACATTTAATAGGAAATATCCCAACTGAGCAAAAATTCATTTTCTCAGTTGGGGATGTGAAAACATTTGGTGATATTGAAGTCGAATCATTTGGAGTTTCTCATGATGCGGCAGAACCGATGTTTTATGCTTTCCATAATAATAATAGGAAATTAGCGCTTATTACAGATACGGGATACGTAAGCGACCGTATGAAGGGCGTTATTAAGGGAGCTAATGCTTTCGTATTTGAAAGTAATCATGATGTGGAAATGCTTCGTATGGGACGTTACCCATGGAGCATTAAACGACGCATTTTAAGCGACGTTGGGCATGTTTGTAATGAGGATGCTGCATTAGCGATGGCAGATGTAATTACAGATGAGACAAAGCATATTTATTTAGCCCATTTAAGCTTAGATAATAACATGAAAGAACTAGCTCGTATGTCAGTATCACAAGTACTAGAGGAAAAAGGATTTGGAGTGGGTGAATCCTTTGAAATTCACGATACAGATCCAAAAATGCCTACAAAAATTCAATACGTATAATTCTTCATTTTAGTAAACAATAAAGGTGAATATAGTTGTTTTCAGGAAGATGGGTGAACAAATATGTCCTTTATTGATGAAGAAAATTATCGTATGAAACGTGCAGGAAAAAAGAAGCATAAAGGTATAGTTCTTTCTAGTATAGCGGGAACAATTGTAGGAGCTTCTTTATTTGCGTTTGGAGCTCCTTTATTTTCAAATTCTGCTGATACGCTTCCGCAAGCTGAAGCAAGCGGAAGTAATATGGCCGAAGCTCAAGGAATTAAACAGATTAGCTTTGTAGATGCTGTTGATCGTGCATCTGAAGCTGTTGTGGGTGTTATTAACATTCAACGAGATAACTTTTCAGAGGCAGATTCAGAGGCTGGTACAGGATCAGGAGTAATTTATAAAAAGACAGATGGTCAAGCTTATATTGTAACGAATAATCATGTTGTAGCTGGAGCGAATCGTATTGAAGTAAGTCTAAGTGACGGTAAGAAGGTTCCTGGAAAAGTATTAGGAACCGATGTAGTCACAGATTTAGCTGTATTAGAAATAGATGCAAAGCATGTGAAAAAAATAATTGAAATTGGCGATTCTAATACTGTTCGCAGAGGAGAGCCAGTTATTGCGATTGGAAATCCACTTGGACTGCAATTCTCTGGAACTGTTACGCAAGGTATTATTTCAGCTAATGAACGTATTGTCCCTGTAGATTTAGATCAAGATGGACATTATGATTGGCAAGTAGAAGTGTTACAAACAGATGCGGCGATTAACCCAGGGAATAGTGGCGGTGCGCTTGTAAATGCAGCAGGACAATTAATTGGTATTAATTCAATGAAAATTGCTGCAAAAGAAGTAGAAGGAATCGGACTGGCTATTCCAGTGACTAGGGCTGTTCCGATTATGAATGAACTTGAGAAGTATGGAAAAGTAAGAAGACCGTATGTTGGGATTGAACTTAGGTCATTAAATGAAATTCCAAACTATTATTGGTCAAAAACATTACATTTACCAGGTACTGTAACAGAAGGAGTTTGTATTTTGGATGTGAAAAGTCCTTCGCCAGGCGCGGATGCTGGTTTAAGAGAACATGATGTTATTGTGGCAGTAGATGGAAAACCGATTCGCGATATTATTGGATTCCGCACGGCCTTATATGATAAGGAAATTAATGATAAAATGACTCTTACGTTTTATCGTGGTACAAAAAGAGTAACAACAACAGTGAAATTAGGCATTCAAAAGTATTAAAAACAGGAGGGCCTACCTCCTGTTTTCTATTGTAGAAAAGTGAGGTGAAGAAAATGAATTTACCTTGTTGTTTAGAACATGTTGAATTAGCGTTAGATATTATTGTGGATGAGTGTGAAGTTGCACCGGTTATCAACAGTGTGGATAACTCAGAAAAAGAGAAAAAAACATGTGAATTTTGTCAAAATGAGGCGACATATGTTGTATCGAACACAGATTCTCACACAATATGTGGGTAGTGTTTGTGGATATGTGGATAAGTTTTGTGGATAACATGTTTGTAAGGTGGAGGATACGTGTGAATATCTCGATTATTTCAATTGGGAAATTAAAAGAAAAATATTTGAAACAAGGTATAGCAGAATACTTAAAACGATTATCAGCATACGCAAAAGTAGAAGTAATTGAATTGCCAGATGAAAAGGCACCAGAAAATTTAAGTGAAGCAGAAATGTTAATTGTAAAGGAAAAAGAAGGTATACGTATACTGGATAAAATTTCTGATGACACGCATGTGATTGCATTAGCTATAGAAGGAAAGCAAAAGTCATCAGAAGAATTTGCGGTCAGTCTAGATCGCCTTGCTACATATGGAAAGAGTAAAGTCGCATTTGTAATTGGTGGATCACTCGGACTAAGTTCAGAAGTAATGAAGCGTTCAAACGAATCACTTTCTTTTTCAAAGATGACGTTACCACACCAATTAATGCGATTAGTGTTGCTTGAGCAAGTGTATAGAGCGTTTCGGATTAATCGTGGTGAACCGTATCATAAGTAAAATATTCTATGTAAAACAAAGGTAAGACGCTGATATTATCATATTTATTTTATTATGCCTATAACTGGAGGCTATGTGAATGGTAAGTGATCAGACGAGATATTCTAGGCTCGCGAATATAACAAAAATAATAAATACGAAATTAGAACTACGTGAAGTATTGCAGCGTGTGACAATGGCGATATCAGAGGAGATTGTTAGGTGCGATGCTGTTGGAATTTATTTACCCCAGGAAGATGGAACATTTAGAGGGTTTGCAGGAAAACCAGAGACCATAAATGGCGTAACACTCGATACTCAGGTAGTGGATCCTGAAATAGACTTACTGGCAAAAGAAGTTATGGAAACGAAAAAACCCATCTATATTCCTGATACCTCAAAGGATCATCGACCAGATCCGAGACCAGTTGATGCGTTTAAAATTAAGTCCTTATTAGCTCTGCCTATCTCATTTAGGCAAGAGTTATTTGGTCTGGTTTTTTTATTTGATTATGGAATTCCGATGAACTTAACAGATTCAGAAATTCAAAGTGTTGAAGCTTATGTAAATATGGCCGCGGTCGCAATTCAAAACGCAAATAATTTAACACAAAAGGAAAACCTTATTGTTGAGAAGCAGCTGTTACTAAATGTTACCCGTGATTTATCAATGTGTTCCTCGATACAGGAGAGTTTTGATAAATGCTTTTTTTACTTAGAACAGATTTTAGAGAGTAAAAATATGACTGCCCATCTTCTAGATCCGCTAGACAAAACAACGATTAAAACAACGAAATTAAGTAAGGGCTGTGATTGGACAGAAACTGATTGGACAGAGAAAAGCTATGAAGCCAAGATCCAAGAAGTTATTCAAACAAAAAATATAGATAGTAAGGATTTATTGATGATCCCATTGATTTCAATGGGAGAAGTATTAGGGGTAATCGTCGTTGGGAAAGAAGGAAAAGCTCACAATTACGATAATTCTCAAATTCAACTAGCAAAATCTATCGTTGATGCCACAGCCCCTACGTTTTCAAATTTGTTATATATGGATAAACTAGAAAGTATAGTGGAAGAGCGAACGGGAGAGCTAGCTGCTGCTAATGAAAAAGTTACAAGTGTGATTGAATGTATTACGGATGGATTCTTTACTTTAAATAATAAATGGGAATTTACGTACGTAAATAAGCACCAATATTTTCAGCAAAGAAAAACAGCAAAAGATGTATTAGGAAAGAATATATGGGATGTTTTCCCGAGTGATATCGACACAGTTATGTATAAGGAATTTCATCGTGCGATGTCAGAACGAACTACAGTTCATTTCGAATTTCTTTCTACTGCAGATGAATATTGGCACGAAGTTATTGCATACCCGTATGATGATGGTATTTGTTGTATTTTTAAAAACATAACGGAAAAAAAGAAATATGAACAGGAATTGAAAAGATTATCTAACATTGATTTAATAGGGCAAATGGCAGCAGGTATCAGCCATGAAATTAGAAATCCAATGACAACGGTACTAGGATTTTTGCAGTTATTAAAAGAAGAGAATACCTATGAGAAACATAATAAGTACTTTCATTTAATGATTGAAGAACTTAACCGTGCCAATTCTATTATTACTGAATTTCTCTCAATGGGTAATACAAGGAAATTGGATTTGCAGATGTTAGATTTAAATTCAATTATCCGCGATATTATTCCGTTAATAAAGATTGATACGTATAATCAAAATAAATATATTCAAGTCGATACAAATGACATTCCGGAATTACTTTTAAATCGTAATGAGATACGGCAATTATTAATGAATCTATATCGTAATGGCTTAGAAGCGATGAGTACAGGGAAAGTTCTAACCATTAGCACCTACAAGGAAGGTCAAAATTGTGTGGTGCTTGCAGTGCGGGATCAAGGAAAAGGTATCAGGCCTGAAGTATTAGAGAAACTGGGTACGCCATTTTACACGACCAAACATAATGGAACTGGATTGGGGTTAGGTGTATGTTATGCCATTGCTGCCCGCCATAATGCAAAAATAGAAATTCAAACAGGATCGGAAGGCACTACCTTTTTTGTTAAATTTAATTATGAAAATAATAAAAAATAAGCTTATTTAGAATAGTTATGATGAACCGTATCATAAATAAATTTATTCTTTGCATATAAAAAGGATAAAAAGACCATTGGACAAAAATTACCGATGGTCTTTTAAATATTATTAGATGGTATGTAGATTTCCTAAAATAAGTATGTTTCTATTTCCATAAAAATATGCTGTAATATGAAGAGGAAAAAGTATAAGTAGTTAGAGAAGTGAGGAATTAAAGGTGAAGAAGTTTAAGAAGTTTTACTTGGAGATTACGAGTGTGTGTAATCTTGCGTGTAGCTTTTGTCCGCCGACGGAAAGGCAGAAGCAATTCATTTCTGTAGAGGATTTTGCTAAAAGATTAGACCAAATTAAACCTCACACAGACTACATTTATTTGCACGTGAAGGGTGAGCCGTTGCTCCATCCGAAAATAGATCAACTATTAGACTTAAGTCATGAAAAAGGGTTTAAAGTTAATATTACAACGAACGGAACGTTAATTAATAAGAGAAGGCATAGGCTGTTAAATAAGCCCGCGTTAAGACAAATGAATTTTTCACTGCATAGTTTTGATGGACACCCAGGTTCGCAAGATAAAGAGGGCTATGTAAGGAGTATACTTTCCTTCATTAGGGAAGCGACAAGTCAATCAGATTTAATTGTATCGTTAAGGTTATGGAATTTAACTCAGGATAATAAAACAAATGCTGAAATTCAGAAAAATAGGGAGTTATTATCCATAATTGAAAATGAATTTGATCTATCTTATCAGATTGAAGAGAAACTTACACCAGGAAAAGGTATAAAAATTGCAGAACGTGTCTTTATTAATCAAGACTATGAATTCCAGTGGCCAGCATTACATGAAGAAGAGGATGATGGGAAAGGATTCTGTCATGGACTTCGTAATCAAGCAGGGATTTTAGCGAATGGGACGGTTATTCCTTGTTGTTTAGATGGTGAAGGGATTATTAACCTTGGAAATATTAATAATGATTCATTTTCTAACATTATAGAAGGTGAAAGAGCAACAAACATTGTCGATGGATTTTCAAAAAGAGTTGCGGTTGAAGAGCTTTGTAGGAAATGTGGATATCGTAAAAGGTTTGGGAAGTAAATATGAAATAAGCCCTCATAAAGCGAGGGCTTATTTTTTATTCTTGATAAGAATGCTCTAATTCATCAATTAATGAACCAACGTAAGAAACAGCTTGACGGATTGCATCTGGTTTTGACATATCTACTCCGGCATGTTTCATTAGTTCAAGTGGTTTCATTGTACCACCAGCGCGAAGCACATCTAACCAGCGATCAATAGCAGGTTGTCCTTCATCTTTAATCATTTGAGCTACTGCAGTTGATGCAGTGAGGCCTGCGGAATATGTGTAAGAATATAGACCCATATAATAATGAGGCTGACGCATCCAAGTTAAGCCCGCACCTTCATCGATTTCTACAGAATCTCCCCAGAATGTGGAAAGGACATTTGTTTTAATTTCAGTTAAAGTTGTAGCTGTAAGGGCCTGTCCTTCTTCTGCTAGAGCATATACTCTACGTTGGTATTCACCCTCAAGTAAATGAGTAACAAAGTTGTGATAATATGTGCCGAGTAGTTGTAGAATGACCCATCTGCGCATCCTCTTATCGTCAGTAGTCGCTAGTAAATGCTGAGCTAATAGTAATTCATTCATAGTTGATGGTGCTTCAACAAAGTACATAGATGGGCGTACGTTCATGATACGTTGGTTTTTATTTGCTAAATAGAAATGACCAGCATGTCCAAATTCATGTGCTAATGTGAAGCATCCACGCATCGTATTTTGCCATGTAATTAAAATATAGGGATGAGAGCCGTATGGACTTGAGCAAAATGCCCCTGTTGATTTGCCTACGTTATCTGCAAGATCTACCCATCTTTCTTTGAATCCTTTTTGGATTATGGAACTATATTCATCGCCTAATACTTTTAAAGAATCTTGAATGAGCGTGGCTGCTTCTTCATAAGTAATCGTCGGATTAAATTCGGGATCTAAAGGTGCGTGTAAGTCGCAGAAAAGCATTTGATCGAGTCCTAATACTTTCTTTTTTAAATCTGCAAAACGGCGCATATGAGGTGCTAATTCTTTATAAATAATATCAAGTTGGTTGTTATACATTTCAAGTGGAACCTTTTGTGGTTCTAATAGCATATGGGTAACGGATTCATATTTACGTAAACGAGAAAGTGTTACTTGTTTTTTTACTTCGGTAGCATATGTTGTCGCAACTGTATTTTTATATCGTTTTAGTGTGGAAACAAATGATGAATATGCTTTTCGACGTATATATGTGCTTGGAGAAAATTCATATTTGCTTTCAAATAATGAGAATGAAACAGGGAGTTCGTTTCCTTGTTCGTCTTGTATAGAAGTGAAATCCATATCTGCCAATTTAGTCATGCCGTAAATTTTGTATGGAGAACTATGAACTTCGCCAAGTGCAGCAAGTGCTTCTTCTGTTTCGGGAGAGAGTGTGTGCTGCCTTTTTTTGAGTATTTCTAGTAACGACTTACGGAAAGGTTCGAGTTTTGTTTCTTCAGTTAAATATTTTTCAATTGTTCCTTCGTCGAATGAGAGGATTTCATTATGAATAAAGGATAGTGCAGTATGTACTTTCGTCCATAAAGCAGAAATTTTGGAAGAGTTCGCTTGAATAACTGGATTTGTACGATCAGTAGATTCTTTTAAATTTGCATATGAGTACAGTTTTGTTAACTTCATTAAAAGCTCTTCTTCTAAAAGTAGGCAATTTAATAAAGTTGTGGAGTTAGTATGTAAACGTCCTTTAAATGCATCAAGTTTCTGTATATCATTTTCTAATATGTTTAATGCGGTATGCCACTCATCATTGGACTTATACAAATCAGACAAATCCCATTTTAGTTCGTTAGGTACTTCCGCACGAACAAGACGATTCTCAATTATAGTTTTCATGTCTTATATCCTCCTTATTAAAAGCATCTAAAAATATGATACTAGAAAATTCAGTAAAATAAAAATATTTCACATTTTTATATATGAAAAAGAAGGAGAAGCATAGAAATGCTTCTCCTTCTTTTTAAATTTAAGAATTAATATACTTTGTCACCATTGAAAATCGAGTTTTTCACGACAACATAATCTACAGTACGAATAGCATCTAGTTTTGTTCCACCAGCGTAAGAGATAGAAGATTGAAGATCTTGTTCCATTTCGATTAACGTATCTTCTAAAGAACCTTTATGCTCAACGAACATTTTCTTACCTTCAACGTTTTTCTTCTCACCCTTTTGGAATTCAGAAGCAGAACCGAAGTATTCTTTATAAAGTTTGCCATCTCTTTCAATTGTTTCCCCTGGAGACTCTTCGTGACCAGCGAATAGAGAACCGATCATGACCATAGTTGCCCCAAATCGAATAGATTTAGCTACGTCGCCGTGTGTACGAATACCACCATCAGCGATAATTGGCTTACTTGCAGCTTTTGCACACCAGCGAAGTGCAGCTAGCTGCCAACCACCAGTTCCAAAGCCTGTTTTAATTTTAGTAATACAAACTTTACCAGGTCCAATACCAACTTTTGTTGCATCAGCACCAGCGTTTTCTAATTCTCTTACCGCTTCTGGAGTTCCAACGTTTCCAGCGATAACGAAGCTCTCTGGTAAATGTTTTTTAATATGTTGAATCATGTTGATCACAGCATTAGAATGACCGTGTGCGATATCAATCGTGATATATTCAGGTGTAAGTTGCTCAGCAGCTAATTGTTGTACGAATTCATATTCGTCCTCTTTTACACCAACGCTGATAGAAGCGATTAATCCACGTGATTGCATATCTCTAATGAATGAGATTCGTTTCTCTGGTTGGAAACGATGCATGATATAGAAGTAATTGTTTTCAGCTAAATAAGTTGCGATTCTTTCATCAATAATCGTTTGCATATTTGCAGGCACGACAGGTAATTTAAATTTATGTTTTCCTAAAGTGACAGTTGTATCACATTCAGAGCGGCTATTTACAATACATTTTGCAGGAATTAATTGAATATCTTCATAGTCGAATACGTTTTCCATCATTTACACCCCTAAAATACGAATATTTTATTTTTATTAATCAAAAATGTTCGTCCATAGGATAATTTACATTATTTTTATTAAGAAGTCAAAGGATTTCTTAACATTTTTTGAAAAAGTAGATTTTATATCTGAAAAAAAACGTTAAAAACGAATTTAAAACATTTTTTCAATTGTATTGTTCGTTTATGAAAAAAGGTTGAAAAATTGAGATAATTATACAAGGTTGTATGTATTCTTTTTATTTTTTGGTAGGGTGAGGGTACTATGAAAGGGTTAATGCTAACAATACGAGCAAAAGATGTTATCAATTAGTTGAACAATATATGAAATGATAAGGTTTATTTCTATATAAAAAAGATGAATCTGGTATGATCCACCTTTTTATGTGAGGTTTCAAGTATAATAAGTAGGGTGATAGTAACGTATACAAAAGATAAAAAAGAAAATAATACAGAATAAAATGAGGTTAATATATGAGTAAAAAAAGTTTTTCTGATTATAAATTAAGTAAGGAAATTGTAAGGGCACTTACTGGGTTAGGATATGATCATCCAACAGAAGTACAAGGTGAGGTTATTCCAGTCGCATTACAAAAGAAGGATCTTGTTGTGAAGTCCCAGACTGGAAGTGGAAAAACAGCTTCATTTGGTATTCCGCTTTGTGAAATGGTGGAGTGGGAAGAGAATAAACCACAAGCATTAGTTTTAACACCAACGAGAGAGCTTGCGGTACAGGTAAAAGAAGATATTACAAATATAGGTCGATTCAAAAGGATTAAGGCTGCGGCAGTTTATGGGAAATCTCCATTTGCACGTCAAAAATTAGAATTAAAGCAAAAGACACATATTGTAGTTGGGACTCCTGGTCGTGTGTTGGATCATATTGAAAAGGGTACCCTTTCTTTAGAGTGTTTGAAGTATTTAGTTATTGATGAAGCAGATGAGATGCTAAATATGGGCTTTATCGATCAAGTAGAGGCAATTATTGATGAATTACCTACAAAAAGAATGACAATGCTATTTTCAGCAACACTTCCAGAAGATGTTGAAAAATTGTCTCGTACATATATGAATTCACCAACTCATATCGAAATTAAAGCAGCTGGGATTACAACGGATAAAATTGAACATACTCTTTTTGAGGTAATAGAAGACGAGAAGCTTTCACTACTTAAAGATGTAACAACGATTGAGAATCCAGATAGTTGTATTATTTTCTGTCGTACACAAGAAAATGTAGATTATGTATATAGACAGTTAAAACGAGCTAACTATCCTTGCGACAAAATACATGGTGGTATGGTACAAGAAGATCGTTTTGAAGTCATGGATGATTTTAGAAAAGGGAAATTCCGTTATTTAGTAGCAACAGACGTGGCTGCGAGAGGAATCGATATTGATAATATTACACATGTTATTAATTATGATATTCCACTTGAAAAAGAAAGCTATGTACATCGTACTGGAAGAACGGGACGAGCTGGAAATAGTGGAAAAGCTATTACATTTATAACACCATATGAAAATAGATTTTTAGAAGAGATTGAGGATTATATTGGTTTTGAAATTCCAAAGGCAATTGGACCTTCAAAAGAAGAAGTTATGAAAGAGAAAGCTGCATTTGAAGAAAAGATACATGCTAAACCAATTATAAAGAAAGATAAAAATGCGGACATAAACAAAGGCATTATGAAGCTGTACTTTAATGGCGGGAAGAAAAAGAAAATTAGGGCGGTAGATTTCGTCGGTACAATTGCTAAAATTAAAGGTGTTACAGCAGAAGATATAGGCATTATTACGATACAAGATAACGTTTCTTACGTTGAAATATTAAATGGAAAAGGACCGCTTGTCTTGAAAGTCATGAAGACTACAACGATTAAAGGGAAACAATTAAAAGTTCATGAGGCAATTAAGTAAATAAAAAACTATCCACTCTAATAGGTGGATAGTTTTTTATTTATGATTCTTTCAAATCATCAACTAGTTGCTCTGCTAAACGTCTATACATATTACTCATAGTCACGAAGGATGTTAATAGTAGAAATTTTTCGAGCTTTGTATCTTCTAAGGAAGAGATTTCATTTACTTCAGCAACACGGTTATTTACGTCTTGTTTAAAGCTTTCGACATTGGTTTCAGTAAGAGCAAGATAATTTTTATATACCGTATTTAAATCGAATGTATCATCGTTTAATAAGGAGTTATTTATATTTTCTAATGAACTCTTTATGTCATTAATGGAGAGAGCGCCTTTTAATTGATAAATTAAGCTAATTAAAATCATATGCTCTTTTGAATACTTTTTATTTTTGATAGGGATGAATAGTTTCCCTTTTGCGTAATTATTAATCATCGTTTTTGTTAATACTTTTTCATCGTCAGTTCTTGTTGTATCTGCATAAGTATTCTCAAATAGTTGGACAACTTGGTCTACATATAAGTCAACATTTGGAATATCCTCAAGTTTAATATTTTTTTCTAAATGTAATGTTTCAAGTAATTCATTTATATTTTCCACGTAGGATCCCTCACTTTTATAACTTAGTGGAACTTAATGTTTAATATATCTTTAAATATGGTATTACGAAACAAATGAATTGTAAATGTTGACCTTAAAATGAAATGTGTATATAATTACATGTAGTTATTAAAACTACATGTAATTATATAAGGGGTGTTATTATGAATGCTTATGTAAGAGAACCAGTTAATGCATTTACTCACTTGGGTGGAGCGATATTGTCATTTGTTGCATTATTAGCTATGCTTGTGAAAGTTTCTATTAAGATGCCATCATTTGCTGCAATTACAGCTGTTATTTTGTTTGGTATTGGGATGATGGTCCTTTATACGGCATCAGCTGTGTATCATAGTGTTGTGGCCAATGAACGTGTTATTTACTTCTTTAGGAAGCTAGATCATTCTATGATTTTTATATTAATTGCAGGTACATATGCACCCTTTTGCTTAATTACATTAAATTCAGCAAGTGGTTTGCTATTATTTTGTTTAGTCTATGCAACTGCGATTTGTGGCATTGTGTTTAAAATGTTTTGGTTTAATTGTCCAAGATGGTTATCGACAGCAATTTATATTACGATGGGTTGGTTAATTGTTTTATTCTTTGCGCCGCTAGCTGAGAATTTAAGTACAGGAGGCATTGTTTTCTTAGTACTTGGTGGCATTTTTTATACAATTGGTGGATTTATTTATGGAACAAAGCCAAAATGGTTAGAGTTTAAATATATGGGACATCATGAAATTTTTCATGTTTTTGTATTACTAGGTAGTCTTGCGCATTTTCTAAGTGTATATTGTTACGTAATTTAATAAAAAAACGCCACATAATTTTTATTATGTGGCGTTTTTTTATTACCTGATTAGAATCGTATATGTTATAAAATTATTATGGGATAAAATGTAAGTTTCTGTGTTCGCATATTAAACATAGGATAAGAAATATGTGATATACTTTGAGAAGTTTATAATGAATGAAATATGGAGGACTATAATTATGGCAATACTTGTAACAGGTGGAGCAGGGTATATTGGTAGTCATACATGTGTAGAATTACTAAATAGCGGTTACGAAATTATAGTAGTGGATAATCTTTCGAATAGCTCGATAGAATCTATAAATCGAGTGAAAGAAATAACAGGAAAACAATTTAAGTTTTATAAAGAAGACGTTTTAAATCGAGAAGCGCTTGACGTAGTTTTTGAAGAAAATGCAATTGAAGCAGTTATTCACTTTGCAGGATTTAAAGCTGTAGGGGAGTCAGTAGCGATTCCATTAACATATTATCATAACAACATTACAAGCACGTTAGTGCTATGTGAAGTAATGCAGAAACATAATGTAAAGAAGATGATCTTTAGTTCATCTGCAACTGTATATGGTATCCCGGAAACGTCACCGATTACGGAGGAATTTCCATTAAGTGCAACAAATCCATATGGTCAAACGAAATTAATGATTGAGCAAATTATGCGTGATGTAGCATTTGCAGATGCAGAATGGAGTATCGCATTACTTCGCTATTTCAATCCATTTGGTGCACACGAAAGTGGGCGTATCGGAGAAGATCCAAATGGAATCCCAAATAACTTAATGCCATATGTAACGCAAGTAGCAGTAGGTAAGTTAAAAGAATTAAGTGTATTCGGAAATGACTATCCAACGAAAGATGGAACAGGAGTCCGTGATTACATCCATGTTGTGGACTTAGCAAATGGTCACGTAAAGGCGCTTGAGAAAGTACTGAATACAACAGGAGTAGATGCTTATAACCTAGGCACAGGCATGGGCTATAGTGTACTAGAGATGGTTAAAGCGTTTGAAAAAGTTTCGGGCAAGAAAGTTCCTTATAAAATTACAGAGCGTCGCCCAGGTGACGTGGCAGTGTGTTTTGCTGATGCATCTAAAGCGAAGCGTGAATTAGGCTGGGAGGCAACACGCGGATTAGAAGAGATGTGTGCAGATTCTTGGAAATGGCAATCAAATAATAAAAATGGCTATTTAGAAGTTTAATGATGAATAAAAAAATGACCTTTGCATAAAAGCAAGAGGTCATTTTTATTAAGTTTATTAGCGAACCTAGAAAAGAACGTTTGCTGTTTTAAATGATATGATTTTACAATATCTTATGCTAGAAGGTAGTAGAATGAGATAGAGGAATGTATTATTTTATTAATTTTTTATAGAAATTGAAAGCGTATTATTGAAAAGTATTCCAACACTTGTATCATTGCTAGAGTCCGTTTATAATCAAGGAATCCTAGTTCATGTTTTGATAGGATTATTTATTATTGAAAGCGTTTTAAGTTCGCTCCTTTTTAAGGTAGGAGGTCTGACTTATTCAGATGAAAAATTATGTATGTAGTTTTAAATGGGAAGAAAAATAATATCAGTATCACTTTATAGTGTGGGGAGGTTAAAAGTGTGAAAGGTAAAGATTTTCACACGAATATATATGGGTTATATAGGATTATTACTTTCAGGGGCAGCTTTATTTTTAAATAGTCTTGTTATATTAGGGAAAGCAGAGATGAAAAGTGCGGGTGTTTTTAATTTATTTGTGGGTGCACTACAAATTATTATTCCGTTTTATTTGATCATGATTTCTGACCAAAGCAATTGGACAGTGTATTCATATGCGGCTACTTTCTTATTTGGATTAACTTATTTATATGTAGGTGTTACTTTTATAAAAGGAATGGATAGTAGTGGTCTAGGATGGTTTTGTATTTGGGTAGCAATTATTGCTTTATTCTATATGGTTGTTTCATTTGTTCAATTCCATGATGTTGTTAATGCATTAACGTGGTTTATGTGGGCATTACTTTGGTATTTATTCTTTGTATTAAATACACAAAAGAAGAACATCAATCAATATCTTGGAAGGATTGCCTTCGTACAATCATGGGTAACATTGACTTTACCTTCACTATTTTATTTTATGGGAGTATGGGGAGAGGGATTCGTATATGAACTATGGGTTTATGTATCAGTAATTTCTATTTTGTACTTCTGTTATTGTATTTATAAATATCGAGTACGTTAATATATGATCTGCATAAAAGCATGGAATCGTTAAACTGATTTCATGCTTTTTTATATATTAGCGTTTTATAATAAAAGAGGTGGTATCTCATAAATCATGAAAATGGGGATGATGAAATTGAAGAAAGTGTTGGTGCTAGGAGGAACAAGGTTTTTTGGTAAACATTTAGTAGAGTACCTTTTGCAAGCTGGACACGATGTAACAATTGCCACAAGGGGAGTTACTGAAGATTCTTTTGGTAGCGCAGTAAAAAGAATAATTGTCGATAGAAAAGATAGAAAGCTACTAGAAGAGCGTCTAGAAGGAAAAAGTTATGATATTGTATACGATAATTTATGCTATAGTTCAAATGCAGCGAAAATGGTATGTGAAGTTTTGAAAGGAAAAACGAAGAAGTATATTATGACATCTTCAATGGCTGTCTATGAACCTGCATTAAGTTTGTTAGAAGAGGACTTCAATCCATACGAATATGCAATTACATATGGAGATAGAAATGATTTTAATTATAGTGAAGGAAAGCGATTAGCCGAAGCGGTTTTATTTCAATATGCAACATTCCCAGTCGTTGCAGTGCGTTTTCCAGTTGTTATTGGAGAAAATGACTATACGAAAAGGTTACAATTTTACGTTGAATGTGTTGTGAACCAAAAACCTATCGTTGTGGATCATGTAGATGGAACTTTGTCATTTATACATGAAAAAGAGGCAGGAGAGTTTCTAGCTTGGTGCGGAATGGAAAATGTGAAAGGACCAATTAACGCCTGTAGTAACGGGGTAGTTTCTACGGAAGAAATTATTCATTTCATAGAAGAGAAGACGGGAATAAAAGCACTCATCCAGGAAGCTGGAGAAAATATAGCTCCTTATAATGAGGTAACTAACTGTACGTTACATAATGGAAAGGCTCGTAAATTTGGATTTTTGTTCCGAGAGCTGAAACTAGAAATAAAAAATGTTTTAAAACATTATATAAATACAATGAAGTAATCATAAATCCCCCGGTGGCAATCCGGGGGATTCTGGAGGATTTCGACAATACTGATTTTACATTACCAAATTTACCTTATACATACGACTAATGTTTTTGTGATTGAATTGCTTGTAAATACTTCTCGTTTACTTGGTCCCAGTTTACTGTATGCCACCAATTGGTAACAAACTCTGGGCGCCGATTTTGATACTTTAAATAATAAGCATGTTCCCATACATCAATTACGAGTAAGGGGATTTTCCCTTCTTGCAAAGGCGTATCTTGATTTGGTGTACTCATAACAGAGAGTTCCTCACCGTCAAGAACAAGCCATCCATAGCCACTTCCAAAACGACTAATAGCTGCTTTGGAAAGTTGATCTTTTAAGTTGTCAAAGGTATTGAAATAATAATCAATTACTTTTGCAACGTCTCCATTAGGCTCACCGCCACCTCGTGGGCTCATCACTTCCCAAAAAAGACTATGACAATAGTGACCACCACCGTTATTTCTTACAGCTGTAACAATTTCCTTCGGTAAAGCATCTAAATTACATAGCAATTCTTCTAAAGATTTATTATGTAATTCAGTATAATTTTCTAAAGTAGCATTTAAATTGTTTACGTATGTCGCATGGTGCTTTCCATGATGAATGGAAAGTGTATTGCTATCGATATGTGGCTCTAGTTCATCATAGTCATATGAAAGCTTTGGCAATTGAAATGAAGACATAACATTACCTCCTTTCTATTTAAAAAAGTTGGCCTAGGTAAAAATACTTTACCTGAGTCAAAAATACACCCATTTTCCATATAAGTCAATAGTAAGTCTGTTAATTTTCTGAAAAATATTACAATAAAAGTAACACTCTCAATTTCATTTGTGACTCCTATCCTTTTTGCTTATACTGTAAAGTAGCAAGGTTTTGTTGAAATAGAAGGAGATTGTTTATGAGTAAAACGAAACAATTAATAGAGGAAGCAAGTAATTTTATTACGATTTGTTATAAGGAGCTTCATAAAGAACAATTGATAGAAGAACGTATAAAAGAAATTCAAATTGAGATAGAGAAGACAGGGACATATGAGCATACATTTGAAGAACTTGTTCATGGTTCACGAATGGCATGGCGTAACAGTAATAGATGTATTGGAAGACTATTTTGGAGTAAGATGCACATATTAGATGCGCGCGAAGTAAATGATGAAGAGGGTGTATATAATGCATTAATTCATCATATTAAATATGCAACGAACGATGGAAAAGTTAAACCAACCATTACGATTTTTAAGCAATATCAAGGTGAGGAAAATAATATACGAATTTATAATCACCAATTGATTCGATATGCAGGATATAAAACAGAAATGGGAGTGATCGGTGACTCGCATTCCGCTACATTTACGGACTTTTGTCAGGAGCTTGGCTGGCAAGGAGAAGGTACGAATTTCGATGTATTGCCACTTGTATTTTCTATAAACGGGAAGGCGCCTACATATAAAGAAATTCCGAGGAAAGAAGTAAAAGAAGTGCCAATTGAACACCCAGAATACCCTATTTCATCACTTGGAGCAAAATGGTATGGGGTTCCAATGATTTCAGATATGCGCTTAGAAATTGGCGGTATTTCTTATACAGCCGCTCCGTTCAATGGATGGTATATGGGAACAGAAATTGGGGCGCGCAACTTAGCGGATCATGATCGTTATAATTTACTTCCGGCTGTTGCGGAGATGATGGATTTAGATACATCGAGAAACGGTACGTTATGGAAGGATAAGGCGCTAATTGAGTTGAATATTGCCGTACTACACTCTTTTAAAAAACAAGGAGTTAGTATTGTTGATCATCATACTGCTGCACAACAATTTCAGCAATTTGAGAAGCAAGAAGCTGCTTGTGGTCGTGTTGTAACAGGTAATTGGGTGTGGCTTATTCCACCGCTATCTCCAGCTACCACTCATATTTATCATAAACCGTATCCGAATGAAATTTTGAAGCCAAATTTCTTTCATAAATAATATTTAGTGCAGTTTTTTTCTGCAAAATATATTTTTTTTAATTACTGTTATGTAGCAAATGGAAGCCTTTACTCTCGGTTATTTTTGGAAGAGGATTTTTGAACCAAGGAGTTCCTTATGTTATAATCAAATTTCTGTTTCGAAGACCTTATAGAAATATAAGGTCTTTTGTTTTGCTTTTTTATGTAAGAGAAAGAGATTTTTTCTTTTTAATAAGGGATTTGGCATATTTTTAGGGACAACATAAGTATGTGGGAAGTCGATAAAATGTTATGCATATATAATTATTGTGTTTTGGGTTTAAACAATAAAACATAATAAAGTTGTTTTTTTAGATTGCTGAGGAAGGAGGAAGTGTAAATGAGGATGAAGAGTCGAAAAACTGATTGGCCTTTGTTTATTATTAGCGGTGGTTCACTTTTATTATTTGTAATTGCAGTTTTTTTGAACAAGGATTATGTAGAGAGTGCGATTAATAACAGTTTCGCTTTTTCAATTAAATATTTTGGTGCCTTCTGGCAAGTTTTATTATTAGGTACATTTATTGTTGCGATGTGTATGGCGTTCTCCAAATATGGGAGAGTTAAACTTGGGGGATTAGAAAAACCTGAGATTAGTACGGCAAAATGGCTTGCTATTATTATGTCTACATTACTTGCCGGAGGTGGCGTTTTTTGGGCAGCAGCAGAGCCAATGTACCATTTGATGACGGTGCCACCAATACATGATGGTATATCTGCTGGAACGAAAGAAGCAGTTATGCCTGCTTTAGCACAAAGTTATATGCATTGGGGATTTTTAGCATGGACGATTTTAGGTACAATTAGTGCGGTAGTTATGATGTATGGACATTATCATAAAGGTATGCCGCTAAAACCTCGAACGCTTTTATATCCTATTTTTGGGGGAAAATTAAGAAAGAGCCTGCTTGGAACGATAATTGATGCAGCTGCAATTATTGCAGTAGCTGCAGGTACAATTGGCCCAATTGGATTTTTAGGTTTACAAGCAAGTTATGGGTTACAAGAATTATTTGGAATTTCTGATGTATTTACTACTCAATTAGCAATTATTGTTTGTGTAGTGGCCGTGTCTACCATATCGGCAGTAACAGGTATTGATAAAGGGATTCAAATTATAAGTAATTTAAATGTTAGATTAGCAATTTTGTTAATGGCATTCATATTACTATTTGGGCCAGGTGGATTTATTATTGATTCGTTTGTTTCTTCGTTTGGATTTTATGTAAGTGAGTTTATACCGATGAGCACATACCGTGGTGATACAAGTTGGTTAGGATCTTGGACAATCTTTTTCTGGGGATGGTTTATTGGATACGGACCAATGATGGCAATTTTAGTGAGTCGAATTTCAAGAGGGAGAACGATTCGAGAAATCATCGTTGCAATTGGAATTATCGCACCTATTATTACAACGTTTTGGTTTACTATATTAGGTGGATCAGGTGTGTTTTATGAGTTAATGAATCCTGGTTCTATCTCGGATGCATTAAGTGAATCTGGTATGCCGGCAGCTATGATTGCAATTACAGGACAATTGCCACTTTCTAATATTATTGGACCAGCATTTCTTTTATTAACAATTTTATTTGTAGTGACAACAGGAGATTCAATGGCGTATTCCATTTCAATGGCAGTGACTGGAGACGGAGATCCTAGAATTAGTTTGCGAATTTTTTGGTCGCTTATTATGGGAGCAGTTGCAGCAATTCTTTTATATATGGGTGAAGGAAGTATTAATGCGCTACAATCGTTTATCGTAGTGACGGCAGTTCCGGTATCAATTTTGTTATTCCCGATGCTATGGTTAGCGCCTAAAGTTGCGGGAGAATTAGCATTAAAACAAGGTATTGTAAAAGAAGAAGATAAAACTGCATTCTTATTTCAGAAGGCTAGTAAATCAAAATAAATAAAAACGTAAAAGAGGAAGCATCTTAAATGAGATGCTTCCTCTTTTACGTTTAATCTAATACTTTTCCCTTTGTTTCTGGTACACATAGTAGCATTGTAATTAACCCGATTGGGTAGATGATAAAAATCAGGGACAATGCTCCAAGTAGGTTGCCACCTGTAGCGAGTAAGCCGATGATAACAGGCCCAAATCCAGCTAATCCACGTCCTGTACCGAAAATAAAGTTTTCTGCGGTAGAGCGAGCTTCAGCAGGATAGTTTTCAGCTAAAATTGCCCCAAATCCTCCCATCATTCCATTTGCAAAGAATCCAAGCAATGCACTTCCCCATAATAATAATGTTGAATCTGTGAATAAGAAGAAGTAAATGAGGCAGTATACTGTACCGCCAATATAATAAATTGCAAAAGTTTTACGACGACCAATTTTATCAGCTAGAATACCAAAGGTTGCAATTCCAATTAGCATACCGATGGTAGAAATGAACATCCAGCCACTTGCTTTTGCTAATGTATAGTTATATTTATTTGCTAAAATAGTTGGCATCCATGTGAAGATTCCGTAATATCCGAAGTTCTGGATAAATGACATAATAATAAGACCGATTGTTGTGATTGTTACTTTTTTACTGGCAAATAACTTTCGAAGTGGGAATTTTTTTATATGTTTTAGTTGTTCTGCTTCAGTAGGTGTTAATTTACCTGCAGCTTCTTTTTGCAATAGTTCTTTTTTGTAGCGTTGTTTTTGCTCCCATATTTTCGGTTCACTTAAACTTTTACGGACATAGACAGCTAGTAAAGCTGGAATTAATCCAAATAAGAAAACGGCTCTCCATCCAAAATGCGGGACAATAAATGCTGGAAGGAGTGAAGCAACCAGTACACCAAATTGCCATCCAAGTGCAACAACAGATGTCGCTTTAGCGCGCATTTCTTTAGACCATGTTTCTGTTACAATGGCCATTCCGATTCCGAATTCACCACCAACTCCCATTCCAACTAAAAAGCGAAGAATTAATAATTGCCAGTAGTCTGTTGCGAAATAAATGAGTGCGGTTGCTAGTGAAAACAGTAAGATTGTGAAGGCCATTGTACGAATACGTCCAAATAAATCAGCAATAAATCCAAATAAATAAGAACCAATTAACATCCCTATTGTGGTAGCTAATGTTAAGTTTCCACCTTCAACAGGACTTAAGTGAAACTCTTTTAAAATATAGACAAGTACGAAAGATAATAGCAACATATCTAAACCTTCTGCTGCATATCCTAGCGCAGAACCAAATAATGTTTTATATCTTTTCGCTTTCGTCTCCTCTGTTATTTGTTGTACATCAGTAGTGACGTTCATTATTACTCCTCCTTATTTTCTACAGTCGCTATGGAAGAATAACAAAAGGCCTTCTCACCTGATATGATGAGAAGGCCAAAAAAGCATACGTATCCCCAAAGAAGAACATACGTATATTGTATTCCGACTTCCTTCTCAACCTCACGGGGTTGGGTTAAAGGACTGTATTATATTACTTTATTTTTAGCACTCTTCTATTGTATTGTCAAATAAAGAGGAAGTTATTATGTGTAAAATATTTCAAAAAATATTTCGTTCTTCTTGACGCCGACTTCATTATTTTCCCATAATAAAACTAACTAAATAAAAAGGAATGAATCAAAGATGCTAAATTTAGTACTCATGATGATTGAACGAGTCGGACTTATAGTTATTTTAGGATTTTTACTCTCTCATATTAAAACTTTCAGACGTCTCCTTCATAAACAGGATGGCTATGTAGATAAGCTTAAGCTTATTTGTATTTTTTCGGTATTTACAATTGTAAGCAATTACACTGGGATTGAAATAGCAGGAAATACGATTATGAATGAAAATTGGTTACAAGGTGTTTCTTCGTCAAGTACAATTGCGAATACGCGTATTATGGGTGTTGGTATTAGTGGCTTACTTGGTGGCCCTATCGTAGGGGTTGGAGTAGGGTTTATTGCTGGTATTCATCGTTATATGCTTGGTGGTACGACAGCGCTAAGCTGCGCAATCTCTTCTATTTTAGCGGGGATTATAACTGGTTATATCGGATATATTTTCAAAAAATATAATCGTACAATTACTCCTAAGTTTTCAGCAGTTTTAAGTGTTTTTATCGTATCTTTAGAAATGGTTATGATTTTATTAATTATAGAGGATGGAATTAGCGTTGTGAAAACAATAGCGATACCGATGATTCTTGTAAATAGTTTTGGAAGTTTTATTTTACTTTCTATGATACAAGCTATTTTGCGTCAGGAGGAGAATGCAAAAGCACTTCAGACTCATAAAGTATTGCGTATTGCTGATAAAACGTTACCGTATTTTCGTCAAGGTTTAACAGAAGAATCGTGTAAGCATGTAGCACAAATTATTCACCGCTTTACAGGAACGGATGCGGTATCTTTAACAGATACAGAGAAAATATTAGCGCACGTTGGATTAGCATCAGATCACCATATTCCTTCACATAGTTTAATAACTGGTTTATCAAAAGAGGTTTTACATACAGGGCAAATAATGAAGGCGAAATCACGTGAGGTTATTAATTGCCAACATGAAAGCTGTCCCTTACAAGCCGCTATTGTTATTCCACTAACTTCACATGGAAATACGATAGGTACATTAAAACTGTATTTCAAAAATTCTAACCAGTTAAGTCGCGTTGAAGAAGAATTAGCAGAAGGGTTAGCAAAGATATTCTCCACGCAGTTAGAGTTAGGAGAAGCTGAGTTGCAAAGTAAATTACTTCAAGATGCGGAGATAAAAGCATTACAAGCGCAAATTAACCCGCACTTTTTATTTAATGCGATTAATACAGTATCAGCTTTATGCCGAACAGATGTAGAAAAAGCAAGGAAGTTACTATTACAGCTGAGCGTGTATTTTCGTTGTAATTTGCAAGGGGCACGTCAGTTATTGATTCCACTAGAGCAAGAATTAAACCACGTACAGGCATACTTATCACTAGAACAAGCAAGGTTCCCAAATAAGTATGAGGTAAAGATGTATATTGAGGATGAGCTAAAGACAACTTTAGTACCACCATTTGTTCTTCAACTATTGGTTGAAAATGCACTGCGACATGCTTTTCCGCAGAAGCAACCAATATGCGAAGTGGAAGTGCATGTTTTTGAAAAAGAGGGTATGGTTCACTTTGAAGTAAAAGATAATGGACAGGGAATTGAGGAAGAACGTTTAGAACAATTAGGAAAGATGGTAGTTTCATCAAAGAAAGGGACTGGAACAGCTTTATATAATATTAATGAACGTCTTATTGGGTTATTTGGGAAAGAAACGATGCTTCATATCGAAAGTGAATTAAATAAAAGGACGGAGATTACCTTTATTATTCCAAAAAAAGTAGGGGAGGAAGAGCCGGGTGTTAAAAGTATTAGTAGTTGACGATGAAATGTTAGCACGTGATGAACTAAAGTATTTATTAGAGAGAACGAAAGAAGTTGAGATAGTTGGTGAGGCTGATTGTGTGGAAGACGCATTAGAAGAACTAATGCAAAGTAGACCAGATATTGTGTTTTTAGATATTCAATTATCCGATGATAACGGATTTGAAATCGCGAATATATTAAAGAAGATGAAAAATCCACCTGCAATTGTATTTGCTACTGCCTATGATCAATATGCGCTGCAAGCATTTGAAGTAGATGCGTTAGACTACATTTTAAAACCATTTGATGAAGAACGTATTGTGCAAACATTAAAGAAGTATAAAAAACAAAAACAAGCGCAAATAGAAACGAAGCACGAAATAAAGGGGACAGATGTAGCAGCAGAGATGCATAAATTAGCATTACCAATTGAAGAATCAATCGTACTTGTGAATATTGAAGACATTATATATGTAGGGCTTGTAGATGGGAAAGTAACAGTAAAAACAATGAGGGAAACGTATGTAACACATGATACACTTGTAATTTTAGAGAAGAAGTTACCACAAGCAAGCTTCATGCGCATCCATCGTAGCTTTATTGCGAATATTAATCATATTACTGAAATTCAGCCATGGTTCAATTCTACTTATAATTTAATCATGAAAGAAGGATCGAAAGTACCTGTTAGCCGTACATATGCAAAAGAACTCAAGAAGCTGCTTCGTATTTAAGAAGCGGCTTTTGTATTTCATCCTTTTATATTTGTAACTGATTCTGTATATTTGACGTTCCGTTATGTAAACGCTTACTTTGGTGTTTATATCCTATACAATAAAGGTACCAAATCGAAAGAGGTGGCCAAAATGAGTACGAAAAAAGTAAATAGTTTCTTATCACAAGCATTTATATTCTCAGCTATTATGTTAATTTCAAATATTATTGCAACGCATTTACCAATTCCAATGCCTTCATCGGTAATCGGGTTAGTTATTTTATTTAGTCTATTATGTTTAAAAGTAATTAAATTGGAGCAAGTTGAATCACTTGGAACAGCTTTAACCGGTATTATCGGATTCCTTTTCGTCCCATCAGGTATTTCAGTTATTAATTCTCTTGGTGTAATGGGGCAATACTTTGTACAAATTTTAACTGTAATTGTTGTAGCAACAGTTATTTTACTCGCTGTAACAGGATTATTTGCACAATTCATTTTAGGAAAAGATGAAAAAGAAACAGAAGATACAAAAGAATTGAAAGTAGTAAATAAAGGACGCAAGCACGGAAAGGTTGCGTAACCATTGAATTTATATATTGTTAGGAGGTAATGAACATGGCAAGCACAATGACTCCATATTTCGGAATCGTCGTTTCATTAATCGCATACGGAATCGGAACATTATTATTCAAGCATTCAAAAGGGTTCTTCCTATTTACACCATTATTCGTAGCGATGGTATTAGGGATTGTCTTTCTAAAGGTAGGTAACTTTACTTTTGAAGAATATAATACTGGTGGAAAAATGATTAGTTTCTTCTTAGAGCCAGCAACAATTGCATTCGCTATCCCACTATATAAACAAGTTGATAAGTTGAAAAAATATTGGTGGCAAATTTTATCAGCTATCGTGGTTGGATCTATTTGTTCAGTAATTGTCGTGTTCATTGTTGCAAAAGCAATCGGTTTAGATACAGCAGTAATGAATTCAATGCTACCACAAGCAGCAACAACAGCAATTGCGTTACCAATTTCAGAAAGTATCGGTGGTATTCCTGCAATTACATCGTTTGCGGTTATTTTCAACGCAGTTATCGTATACGCATTAGGAGCATTATTCTTAAAAACATTTAGAGTGAAACATCCGATTGCAAAAGGTTTAGCACTTGGAACAGCGGGCCATGCACTAGGAGTTGCAGTAGGAATTGAAATGGGTGAGGTAGAGGCAGCGATGGCAAGTATCGCTGTAACGGTAGTTGGGGTTGTAACAGTAGTTGTCATCCCGATGTTCATGCCATTCATTTGATAGTGAAACTTACTTAAAAAATAAGAAAAGCAAGCTATTTGTAGGACAGATTTCTACTGATAGCTTGCTTTTTATGTTACAGTAGTGGTAAGACCTATTTAAAAAAATGTAAGTTTCCTTAAATCTTCATTAATACTATGTAGAATACGTTTTGAATTAGGTCATTGTATTGTAAAATAAGAAGTAAGCTACTATATACCTGTTAAGGTAGGCATATAATGAGTTTATAAAAATCTTAATATGAATGAATAATTAAAAGTAGAAAAGAGAGAGAAATCTACTTATTAACGTTTTAGTTTATAGGACAGGAGAGAGTATTCGTCGATTATGCAAATAAAAAACCTGTTTCAAAGCAAAGGATTTCAGAGGTTACTCGTATTAGTAATACTTGCTCTCGTGTTATACGGGCTGCAAAGTATGTTGAATTTAATATTAATTACGTTTATTCTCACGTATTTAATGGATCGATTCCAAAAGTTTATTTCCCGCAAATTAGATCATTTCATGCCTATTAATCGAAAAATTATTATAGCATTTCTATATGTAATGTTAATTGGTGGAATTGCTATTACGCTATTTAAATATTTACCAGTATTAACGATACAAATTTCACAATTGATTTACCAATTCAATGTATTTTTAAGAAACCCACCAGATAGTGAACTAATTAAGTATGCAGTTAATGCTGTCAATCATATGGAGCTTTCTAAATATGTAGGACAAGGCGTAGACATTTTGTATAAATCAATTACGAATGTTGGTAAATTTGGTCTTCAAGTTTTACTTTCTTTAATTTTGAGTTTGTTTTTCTTACTAGAAAAATCTCGTATTGTTGGTTTTACTGCAAAGTTTAAAGAAAGCAGGCTTGCAATTTTCTATACTGAAATTGAGTACTTCGGTAAGAAATTTGCACGTTCATTCGGAAAAGTAATCGAAGCACAATTTTTAATTGCAGTTGTTAACTGTGTTTTATCCGTGATTGCACTATGGATATTAGGATTCCCGCAATTATTAGGTTTAGCATTAATGATTTTCTTGCTTGGATTAATTCCAGTAGCGGGGGTTATCATTTCGTTATTCCCACTTTGTATGATTGCTTACAATATTGGCGGTATTATGTACGTTGTTTATATTTTAGTTATCGTAACAGTGATTCATGCGCTTGAAAGTTACGTATTAAATCCGAAGTTTATGTCGCAAAAAACAAATTTACCGATTTTCTATACTTTTATGGTATTAATTTTCTCAGAGCACTTCTTAGGTGTATGGGGACTGATTATCGGTATTCCAATCTTCATTTTCTTACTAGATGTTTTAGACGTGACAAGTGATGAAATTGAGAAGGATGTTGGAACAAAATAAAGTGAAGTAGAGAAAAAGCATCGATGTTCGATGCTTTTTCTTTTATAACATTATGTTTCTTATGCCATACTGTAAGGAGAATATAGAATAGGGGTGAAGTAATGGCTGTAAATGAAAAGGTAGAATTGGCTACATTTGCTGGAGGGTGTTTCTGGTGTATGGTTTCTCCATTTGAAGAGATGGAGGGAATTATACAGGTTGTTTCAGGTTATACAGGCGGTCATAAAGAGGACCCAACGTATAAAGAAGTGTGCTCAGAAACAACAGGACATTATGAAGCAGTACAAATTACATTTGATGCAAATAAAATGCCGTATGAGGAATTGTTAAATATATATTGGAGACAAATTGATCCGACTGATATTGGGGGACAATTCCACGACCGCGGGCAGTCTTATGAAACGGTGATTTTTTATCATAATGAAGAACAACATAAAAAAGCTGAGGCCTCAAAAGAAGAGCTTGAGCAGAGTGGACGCTTTTCAAAACCAATTGCGACAAAAATATTACCAGCAGCTACATTTTATCCAGCTGAAGAATATCACCAAGGATATCATAAGAAAAACACATTCCGCTATGAGTTATATCGTAAAGGCTCAGGACGAGATGCTTTTATTAAGCAACATTGGCCAAAGGATAATGCTCATTTAAAAGAAAAACTCAATGAGATGCAGTTTTATGTAACACAGGAAAATGGTACAGAACCACCATTTCGAAATGAGTATTGGAACCATAAAGAGGAAGGTCTTTATGTAGACATCGTTTCAGGTGAGCCGCTGTTTACTTCTCTAGACAAATTTGATAGTGGATGTGGATGGCCTAGTTTTACAAAACCAGTTATGTCAGCAAGTGTGAAAGAAAAGATGGATGTGAGTCATAATATGACACGTACAGAAGTGAGAAGTAAAGAAGGAGACTCACATCTTGGGCACGTATTTCCAGACGGTCCAGGACCAAATGGCCTTCGTTACTGTATTAATTCCGCAGCTCTTCGATTTATTCCAAAAGAGGAATTAGAGAAAGAAGGCTATGGCGATTTCCTAATCTTGTTTGGAAATAAAAAATAACCTCGCAGTTAGCGAGGTTATTTTTTTGTTATTTTGCTTTTTTCTTTTTGAACTTGCTTAATACTTCATAAACGATTGGAACAATAAGAAGTGTTAATAACGTTGAACTTGTTAATCCACCAATTACTGTTACACCAAGTCCTTTAGAAATTAAGCCACTACCTTCAAATCCTAATGCAAGCGGGATAAGAGCACCGATTGTTGCAATTGCAGTCATTAAAATTGGACGAAGGCGTGTTGCACCAGCTTCTAATAAAGCTTCACGTGTTGATAGACCTTCATTTTCTTTATGAATAACGCGGTCGATAAGCACGATTGCGTTTGTTACAACGATACCGATTAACATAAGCGCACCAATCATTGCAGATACACTTAATGTTTCACCAGAGATTAATAAGGCAACAAGAGCCCCAATAATTGTGAATGGTAGCGAGAATAAAATTGCGAATGGTGCAAGAGCACCGCCAAATGTAACGACAAGAACGAAGTATACAATGGCAATCGCAGCTAACATCGCTAAGCCCAGTTGTTTGAATGATTCTTCAATATCTTTAGTAACACCGCCCATAGAAACATCTACACCGGAAGGAAGATCCATTTTATCTACTTCTTTTTGGACTGCAGCAGATGCTTTTGAAACGTCATCAGATGTTAGTTTTGCACTAACCTCTGCATAAACACGTCCATCTCGGTGTGTTACTGTATTCGATGTTTCACCTTCTTTTACAGTCATAACATCTTTCACAGCTACTTCATTACCAAGTGGTGTTGTAATTTTGCGATTTGTTAAGTCATCGATTGTTTCATAATTTTGTTTTTCAGCTTCTACATATACATTGATATCCTTACCGTCTTTTTTAATTGTTGTCAGAACAGGGCGATCATGTTGATTAGAAAGTCCCATTCCAATTTGAGCAGCCGTTAAGCCCATTTTACTTAGCTTTTCTTGATCTGCGACTAAAGTGTACTCTGCATATGTTTTTGCAATACTAGAATCTATATCTTTTAAGTCTTTATTTTTCTTCATGATATTTTGAATATCTTTTACGACAGCCTTAATGTCTTCTGAGCTATCTCCGTAAACGTATAGTTTAATTTCATTACTACCGCCACTTGCTCCGAAGTCTTGGTTTTTCCATTCGCCTTTGCCAGACATCTTCTGTAAATCTTTAACGACTTGTTCTTTCTCTTTTTCGAAGTTTTTCGTGTCGTTATCATATTGCACGAAGAACATTGCTTGGTTTGATTGACCAGGACTCATTGGATTCTCTCCACCTAATGAGAACTGAATTGTTTTGACGTCTTTATTATCTTGGAAGTGCTTCTCAGCTTTTGTTGCAATTTTTTCAACGTCTTCTAACGTTTGACCTGGTTCAGGATTATATGTTGCAATAATCATTTTTTCTTCTTCAGAAGGTAAGAAACTTACACCGATAACTGGTACAAGTGCAAGACTACCAACCAATAGAAGGACAGCGATACTTGATGTAATAATTTTGTGATTTAAAGCCCATGCAAGTATGCGTTTATAACCATTTGCTAATTTACTTGGTTTTTCTTCATGATGTACTTCTTTTTCCCTCATACTCTCTTTCTTAAATAAAGAGTGAGCTAGCATCGGTACGATTGTAACAGCTACTAGTAATGATGCTAATAAAGCGAAGACGATAGTTAAGGCAAATGGTAAGAACATTTCACCAATCATACCTTTTACTAGTCCAAGTGGTAAAAATACAGCAATTGTTACAATGGTAGAAGACATAATTGGGATAAACATTTCTTTCGTAGCTTCACGAATTAAATCTTTTCCGCGCAATTTCTCTTCTGATAACGACATACGTCGGTAAATATTTTCAATAACAACAATTGAGTCATCGACAACGCGGCCTATAGCAACGGTCATTGCTCCAAGTGTCATAATGTTAAGCGTAATATCCATTTGCTTTATGACTAAAACAGCAATTAATAAAGAAAGTGGTATTGAAACGACAGAGATTAACGTTGTTCGAATATTTCGTAGGAACAGCATAATAATAACAATCGCAAAGATAGCACCGAAAATTGCTTTGCTTAGCATTGTTTCAACTGATTTTTCAATAGGTGCACCTTGGTCGAATGTTGAAATGATCTCTAAATCTTTATATTTTTTCTCAAGATCTTTTACTTTATCTTTTACTGCATTTACAATATCAACTGTATTTGCATCAGAGGCCTTCACAATTTGAATTCCAATTGCTTCTTTTCCATTTGTTCGAGAAATGGATTCTGCTTTCCCAACTTCTTTAATGTCAGCAATTTCGTCTAATGTAACTGTTGGAATCCCGTTCATAGCAGCTGGATTCATTTGCGGCGTTTGTGCACCAGCGCCAGCATTTTGACTACCTTGACCGTTAGGTGAGGAAGGTATAGCTGGGATTTTAAGTTCTTTTAATGCTTTAATCGTTGTAATATTGCCATCTACAACAACTGATTTTTCCGTGTCTTTAAATGTGTATAAGCCAAGTGGTAAAGATACATCCGATCCCTTAATCACATTTTTTACAGTATCTTCACTTAGTCCTAGTTCTTTCATTTTATCTTTCTTGAAGACAAGCTGTACTTCATCTACTTGTTGGCCAGCAATTTGGACAGATGCAACACCATCAAGTCCTTTTAATCCTGGTACAACATTTTTTTCTACATTTTCAGTTAAGGTAGCTAAAGATTCATTCTTGCTTGCTACGCTTAACGAAATAACTGGGAAAGCATTGAAGTTTACTCGTGAAACTTTAGGATCTTTAACACCTTCTGGGAGTTTTACATTTGTGAGAGCTTCTTTAATTTCTGTTTCTGCTTTTTCCATATTTTTATCAAAATCGTATTCTACTTGAATAGAAGATGCGTTTTGAAAAGATGATGAGCTTACAACGTTAACACCGCTTAAATTTTGTAGTTGTTCTTCCATCGGCTTTGAAACTTTATCAGCTACTTCTTCTGGTGTAGCACCAGGATAGACCGTAGTTACTGTTACAATCGGTGTTGTAATATCAGGAATTGTTTCCAGCTTCATATTGAGTCCAGAGTAGATCCCTGCAATAGTAACAATAATGGTTAGTAGCCAAACTGCGAACTTATTTTTTAACGAGAAATTGATGATTTTGTTCATGTTTGCGCTCCCTTTTTATTGTATTGACCAACTGGTCAGTCTAATACATAATATAACTGACCAGTTGGTCAATCGTCAATAAAAAGAGATGGTATAATAAATCCATAATAAGATGCGAGATTAAATTTAGGAGAGAAGATATGAAAGAAAAAGAGCGTTTAATTATAGAATCGGCTATGAAGTTATTTGCTACTAAGGGTGTAAATGCGACATCAGTGCAGGAAATTGTGACAGCTAGTGGTATATCTAAGGGAGCTTTTTACTTATATTTTAAATCAAAAGATGAGCTTTTATTAGCGACACTTCGATATTATTATGACAAAATTCAAAAGAAAATGCTAGATATTGAGCAAGAGTCTTTGTTACCACGTGAAAAATTTGCAAAACAATTACATTGTCAGTTTAATGATATACAAAGGCATAAAGAGTTTATTATTATGCATGCGAGAGAAAATGCGATTCCGTTTAATAAAGAAGTGGAAGAATTTATGATGCGGATGAAGTTAGAGTCTCATGCATTTTATCGAAATAGTTTATTGTCCATTTATGGTGAAAAGATTATGCCATATTTATTGGATTTAGTAATTATGGTGGAAGGCATATGCCGTGGGTATTTAGAATTAATTATTTTACAAGCAACAGAAATTGATTTATCTTACGTCTCTGCTTTTATTTTAAAAAGAGTAGATAATCTAGTAGATGGCTTGGTAGAGTCTTCGGAAGAGCCTATTTTACATGAAGAAAAGCTTGGAGAATTTTTTTGTAAATCAGAGCTCATTAAGGAACAAGTTAAAGAGCATTTTTTAAAAGAAATTATTGGATTTAAGCGCACTCTAGCTGATCAATTAGAGGACGATGAGTTGCTAGTAACATTAGATGTTTTAGAGGCGGAAATGCGATTGCTTAATCCAAGAATTCCGGTAATTAGAGGTATGTTAGCAAATTTAGAGGCGTATCCGGAATTAAAAGAATTTCGATTACGCCTTATAGGATACTACAATATAAAAAATTCTTAATAAAAACAAGTAAAAAACTCCTTGTCTACACAAGGAGTTTTTTCTTAAAGACTACTTACTATTTTGAGACCATTCTTCAACATCCCAAACCTTTGTGATCCAATCTTCATAGAATTCCGGTTCGTGACATACAAGGAGAATTGTTCCTTTATATGCTTTCATAGCCTTCTTAAGTTCTTCTTTTGCTGTAACATCAAGATGGTTTGTCGGCTCATCAAATAGTAGCCAGTTACTTTCTTCACCCATTAACTTACATAAACGAACTTTTGCTTGTTCTCCACCACTTAATTGACTTAATGGGCGAGAAATATGTTCATTTTTTAATCCGCATTTTGCTAACATCGCACGAATTTGATGCTGGTCTAGGCCAGGGAATGTATTCCATACATCATCAATTGGTGTTATATTATCAGCTTTAACTTCTTGCTCAAAGTATGCAGGCTCTAAGAAGTCACCAAGACTTGTTTTACCGTTTAAAGGTTTAATTTTACCTAAGATTGTTTTTAGTAACGTTGATTTACCAACACCATTACATCCAACAATAGCAATTTTTTCACCACGCTCAATTGTCATTGATAGCTTTGGTAGTAGCGGATGTGTATATCCGATTTCTACATTTTCACCTTCAAAGACGAAGCGACTACTTGCACGACTTTCTTTAAATGAGAATTCAGGTTTAATTGCTGTTTCCGGACGATCAATAAGTTCCATGCGATCAAGTTGTTTTTGACGACTCTTTGCACGACCTGTCGTTGAATAACGAGCCTTGTTCTTTGCAATGAAGTCTTCTTGCTTTTTGATAAACTCACGCTGCTTTTCATAAGCGTTTATATGTTGATTTTTATTGATTTCTGCTAGTTCTAGGAATTTTTCATATGTCGCTGTATAGCGCGTCATTTTTGTGAATTCTAGATGGAAAATAACATCAACACATTTGTTCATAAATTCTGTATCATGAGAAATTAATAAGAATGCATGTGGATATTCTTTTAAATAAGTTGTTAACCAATGAATATGTTCAACGTCTAAATAGTTAGTAGGTTCATCAAGCAATAACACTTCTGGTTGCTCAAGTAATAGCTTTGCAAGCAATACTTTTGTACGTTGTCCACCACTTAGTGCTGAAACATCACGATCTAAACCAATAGCATCAATTCCAAGACCACGTGCAGCCTCTTCAATTTTCATATCTAGTAAATAGAAACCACCTGCTTCAAGTGCATCTTGTATTTCTGCCATTTGTTCAAGAAGTTCTTCTAGTTCTTCTGGTGTAGCAGTTCCCATTTTTTCTGTAACTTCATTTAAAGCTGTTTCCTTTTCGAATAACGGTAAAAATGCATCCGCTAGTACGTCACGAATTGTACGTCCAGGCGTTAAAACCGTATGCTGATCTAAGTAACCGTAATGTGTGCCTGGTGTCCATTCTACACGACCTTCGTCATGAATAAGCTGACCAGTAATGATATTCATGAATGTTGATTTACCAACACCGTTTGCACCAACTAATCCAACGTGCTCACCTGCTAATAATCGCATAGATACATCTTTAAATAATGTACGATCGCCAAATGTATGTCCTAATTTTTCAACTGTTAATAAGCTCATAGTATCCTCCGTCCAACTTGAAATAGTACCTTGAATCATGATACTAAATTCTTTCATATAATGCCATCATTTCAAAATGTATATTTTTTCAAAAAAAGGGTTGCATTAATTTTCTGAAAATATATAATATAATTGAACAGTGGTTAATTAAATGTGTGAGGTATGAAATATGTCACCAAGGAAAGCAGTTAAACAAGAACTAACAAGAGAAATGATTATGAATGTAGCTAGGGGGCTATTTATAGCACAAGGATATCAACATACTTCAATGCGCAAAATTGCAACAGAACTTGGATATAGCCATGGTTCGATTTATTATCATTTTAAAAACAAAGCAGAGCTATTTTACGCAATGGTGGAACAGGATTTTCAATTATTAAATAAAAAGTTAGATGAAATTTGTAATCAAAAATTATCGAGAGAAGAGCAACTAAGAGCAGTTTTATTCGGTTTTATTGAATTTGGTCTAAGAAATCAGAGTCATTATGAAATTATGTTTTTAATTAAAGATGCCGAATTAAAAGAGTGTTTGGCAAATAGTCCTAATGTTAGCTATGAAAAATTTGCGAAGGTTATTTCTTCTTTATGTGATGGGAAATTAAATACGATGATAATATGGTCTGTTTTTTTATCATTACATGGATTTGTAGCACATTATTGCAGAAGTGGTCAAACGTTTGAAGAACTACAAGGTTTGGCTAAAGTACATGTAGAGTTTATTTCAAAATCGCTTCTTATGTAAGTGATTTTCTTTTTAACATTAATTGACCGGTGGTTAATTAATTTAGGAGGGGATTTATAATGAAGAAGGCTTTAGTATTAGGTGCTTCTGGTTCAATGGGTTATGCAATTGTAAACGAATTATGTGACCGAGGGATTCATGTAGTTGCTTTTGCAAGAAATAAGGAGAGATTAGGTGCATTATTTTCTGGGAACAAACATGTAGAAGTTGTAGCAGGCGATGTATTTATACAAGAGGATATAATGAATGCCGCTAAAGATGTTGATATTATATTTCATGCTGTAAATATTCCGTATTCAGATTGGGAGAAACAACAAGAGAAATTATTAATAAACATATTAGAGGTATCGAAACATTACGGTATCAAACTAGGAATAGTTGATAATATTTATGCGTATGGAAGGCAAGGGGAAGGGCTTGTAAAAGAAGATGCTAAAAAGAGACCACAAACAAAGAAAGGGAAGATTCGTTTACAACTTGAAGAGATGGCAAAACAAGCTAATGTACGAATGTTTATTGCTCATTTCCCAGACTTTTATGGTCCAAATGCAGAAAATACACTTGTCCATCATACATTAAAGGGAATACTTGCAAATAAAATGTCTAGCTTTGTTGGAGATAAAAAGATTGCCCGTGAATATATTTTTACACCAGATGGTGCAAAAGCGATGGTTGAATTAGCTTCACATGATGAGGCCTATGGACAAAATTGGAACATACCAGGTTATGGTGTCATTACAGGTGAGGAAATGATTCAACACATACGGGAATTAACGGGATATACCAAACGAATAATAGCTGTGAAAAGAGGAATGATCCAGTTCATTGGTCTGTTTGATAAGCAGATGAAAGAATTTGTGGAAATGCTATATTTGACGGAAAAACCAGTTGTATTAAGCGGGGAGAAATATGAGAGGTGTATCGGGGAGATACCAAAAACTTCGTATTATAATGGGCTAAAAGAAATGATTATATCTATGCAAAAAAGGGTGTGTAAATGTTAGGATATAAAAAAGTTACTTCTACCTATAGAAGTAACTTTTTTGTTATGCCTTTTGTTTAACTTCACTAACTTTCTTTTCAGCTACAATAAAATGTGGTCTACGTTTTGTTTCATAATAAATACGACCGATATATTCACCAATAACCCCTAGGAATATGAGTTGAATACCGCCAATAAATAGTATAGCGGAAATGAGAGTAAAGTAACCAGGAACTTCCACACCACCAAGGATGATTTGAACGAACGTAGTGATTACATATAAAAGTCCAAAAATGGTTGTTAGTAATCCGAGATATATAGATAGACGTAACGGTTTATTATTGAATGAAATTACACCATCAATTCCGTAATTTAATAATTTCGAGAAGGTCCATTTACTTTCTCCATCAGAACGTAATACATTTTCATATTCAATGATTAATTCGTTATAACCAATCCAAGAGAATAAGCCCTTCGAAAATCGGTTGTATTCACTTAAAGATACTAAAGAATCCACTGCTCTTCGGCTTAAAAGTCTAAAGTCACCAATACCATCTACTAATTCAATATCTACAAATTTATTCATTACTTTATAGTAAAGACGAGAGACGAAAGAGCGAACGGGTGAATCACCAGTTCTTGTCCTTTTTGCAATGACTTGGTCGTAGCCGTCGTTATATCCTTCTAACAGTTCTTTTATTAATGTAGGAGGGTGTTGTAAGTCAGCATCCATAATAACGATTGCATCGCCTGTAGCATATTTTAAACCTGCTAACATTGCAGCTTCTTTTCCGAAGTTTCGACTAAACGATATATAGTGTACCGATGAATCTGCACTAGCTAAATCACGTAAAATATTTAAGGTATCATCTTTACTACCATCATTAACAAAAACAAATTCATAATCGGTAGTTAATTTATGAATTTCAAGAGAAGTCTCTGAATAAAAGGCACGAAGCACCTTTTCCTCATTGTAGCATGGTACTACTATTGAAAGGGTCATGTTAGGACCTCCTTAGGTGTAATTTTAAACTGGGCATGAAGTAAAAGTGAAGCAATCATCTTCAACTTTTACTTCACTTCATTTTAATAACTTTTTTTAAAACGATTTTTTAATTTTGAATATCTTTTCGTATCTCCAAGAACTAGAAGCGAGATGCAAATGATAAATGAAATGATAGAAATAACGAGACCCATTTTGAAATAAGGTGTGACGTATTTCATTTCAACTACATGTTGCCCTTTAGAAATAGGAACGCCAATAAAGGCGGAATTAGCCTTCGTAAATTCCGTTTCTTTACCGTCAACTTTTATTGACCATCCTTTACTATACGGTACCGATAAATATAGTAATCCATCCTTAGTGGAATTAATCTCACCTTTTAAGGAGTTACCTTCATAGTAAATGTTTTGTAGACTATTTTCTTTTAAAGTATTTACTTTTTTAGGGACAGTCTGATAGTTAGTACTGTTGATTTGTAAGTCTTTCAACTCATATTGACCAGGAGTAGGAATAGAAATGATTAGCTCGGTTGGCTTCGCATCTTTTCCTAAGTTGTAAACAAATCTTTCTAACGGATAAGCATAAGCTCCATCCTCATTACCTTTTATCATAGATTTGTCATTCACGGTAACTCCAAATGATTCCTTGTTTATATTTCTAATTTTAATTTCAACAAGAAGATCACCTAACATATCGTTATTATCAATAGGTACTATTATACGCCCGTTTTCATGAACAGTGAGTATATCTTTCTCTTTCTCTATATTTTCCCACTTCATTTTATTTGGATTAATCTTAATTTGTTTTGAATCTAGCTGTTTTGTATTAAATTGTTTTAATGGAAGACTTCCAACATCATTTACAACTACAGCATCTAATAAAAGTTGATCTTTCTCGGCAAAATTAAGTTTTGAAAATTCTTCATCACTTATTCCAGCTTCGTATACATAGCCTAATGGTAGTGCAAATTCATTTTTATAAATGTTGTAAGGACCTACTTGTTGTAAATGCTTATAGCCATAAGGAATTTCGGTTTTATTAGCACCTTCACTTAGTACATAATATTTTACCCCTAGCATGTTCTCAAGGAATAATCGTTTATCTAACTGGAAGAACATAGATGGGCTATCATATCCTTGGAAAACATTGTACTTATTCTTCATAAAGTCATGAACATGATAATTGACTAAGCTTTGATAAGTACTTGTACCATGATAACCTTGCAACATCGGCGTATTTTTATAATTATTGTTTGGATTGATAATTCGATAAAAATCTTTATCTTGATTTTGTATATAACGAATTGCGTCAATTTCATCCTTATTATCAAGACCTGGCCCATGTAATGATTCTTTTGTCACGCCTGCTTGATTAAAGTGTTTACTAAGAGAAAAATCTGAATAGAAGTAATTAATAAATATTACATTGACGAGTACATTTAATACAATGAAACATTGTAAGGCTACTTTTGATAAATAGCGCCATAGTAATATTGTAATAATAGATAATACAGTAGTGCAAATTAAAATTTTATCAATCGTTTGTAGCGGCTGTGCGTTTATATTTACTTTTCTATAGAATGCGTAAATAAATAATGCTGTTGCTAGCAAAGGACCTATTAAAGAATTGACATTCTTTTTGTGGAGCAGCATCCAATCTAGAATGTAGGCGACAGTTTGCGCAACCACAAATGCAAATAAGTAAAACCATCTGTATTGCATAGCAGAAAAGCCATTAAATACGGAATACGTATATGGAAGCATATATAGCACTAACATAAACCCAGTAAAGAGCAATTTATTTGTGACAAGTTTATTGCGTATTAGAAGCGCGCTAGTAATAAGGAAGAGGATGAAAACAGGGAATGCAAGCTGATAATCCTCTGTATTATTAATGAAAAAGATACTTTCCATTAAGTTTTTATAAAACGTATCTTCAAAAAATAACGGTATAGTAAATTTTGTAGCGAGTCGATCGGAACTAAATACACCATTTACAGATGGTATAAAGCAAACAGCAGATAAACCTAGTGATAAAGCATATAGAAAAGCAATTCTAATATAATAAATTATAAATGTTTTAATTGTTTTGTTCTGCTGTGTAGCGAAATATTGGAAAAAGGCATAAATATAGATAAAAATACTAGTAATGAAAGCGAAATAGAAATTTGATGCAAGCATAAGTGCTGTTGCAAACAGGAATAATCCCTTTTTTCGCTCTAAAATATATTTATCTAATCCCCATATTACTAAAGGTAAAAACACTATAGCATCTGCCATGAAATCCCATAATAAAGAATGGCGAATGAAAGTTACACATCCTCCATATATAATGGCAGAAATGAAAGAAGAAAAAATAGTTTTATTGTGATAACGTAAAGAACCATACATGAATAACATCGCTAATGTACTTTTTAAAATACTCATATATAGCTTCATCTCAAAGATTTGGTCAAAATTTAGTTTAGGAAGTAGAAGTGTAAGCCAGAAAAATGGTGCTGTACTATAGTAATAACTAAATTCTCCGAATAAATCTCCACCTAATCCATAATCCCAAGACCAAAATAAATTCCCATCTTTAAATGCGTGTTGTAAAAGGAATGTAAAGAAACTGAATTGTGATAATGCATCTCCCGTACTAGAAAATACACTGTCTGATTTTAGGAAAAAGTAATGAAAAGCAAATGCACATATTATTAATAATGGAATAATAATAAGTGTGCTTTTAGTGAAAAATGTTCTTTTATTTACTTCTGAAGTCATTAAATAAATAAGCCTCCTTAAATGCAATTGCCACATTCTTCATCTCTGGATATCGTTTTAGGATGAAGAAAAACTATGTATGAATCGGCGATTTTTAATAGTATTAATAAAGTGTTCATTTGTGCAATTTGTGTTAAATTTAGGGCGTGAATAGTTAATATTTACATGAAGAATTAACTATGAATTACCTTAATAATAGCTGTTGTACATCTAGTGCTGTTCGTTTCCAAGTATAATCATTCCAGAAAGGCAAGTCAATTTAAGATATAGATTGGAAAAGGGCTCATTTTTTAAGTGAAGAAGATAAAAATAAAAACTTCAAATTTGATTTGAAGTTTTTATTTTTATTTATTTTCGAGCCAGTTTTTTATTTATAAATCCTAAAATCAATCCGCGTATTTGTGGATCGATTGCAAGACCGATAATACCGTATAATATACCAGTAATTGTTAAAGCAACTAGTGGCGGTAAGGTAATTAATATTGTACGGTATAGAATATAGCTGATTATAAAGGCTAAGGTATTGAATATAATCCCTTTAAATAGTAAAGAGAAGCCTTTACGAACAAATAGAGTGAATCCGATTAATAACGTAATCTCGGTAAGGATAGCGGCAATAGCGGCTCCCATCATTCCAAACTGACCACCTAAGACGATGTAACTTATAACGGCAACAGCTAGTCCGATTCCCATTGTTGTTGCGCGTTTCCATTGTTGACCAATTGTCGTTAAATTATCAGCAAGTGGATAGTTAATAGATTGTAGAATGACCATAAAGGCTAAAATGGCAAGAGCATCACCAGCTGGAGCATATTCTTCACCTAACAAAGTAACAATCCAAAAGCTTGGATCAGCGATAAATGGAATGGAGATCCCCATTCCTAAGAAAGACATCAGTTTTAATTCAAACTGAGATAGTTTTCTATGTTCATCAATATTCTTTTCATTTCCAAACGCAAATAATTTTGGATAGAAGGCTGCTGCAATTACACCAGGTATTTGATAAAGGACTGCAGGTATTTTCGATGCAGCTCCAAAGAATCCAACTTGCTCATACGTCGAAACTTTTTCTAATATAATAGGGCCTAACTGTGGTAAAAGCATAATGATAATGCCATTGATTGTGAAAATCAGCAGTTGATCTAAAATTCCTTTGTCCCAGCCCTTATGAACTGTCGTATGGCGGAGTACCATTATGAAGGCGATGACTCCTGTTACAAGACTAGATATCCCGTACATGGCAGCGACTGTCATAAGTGACCATTTCAACGACATTCCTAGTAGAAGCGCAGCTGCGGCTGTTACACCTTGTAGTACAGAAATAATCGCTGTAAATTGCATACGTTCTGTTACTTGGAAATAAGCCATTCCAACGCCTTGTAAAGTTGCTCCAAACATTGTCGGTAGTACAACCCAATATACCATGGCACGTAAGTAGACATCCGTATAGAAGAACTGAGCAAAAATAGCGAAGAGTACAGAAATTACGACAGCTAATACGAAACGAATGCGTAAATAACTACTGATTAGTACGCTAATATTTGCATCTTTTCTTGTTCCTTCACGCATAAACGTATGTGTCAAACCTGCATCTGTGAAATAACAAATAACAGCGGAAACTGCTAATGCAGTTGTAAACATTCCATACTCACCAGGAGAAACGTATCTTGCAAAGAGAATCGTCGCGATAGCAAGTACAAATCGAACAGTAATATTTCCTACAAATAGGTAGGAGGCATTTTTAAGAATCTTATTTGTTTTCATGAGAAAAAACCTTTCTATTCTTTAGGACTTTTTTAGTTTGTCCTATTTGTAAATTTGATTTGTTTACGGAAAGAGAGGTGAGTACTATATTTTCGGTTTAAGAAAACAGAAATTTAATTCGCACAAACCAAAGCATTGCATATAGTTTTTTACTACGCTTTCCGTTTTTTGAATAGATTTTACGGCAATATTTCTTTATATCTTTTTTGATTAATTGAACTTGAGCATTATCCAATTGAGAGTTTTCTTTAATGTATATACAAGCATTATTGATAACCGTATAAGGGAATAAATAAGTCTCAAGAATCTCAATAAGTGACTGAGGGTCTTTCGTAATGAAGTCTTGAGATTTATTATGTACCCAGTCTTTCATACGATTGAATACTTCCAGTTCTTTAGTGGTTTTTAATTCGTAATCTTTATATTTAGAAGAAAGATTTCCTTCCGATAAGATTCTATAATATGTTAAGTATTCATCGACATAGCATACATTTGTCACACTCATTAGTTTAAATAAAAACTCCAAGTCTTCTCCCCAGCTACATCCTGGTGTAAAACGGATATTATGATTCATTGCGATAGAGCGTTTGAAAATCCAAGTACTTGTTTGAGCAACAACTTGGTGTGTTAAGAATGCTTTTGCCATATCACCTTTAATAAAGTTTGTTGTATGCTCAACCTTTTCACCTGTTTCTTCGTAGAAATTCATATAACCACAATAGCACGCGTCCATGTTGTTTTTATGCATACTCTCGATTTGTTTCTCAATTTTAGTTGGATGCCATAAGTCATCACTATCAAGGAAAGCGACATATTCTCCGCTAGCATTTTCAATCCCTGTATTACGAGCTACTGAAACGCCTTGGTTTTTTTGGTGAACGTATTTTACTTGCCCCGGATATTTTTCTGCAAGATTTTTTACGATAGAAGGTGATTGATCTTTACTTCCATCATCTACAATTACAATTTCAATGTTTTTATATGTTTGATCCAGTATTGACTGCATTGTGTCTTCAATATATTTTTCTGTGTTATACAGAGGTATGACAACAGAAACAAGTTGTTTTTGTTCCATCATAGAATTTTTATCTCCTCAAATTTTTTATGTCTTGCACCATATATACAAGCCTTTTGAAAGGAAGAAGATTACAAGAACATCTGTATCAGTTTAACGCATATAAACTTTGTAAATCAACTTTCTATTATTGTACTTTGTATACAAAGTACAATAATAGAATATATTTTCTTGTGAAAATATATAAATAAAATTTGAAAATTATGTATTTTAAGGGGAAATATGAAATGTTAAGGCGATTTGCGCTTCGTTTTGCAACTTTACAAACACATGGTGCAGATTTGACTCTAGCTAGCGATGATATAGGTTATCAAAAAATGGAAACTATTTTATTGGAAACAGGAATGTTAATATATCATGAGCTTGATAAAACACCTATTCATATTATGCCAGGTTTTCCAGTGTTTTTAGTTACTGTATTTTACTTTTTTGGAAATGGTAATAAAGGCCTTTTTGTAGCTAAATTAATTATTATCCTATTAGGAGTACTTATTATTTTACTAACTTATAAGATTGGTACTTATTTATTGAATCCCACTGCAGGATTAATAGGTGCTTTCTTATTAGCGGTGTATCCTCCAGAGATTGTTGTGGAAAATTTAACAGAAGGACAGTTTCTATTCTTTTCATTGGGATTATTATATTGGAGCTTAAAATTAGCTGATACTCATAAAACGAAACATTTTCTACTTTTTAGCATTGTACTTACGCCTACAAGTTGCTTTATATCCAATACTATTATTTATATATCTTTTAATGAAGCGCTATCCATTCCGCATTATGATGAAGCAAGCGATAGTATTTTTTATAATAAAAAATACATGCAAGGAAGGACCTGTGCATGTATGATGAGAAGATTATGTTAAATATTCCAAGGCTTACTTAAAGTTAAAACTTCAGCCATCTCTTTACTTTTTAAACGTCCCTTTTTTCGGTTTTCCGCGCGTTCTAAACCGGTTGTGTGTAACCAATGTTCTTCCTGAGTTTCAGGTAGTACTTGTGGTACGGACGAAGGTTTTCCATCTTTTATAGCCACAAATGTAATAAAGCAAGTAGCAGCAATTCTACGCTCGCCTGCTAATAAATTTTCTGCGATTACTTTTACGAAAACTTCCATTGAAGATTTCCCTGTATAACACACAAATGCTTCATAACAAACAGAATCAGCTTGGTGAATTGGAGTTAAAAAATCAACTGAATCAATAGATGCTGTTACGCAATGTTTACGACTATGTCTTGCAGCCGCAATTGAAGCAATACTATCAATTTCTGCTAATAATTTCCCTCCAAAAAGTGTTTGGTGATTATTTAAATCGTTAGGAAAAACACGTGTTGTCTTAATTGCTTTAGATTCTCGCATGAATTTCTTTTCCATATATTCAGCCCCTATAGTCTGTTTTCAATCAGAATAATATGTGTAAGTGGAGTACTCATATTAGATATTTAATGAAGTAAAGTGTATTCCAAAAGAGGATTATTTAAACTTCTGTATTTGTATTCATGTAACTGAAAGAAAATTTATTTTATCTAAAATGTAGTGTAAAAGAGGATTCGCTTACATTGCAAGTAAAAAGTAATGACTATGTATTCGTCATAGAAATTCCCTATCAGCCGTGTACCCATTCATGATAGAATCATTTTGTTATGAATGGAAATAGAGGTGCAATGGACATATGAATCATATACAAACAAATTTTTCATCTTTCTTCAATAAAATTACGATCGGTGCGATGCTCGCATTTTTCGTTTATAGTTGTTGGGTAGCATTTGAGACAAGTAAGCAATTCTTTGGAGGAAGTACAACAAGTGTAACAATCATATTGGCAATTTTCGTCATACTTATTTTGTTAGTGGCATCAATTCTACAATATCGTTTTACAGATAAACAATTTCTTATTTTTCTTATAAGTATATCTATAGTTGTGAGGCTTAGTATGCTGTTATTTGTAGATGCTCCAATAATTGGTGATATGAAAGTGATGTATGAGTCTGCAAAGCAGATTGCAATTGGTAATAATATAGGGACTGTAACTCATTTGCCTTTTATTATATATGAGTCAGTAATCATTCGTATATTCGGTGATACATTATTCGCTTTACAACTATTTAATGTGTTATTTTGCGCAGGAACCGCATTTTTTATTTATCGTATTGCGGCAATGGTTTTTGGAGAAGAATGCGGTCGTATTGCTTCTATATTTTATGCTCTGTATATCCCAAATATATTGCTGAGTTCCGTATTAACTCCTGAGTCACTTGCAATATTTTTATTTTATTTTGCTTGTTACATACTTTTATATAAAGGGTTAGATCATCCTTATATGTGGGTGTTTTCAGCGGTTTTATTTGCATTTAGTAATATGATTTTTCCAATGGGATTATTTCTTCCTATTTTTATCACTGTATATGTATTATTAATTGAAGTGTCTCAATCAGCAACGAAACAAAAAGCGTTACTAAAGATGGTAGGGATACTTATTCTATTTTATAGTACTCATTTTGGTGTGAATTATGGAATTAAGGCAATGGGATTGTCACAATATACGATTTCGAATGAGACGTATGTTCAATCTGTCTTAATTGGAAAAACGAAACATGAGGAAAAAATATCGAAAAATCAAAGTGTAACAGAGCATATTGATCAAAAGTTAAAAGAGATTGAGAGAGAAAGATTTAAACTTTTAGAACCGATGATAAATCAGTTTTCAGATGAGGGGATAAATTCTATTCTTTTCAAATGTGAAAAACTGATATATATAGCCGTAACATTGTTTATGACTATAGCTCTATTGCACTTCCTTATTAAGAAACAACAAAATGAAGGGTATATGTTGTTTTTATTTTTAATTAGTGGCTACGTATTGTTAAGGTTTTTCCAAGTAGATATGGCATATTACAATGTAATTATGCCGGCATTGTTTATTTTGCAGAGCTTTGGTGTTTATATGAGTTATGTGTATTGTCAAAAAATATTTTTCAGAAAATAAAAAGAATCCATTCTGGATTCTTTTTTTGATGGAAGATGAAATTTAGTAGTCAGTGCAAAATGGAAAGTATGCCGGACCTGAATTTTATTCCGCTATTTTCCGGACAGTCAGACCCCACCTCAAAATCAGCGAAAGCAAAGAAGTTAGGTGGGGGCGGACTGCCTGTAAAAGCCCGATTGTTGAGGGCTGATTAAAGTTTCACTTTATCTTATCGATTTAGTTCTAGTTGTAAATTATCGGCTGTTAGAGCCATTTGTGAGGAATCATCTTGAATTCCTTTCATTACTTGTGAAATAGCTTGTAGCTCATGTTCAATTTTCTTATTCTGTTCTTTTGAGTTAGACATATCTTTTACAATTTCTTGGAAGTATCGATCTGTTGCCGACATACTATCCGTTCCTTCTGATACGAGAGAGCTAATTTGTTTCACGGAAGACGAGACACGGATAATTTGTTCATTTGTTTTTTCGACGAGCTTTGTAACGTTAAAGATAGATTCTTTCGTTTGCTCTGATAATTTTCGGATTTCACCAGCAACAACAGAAAACCCCTTCCCAAATTCTCCGGCACGTGCAGACTCGATAGCAGCATTTAGTGCGAGTAAATTTGTTTGCTCCGCGATTGATTTAACGATATCTATGATTTCGTTAATTTTGTTAGAAATATCAAGAAGTTCATGAGTATCTGTAATAATCGTTTCCATATTCATTTGAATAGATCCCATTCGTTTGTTTTGCTGGTTTAATTGTTCTTTCCCTTTATTCGCTTTTTCTTCAGATGTTGTAGCTAATGATGTACCTGTTTTAGCAATCTCTACAATAGTTTCAGACTTAGCGGTTAGTTTTTGAATAGAAGAGCTTGTCTTTTCAGATACAGCAGCTAGTTCTGTTGCAATATGCGTAATTGTCATAGCAGTTAGTTCTTTTTCTTTCTCATGCTCTTTTTGCATTCTTTCATATTCAGATTCATAAGCTGCAAGAACAAGTTCTTGTTCAAGAGTGAATAATTTATTTATGACATTTATAGAATAGGAAAAATCATCGATTGTTGTTATTTTTGTTTGCAAAATCTTCATGATAGAGCGGAATAATTCTTGATAAGCAGCAGTATACCATTTTCGATGTAAACCAATTTGCACATGTCTTTTGGCGATTCTAACACGCTGTTCAATGAAATCTTCATGCATATTGCCGCTGAATAATTCTTTAATATGTGTTTTTAAAGTTTGTTTTAGTTTTGGAATAGAGCTGTAACGTTCAATAATAGTAATTAAATTAGGTTGTTTTGTAATGTTGGCATAGAATTTTTCAGTAATCCAATCAATTTCTGCATAAATAAAAGGCTGTAGTACTTTTACAACTTGTAAATCTTCTTTTGAAATATGTAGCATATCCATTTGAATTTTCAATTCAGAATTAGTAGGTACATTAAAAGTTATTTGTTGGTCCTTACTTAATTCGATTATACTGGCATTTGTTTTATTAATATTTTTTCTGAAAACCCCAAGCATCATTCTTCCCCCTGTATATAAAACGTTTTCAATTTTAAAACTAATATAGAGTAATTATATATGCTTATATATAATTACTCTATATTAGTTCGTTGAATAGTATATAAATTAAGAGAATTCTAGATAGAATTCTCTTAATGGCCTTTATTAATTTTAGCATGTGTTTTAAAGAAAACAGGGAAATGCACATTATATATTACAGTGACGACACGAATAACGAATGTTACTAATAAACAAACATAGAAAGCTAATACGTGCGCCCCCATAGCGTATGTGATTAGGAAGCTAATTGCTCCTAAGATAGAAGCGATTGCGTAAATCTCTTTTCGGAATACGTAAGGGATATCTTGAGCACAAATGTCACGCAAAATACCGCCTCCAATACCTGTAATGACTCCCATTGAAACAACTAGAAATGAGGCGTCAACATGATGTGACATTGCCGCATTTGCACCAATAGCTGTAAAAACGCCTAATCCAACAGCATCAGAAAGCATAATAACGACTTGAAGTTTATTGATACGCTCAAAAAACATACAAGTAAATAATGCTGATAATACACTTACGAAAAAGTAAATGGGTTTTACAAATGCGACAGGGGGCAGGTTACCAATCATGATATCACGAATAATACCGCCGCCGAGCGCAGTAGCTACAGCTAAACAAAGGACACCAAATAAATCTAAATCTTTTTTTAAACCAACTAATGTACCAGAAATGGCAGCGGCGATAATGCCAAGAAACGTAAATATATCGATTAATAACATGGCCTTAATCCCTTTCTCTTAAAGATGTTCCAGAGAAAAAATATACACTAAAGTATTGGAAATAACAATTACTTTTCGTTACATGTATAAAAACGGATAAAATACATAAAGAAAGCGTTTGAAAATGCTTAGGAGAAAACGAAGCAAGGTTAATCTTTAGTTGTAAGATAGCCGAGTGGGTGTTTGTATGTAATTATTAAATTTTATATACTTATAAATAAATTAACAAATGTTACTATAATGCTGATAATAAGTGGAAGAGTGTTAGATAGTTTTTATAGAGATAGGGAAGAATAGCTAAAGGATAATGTTTTCTAGCACTACTTAAGCTGGATTTGGTTAGTTTCGGCATAAAAATAAGTTCTCAATTTAAATATGAGTTATGTTATAATTGCTAGGTGTGTTTTAACGATAATAAATTATGATTAAAAGATAATGTTAAGATTTTGTATGGAGGTCTTGGAATGTTAGCAAATCAAGCTAGGGTTAGATTTGAGCATTTTTTGCTCTTTTTTATTATTTTACAGCCTGTTTTAGATTTATTAACGTCTCTTAGCATCACTTTATTAAAGTCAAATGCTACCGTTGGAATTTTAGTAAGATTCCTTATTATGGCTGTTGGTGGTATTTACATTTTAATTCAGGCAAAAGAGAAGGAAAATAGAAAGTTTTTAATTTATCTTATATTATTAGCCGGCGTTTTAGGGATAGGATTTATTAATAACAAACTAGTTAAGGATCCTATTGTACTTGGTGAAGAAGTTAAATTCGTTGCGAAAGCATTATATATATATATTATGCTGGGATCATACATTTTAGCTTTAAAATCATTGAAAACGAAAGTTAATATTAGTGATAAGGTTCGAAATAGTATTGTATATTCTACATTAATCATTAACGCAATTATGGTTATTTCTATTTCAACATCTACTGACTTTGGTAGTTATGAATGGATGAAGGTTGGTTCTCGAGGTTGGTTCTATGCAGGGAATGAACTAGGTTCAATCTTAGCTATTATTTTCCCTATTGTGGTACTATATTCTATTCAAAAAACAAAGAGCTGGAAACATATTTTATATTGGATTCCATCACTTTTAATGATTTACTCATTAATTCAAGTTGGTACAAAAGTAGGAATGGGCTCAATTGGTGCTACGTTGGCAGCAGCAATCGGGATCATTGTACTACAATTATTATTTAATAGAAAAAATCCGAACAAAAAATCTCTTGCACTTAACGCAGTAATTGCTATTGTCCTATTAGCTGGTGTAGTTGGGACGTTTAAACAAACACCATTAGCACAAAATATGGGCATTCATAATAATTATTTATCAGAGCAAAATGTGGCTCAGCAAGGCCAAAAAGAACAAGAAATTAAAGATAAGTTGAAAAAAGAACAAGAACTTAAAGCAAAAGAAGAAAATCATCATAAAGTTGAAAAGCCAGAAGAAAAGGCGAAGATAGAAGAGGAAGTTAAGAAAGAACTTGAGAAAGAGCAAAAGAAAGAAAATCAAGAAAACCTTATTTTCAGTGGACGTCAAGTATATGAAGAAAGACATAAGCAGTTCTTTAAAGAAGCGCCAATGTCACAAAAGTTATTAGGAATGGGTTATGCAGGTAACTTTAAATACAATGAACAAAAGCAGCCAGATCCAAAACTAATTGAAATGGACTTCCATGATTGGTTTTACGATTTCGGGATTATTGGCTTTGTATTACTAATGATTCCATTTATTTATTACGGGCTAAGAATTCTACTAGCATTTGCTACGAGATTTAAGGACATATTTAATATAAAATATGGAATGATTTCAGCAAGCTTATTGTTAGCGTTAGGTATTGCTTATATTGCAGGACATATTTTAACAGCACCAGGAGTTGGAATTTACTTTGTAGTGGTGTTAGCTTATCTAATAGTAGACCTAGAAATTGAATGATAAAAATAAAAGCTAACTTTTGTTAGCTTTTATTTTTTAGTACAGTAAAATAAAAATAGATGGAAACGTAGCGAGGATTTAAAGGAGGAAAAAATATGAGAATATTGCATATGAATGCAGGAGCAGAAGATGGGGGAGGGAAAACACATATTATTTCACTTCTCGATCAGTTTCCAACTGGTGAAGTAGAATTAGCAGTATTTGAAGATGGAATTGTTGCGAAGGAAGCAAGGGAGTTAGGGATAAAAGTCCATGTGTTTTCACAAAAATCGCGCTATGATTTATCCATTTTAAAGAATATAAGTGAATTTATTAATAAAGAAAAATTTGATGTAGTTCATACACATGGTCCTAGGGCTAATTTCTATGTTTCTTTAATGAAAAAGAGAATAAAGGCAAAATGGGTAACGACTATTCATAGTGATCCATTTCAAGACTTTACTAAACAGGGCTTAAAAGGTTGGATTTTTACGAAATTAAATTTGAAAGCCTTAAAAAATATAGACTTATTTTTCGTTGTAACAAATAGATTGAAAAAAAGCTTGGCAGCATTAGGCATTTCAAATGACAAGATGCATGTTATTTATAATGGAATTGAATACGATCAGGAAAAAGCAGAAGGCTATAATAAAAAAGAAATGTTCAATATTGATGAAGATGTATTTACGGCAATCCAAGTAGCACGATTACATCCCGTCAAAGGACATGAAGTTTTATTCGATGCGTTACAACAAACAAAATTAGAGAAAATTAAAGTATTATTAGTTGGCGATGGCCCATTAGAAGAAAATCTAAAGTCATTAGCTACTGAAAAAGGGATTAACGATAAAGTAGAGTTTTTAGGACATCGTCAAGATGTAAAACAATTATTTGCGTCGTCACATGTAAATTTATTAACTTCCCATAGTGAAGGGTTCCCACTAGTTTTATTAGAAGCGGCAAACCAACGTGTACCATCAATTGTGACTAGGGCTGGAGAAATTGAGCCATTAATCGTAGATGAAACTTACGGATGGATTGTGCCAACAGGTGATGGAAAGACATTAGCATTAGCTTTAGAAGAAGCGTATGATAAGTGGAAAACGGGAGAATTAGCAGCAATGGGTAAACATATTTATGAGCATGCTACTATGAACTTCTCACTTCAAAAACTATATGAAGATACAAAAGAAACATATAAGCAATTAATAGCGAAAAACTTGTAATGATAGAGAGGATAGTTAACTATGGCAGTACAAACAGTTGATATTCTAGGCGTTCCTTTTTCTACAATGACAATGGATGAAACGGTCCAATATTTAAAAGAACAACTAGAAGCGGAACGAACTCATACGTTTCAGGTAGTAACAGCAAATCCTGAAATTGTTATGTGCGCAAAAAAGGATGAAAAGTTCTATCAAACATTATTGAATACAGATTTAATTACACCTGATGGTATTGGGGTTGTAAAGGCAAGTGGTATGCTTGGTACACCTTTAAAAGAGCGTGTAGCAGGTTTTGATTTAATGTGTAATTTACTTGCGAAGTTATCAGAAGATAGTAAACCAGTATCTGTTTTCTTATTAGGTGCAAAGCCGCATGTTGTACAAGCTGCAGCAGATCATTTAACAAAGACATATTCAGCTGTATCCATCGCCGGTACACAAGATGGTTATTTTAAACAAGAAGACGAAGAGAATATTATTTCTCGCATTCAAGAAGCAAAACCAGATTTATTACTTGTTGCACTCGGTTTCCCGAGACAAGAGAACTTTATCCAAAACAATAAGCATCGTTTAGAAACGAAAATGGCTGTTGGAGTGGGTGGAAGTTTAGACGTATGGGCTGGAGAAGTAAAACGTGCACCAAAATGGATTCAAGCGATTCATTTAGAGTGGTTTTATAGATTATGCAGTAATCCAACACGCTGGCGTCGTCAGTTAGTATTAGCGGAATTTTTAAAAGAAGTAATGCGTTCGAAAAAGTAGCGAAATATCGCTGCTTTTTTTATTTGTTCATTTTTAATAAATTGAAACTTTAATCAGTGAGGCATCCCTACTGATTATTAGCCCTCACCAATCGGGATAGACGTTTTACTTTTTGGGAATGATGAAGGAGAAATTTTTTACACAAAAGTATTTTACTTATACAATTCACACATGTAAAATGATGTGTAAAGACACCTGTGTGAGGAGGACTTCTAGTGGGCAAGGTAAAAGAAATTTCGAAGCGCAAACTACTTGGTATAGCTGGGCTTGGATGGCTATTTGATGCAATGGATGTTGGAATGCTTTCATTTGTAATGGTAGCCTTGCAAAAGGATTGGGGATTAACGAGCCAGGAAATGGGCTGGATAGGTAGTATTAACTCAATCGGTATGGCAGTAGGAGCGCTTATTTTTGGGATACTATCAGATAAAATAGGGCGAAAATCAGTCTTTATTATTACATTATTATTATTTTCTATCGGTAGTGGTTTAACTGCGTTAACGACGACACTCGCGATGTTTCTCGTTTTACGCTTTGTAATTGGTATGGGGCTTGGCGGAGAGCTTCCGGTTGCCTCTACACTAGTATCAGAGAGTGTTGAAGCACATGAGCGTGGGAAAATTGTTGTGTTATTAGAAAGTTTTTGGGCAGGTGGATGGTTAATTGCAGCTCTTATCTCGTATTTTGTTATTCCGAAATATGGTTGGGAAGTTGCGATGGTATTGAGTGCAGTTCCAGCACTATATGCTTTATATTTAAGATGGAATTTACCGGATTCCCCAAGGTTCCAAAAAGTGGAAAGAAGACCATCTGTTATTGAAAATATAAAATCAGTTTGGTCTGGGGAATATCGTAAAGCAACAATTATGCTATGGATTCTATGGTTTTGTGTTGTCTTTTCCTACTATGGAATGTTCCTTTGGTTACCGAGTGTAATGGTGCTAAAAGGGTTTAGTTTAATAAAAAGTTTCCAATACGTACTTATTATGACGTTAGCTCAACTTCCAGGGTATTTCACCGCTGCTTGGTTTATTGAACGTCTCGGTCGTAAATTTGTTTTGGTTACGTATTTAATCGGGACAGCTTGCAGTGCCTATTTGTTTGGGGTTGCGGATTCATTAACAGTATTAATCGTGGCAGGTATGTTACTATCCTTCTTTAACTTAGGTGCTTGGGGAGCATTATACGCCTATACACCTGAGCAGTATCCAACCGTTATTCGTGGTACAGGTGCAGGAATGGCAGCAGCGTTTGGGCGTATTGGTGGTATTCTTGGACCACTATTAGTGGGGTATTTAGTTGCCTCAGAAGCTTCACTATCATTAATATTTACGATTTTCTGCGGATCAATTTTAATTGGTGTATTCGCTGTAGTAATACTTGGACAAGAAACGAAGCAACGAGAATTAGTATAAAGTGAAATTTTAAATGTATGCCTGATCGTTTATTACCCTACACTACTTGGTTCTTTCTAGGCAGTTAATGTAGGATAAAGGGGGAGAGGAAACCGAAGGGGTTTCCTTTTTTCTGTTTTTTTAGATAAATAATGGTATAGTAAGAAAAAGGGATTATTTCTTATAAAAGCGAATGTATACAGCAGGACATATGGACAAAGAATTAGGTGGTTGAAGAAATGAAAATTTTACTGATCATGGAAGAGGCAGAAGAGAGAAGAGAGTTAGCTGAAAATTTCACTGAAAATATGAGAAATGTAGAATGTTTTGAAGCAAAGACAGGAACAGAATCTTTATTTATGATGAAAAAACATATACCAGACTTTGTTTTTTTAAGTTCCAAATTACTAGATGGTACTGGTTTTGAATATGCAAGTTTATTACGAGAAATAAATTGCTATACAAAATTTATTTTTGTAGGTGAAAACATAGAGGAATCTATTACAGCTTTTCGTTTCCAAGCATTTTATTATTTATTACGACCATTTCGTGAAGAAGATTTACAATTTCTTTTATATAAAATAGGTAAAGAACAAGGTGAGAAAGCAAAGAGTTATTTGCGGAAACTACCGATAGAAAGTCAAGAAGGTATACGATATATGCTTCCAGAAGATATCGTATATGTAAGTAAAAATAAAGAAAATAAAACTGTTTCAATTTACACAACGAATAATCAGTATATTTCAACATATACACTTCAGGAATTAGAAAATAAGCTAAATGCATATGATTTTTTACGTGTGCATAAAAGCTATTTAATTAATATGTCATATGTAAAAGAACTGAAACCTTATTATAATGGCACGTATAATTTGTATTTAGATAGGTATGATGAGCAACCGATTCCAGTCAGTCGTAATTATGTAAAACGCCTTCGAAATAACATTGAATTATAGTAGGTAATGAGAGTATTTTAACATGATAAACTGAAAATCCTTCATGATAAGGAGGATTCAAGTTAAATATTCAGAAAATTTAGTACAATCTCCACTAAGAAATAGTATTGGGGGAATTGTATGTGAAGACATTGAAATCGATCTTACTTTGGGGCGTTATTACAGCAGTAGGAGCAGGTGCTTTTGGGGTAATAGCTTTATCACAAGGTGAAACCATTAATGCTGTATGGCTCTTAGTAGCTGCCGTATGTGTATATGCAGTTGCTTATCGTTTTTATAGTAGATTTATAGCGAGAAAGGTTTTTAATTTAGATGATAATCGGCAAACACCAGCCCATACATTAAACGATGGGAAAGACTATGTTCCGACAAATAAGTGGGTATTATTTGGACATCACTTTGCAGCGATTGCTGGGGCGGGACCTTTAGTAGGACCGATTTTAGCAGCACAAATGGGATATTTACCAGGGACCATTTGGATTATTGTTGGGGTAGTTGTTGCGGGGGCTGTTCAAGATTTTGTCATTTTATTTGCTTCGATGAGACGTAATGGTAAATCGTTAGGAGAAATGATTAAGGATGAGATTGGACCTGTTACAGGACTAATTGCAATGATAGGTATTTTAGGAATTATGATTATTTTATTAGCAGTATTAGCGTTAGTCGTAGTAAAGGCACTGATCGGAAGTCCTTGGGGAATGTTTACGATAGCAGCAACGATTCCTATCGCTATTTTAATGGGAGTTTATATGCGCTATATTAGGCCTGGTCGTGTTGGAGAAGGGTCAGTAATTGGTATTATCCTACTTATTTTATCTCTTATTGGAGGACAGTATGTAGCAGAAAACCCAACACTTGCAAGTATGTTCACATTTAGTGGTGAAACAATTGCTATTATGCTTATTGTATATGGATTTATTGCATCTGCATTACCAGTTTGGATGCTATTAGCACCACGTGATTATTTAAGTACATTTTTAAAAGTTGGAACAATCGTTGGATTGGCGATAGGTATTTTAATTGTAGCACCCAATTTACAAATGCCAGCAGTTTCGCAATTTATTGATGGAACTGGTCCTGTTTTCTCCGGTAATTTATTCCCGTTCTTATTTATTACGATTGCCTGTGGTGCGGTCTCTGGATTCCATGCTCTCGTTTCATCTGGTACAACTCCAAAAATGATTGAGCAAGAGGGACATGCACAGCCAATTGGTTACGGAGCAATGTTAATGGAGTCGTTTGTAGCAGCGATGGCAATGATTGCAGCTTGTGTATTAACGCCAGGAACTTATTTTGCGATTAATAGTCCGGCGGCACTTATTGGTACGGATGTATCGCAGGCAGCTCAAGTTATTTCTTCATGGGGATTTGCTATTACACCAAATGAATTAAAAGAACTTGCTGTAAATGTTGGAGAGCAAACAATTTTATCACGTACAGGTGGAGCACCAACGTTAGCAATAGGTATGGCATATATTTTCTCACAAGTAATAGGTGGAACGGCGATGATGGCATTCTGGTATCATTTTGCCATTCTTTTTGAAGCCCTATTTATTTTAACAACGATTGACGCAGGAACTCGTGTAGGACGATTTATGATTCAAGATATTTTAGGGCATGTATATAAGCCGTTTGCGAAAACAGATTCTACATTAGCTAATGTAATAGCTACAACGTTATGTGTATTAGGGTGGGGATATTTCTTATACCAAGGGGTAATAGATCCGCTCGGTGGAATTAATACATTATGGCCACTTTTCGGTATTGCAAATCAAATGCTAGCAGGTATTGCATTATTACTTGGAACGACAATTTTGTTCAAAATGGGGAAAAAGGCGTACGTTTGGGTAACACTTATTCCAACTGTGGGATTGCTTATTGTAACAATGACAGCTGGTTATCAAAAGCTATTTCATGAAAATCCTAAAATCGGATTTCTATCTCACGCGAAGGTGTTTCAGGGAGCGTTAGATGAAGGGAAAGTGTTAGCACCAGCTAAAAATGTTACTCAAATGAAGCAAATTATTTTTAATGATTATATAGATGCAGCGCTTTGTGGGATTTTTATGATAGTTGTAATCGCTGTGTTAATTTCAGCACTTCGAATTTGGATACAAGTATTAAGAAATAAGCCAATGCCGTTAAAAGAGGCACCATATATTCCTAGAGATGAAAGTGAGTCGAGGAACTATGCTTAAAAAGCTGTGGCAAGTATGGGGGGAAAGGAAGCGCTTTATTAGTTTGCTCGTTGGGGTACCAAGTTATGAAATATACGTAGAGCATATGAAAAAGCATCATCCAGAAGAAGAGATTGTATGTCAAAAGCAGTTTTTTGCTGAGGCACAAGAAGCAAGATTTAACGCAAAGGGTGGAAAAATATCACGCTGTTGTTAATGAAAAAGGGCGAGTTTTCGCCCTTTTTATTTTTTTTGCTGTTTCACGTGGAACAGCAAAAAAATAAACAAAAAACTTTGGGAATTATAGGGATTTCGTATACAATAAAGTGAGGAAGGGGATAGATGGAAAAGTAGGGAGATTATTTTATGTTAAGGGACTTATTTGTAAATACAACAATTATTATTTCCTTTATTTTTGTTGGAGGTCAGCTTTTAAGAGATAAGCCGTTAAAAGAAGGATTCTCTTTTTTGCAGAAGTGTGTAATCGGTATTTTTACTGGAATATTAGGTGTACTGTTAATGCATTTTGGTGTACACATTGAAGATATTATGTTGGATTTACGTTATTTAGCCGTTATTTTGGCAATTATAGTTGGAGGTCCGGTAGCTAGTAGTATAACAGTTACTATAATTTTAATTACTCGGCTAATTTTTACTGAGTACTCTTTAGCTTCCGAATTGGCTTGCTATACAATTTTACTAAGTGGAATTGGTGTTATCTTTATTGCAAGAATACAAACTTCGATTACGTTAAAGTTAGTATGGTTACACGTATACTGCCTTTCTATTTTGATAGTACCGATGTATATATTATTTAATGATATATCTGTAGTTGTACTATATTTAATTTCAAGTATTACTACAGGTTACATAACATTCGTAAGTACAAACTATGTTTTACAATCCAATGAGTTATTTCAAAAGATGAAACAATACGCAACGATAGATGCATTGACAGGTTTAGGAAACGTAAGACAGTTTGATTTAGAGATGAATCGTCATATTAGTAATAAGAACATGAAAAATGATTCGCTTTGTTTACTCCTTATAGATATTGATCACTTTAAGTATGTAAATGATACGTACGGGCATCCTGCAGGGGACGAAGTGTTAAAACAAGTAGGATGTATTTTACAAGAAACTTCACAATTTCCAGATTTGGCTTTTCGAAAGGGTGGAGAGGAGTTTGCGCTTTTGATACCGAATAAGGGATTAGCTTACGGAATTTGTATGGGCGAGCAAATTCGTACAGCTGTTGAAAGTCACCCATTTCAATTGTTAGATGGAACAAAAATAAAAATTACAGTTTCGATAGGGGTTTCAGAATATGAAGAATCACCGGAGCAATTTATTCAAGTGGCGGATGATGCGTTATACTACTCGAAACGAAATGGTAGAAATAAGGTCAGCTCTGCATCTTAAAGATAAGATGACCAGAAGACATAAAGCTTATAAAAAACACTCACAGAGTCAATGTATGAACCTTGTGAGTGTTTTTATTTATATATTAGACAAGTTCTTTTGATACAACGAATTTACGATATGCACCATGGTGAGTTGGACCTACGTATTCGTTAATTTTGAATGAGTAACGAATAGCAGCTGTGATGAATTCTTTAGCAGTTTTTACTGCTTCTTTCACAGGTTTTCCTTTTGCAAGTTCTGCTGTAATTGCAGCAGAATATGTACAACCTGCACCGTGTGTATTGGTTGTATCGATTTTTTCTGATTCTAGAAGTTCGAATGTTTCTCCATCATATAGGACGTCGATTGCAGTTTCCGTACCAAGTTTGCTTCCGCCTTTAATTAGTACGTATTTGGCACCTAAAGCGTGGATTTTCTTCGCTGCTTCTTTCATGTCCTCAAGAGAATTAATTTTCACACCGCTTAATTGGTAAGCTTCAAATAAGTTTGGCGTTACAACTAATGCCTTTGGCACAAGAACGTCACGTAAGCAATCGTTCGTTTCAGGATGTAATGCTTCATCTGCGCCTTTACATACCATAACAGGGTCAACTACTACATTTTTGAAATTGTGCTTTTCGATTGTTTCTGCAACCATTTCAATAATTTCTACTGATCCAAGCATACCTGTTTTTAAAGCATCTACGCCAACACCTTCAATTGTTGTTTCTAATTGTGGTTTTAATGTAGAAGCTGGGATTGGAAATACGTTATGTGCCCAACCGTTATGTGGATCCATCGTTACGATTGTTGTAAGAGATGTCATTCCGTATACGCCAAGTTCTTGGAATGTTTTTAAATCTGCTTGTATACCAGCACCGCCACTTGTGTCAGAACCAGCGATAGTAAGTGCTTTATTTAATGTCATTATGAAAGCCCCCTCAAGTGATATAATGAAAACTATGTTTTCACCATTATATCAATGTTACGAATAAGTACAAAGTGAAAAGTAGATGATTTATTTTAAGAGCTATTTAAAATCTTGTATGCAGGAGACTGAGTATGTTTCGAGATAATCGTACAAATGAATTAGTTATATTAAAGGAAATTGCAGAAACATTAAATACATCAAATGATACGTATCATGTATTGCAAGCTGTCCTAGAGAAATTACTAAGTGTGACAGGCTTAACGACAGGATGGATTTTTCTTGCAGATGAAAATGGGAAGTATACGAAGTTGATTGATTACCGATTACCAGAGGCACTTACATATGAAAATAAACGCCCGATGTGCGAAGGTGAGTGTTGGTGTTTACGGGGTTTTGTAGATGGGAAATTAGAGAGAGCCGTTAATATTATTGAATGTAAAAGAATTAATAATGCAATTGAATATAATTGGGGAGATACGGAGGGCATTCTTCATCATGCTACGGTTCCTTTAAAAGCTGGAGGAGAAAAATTTGGGTTGTTAAATGTTGCAAGTCCGGGTAAAACACATTTTTCGGAAGAAGAATTAGTATTACTCCAATCGGTTTCTTTCCAAATTGGTACGGCTTTAAAGCGAACAAAATTATATGAAAATGAAAAGAGAAGAGCACATTATTATGTGAAATTAGAGCGTTTCATTCAAGATTTAAAAACGATTCATAAGTTTAATGTACTACCTGAAAAGGTGGTAAATCACGTAGGTGAAGTATTTCAATGGAATCAAGTGGCGCTGTTTATTAGGGAGGAAAAGGAACTATCTTTACGAGCGTCTTACGTTCAGGAAGAGTTACAAGAGGAAGTGAAAGAGGCGGCCAACAAGGCGTTAGAGCAAGATGAACCAGTTCTAATAAAACATCAAATAGGGCATAATGTGCATCTAAATCAAACTGTTATTGCTACGCCAATACATATTCAAAACCATATATTTGGTGTTTTATGTGTTAGCTTGAATAATGGAGAGTTTGATGCTAATACAATAGATGTAATTCAAGCGCTATCAAACCATGTTTCGTTAATAATAGAGAATTTGAGGTTAAACGAGCAGCGCCGTGAACTTGTACGAATGGAAGAAAGAAACCGATTAGCAAGAGATTTACATGATTCTGTTTCGCAAAAATTATTTTCATTAACCTTCATGACAAAAGGCGCCGAGGCAGTTTTAAAAGGTAAAAATGAAAAGGTAGATCAATCTTTGCATGAGATGCGTGAACTTGCACAAGGAGCTTTGAAAGAAATGAGGACATTAATTTGGCAGCTTCGTCCAGCAGGATTAGAAAAAGGATTATTGCCAGCTCTAAAGCAGTACGGTGAAAATTTGGGACTGAAAATTAGGGAGCAAGTTACGGGTGTTCGTGATTTACCTCGTGTAGTAGAAGAAGCTTTATGGCGCATTGGCCAAGAAGCACTGAACAATGTAAGTAAGCATGCAGGTGTAAAAGAAGCGACGATTTATTTTACAGTGAATGAGAAAAATGTATCATTAGAAATAGTTGATCAAGGAAAGGGCTTTGTGGAAAAGAATATAAAAGAAAAGAAATCACTAGGTATGACTACGATGCGTGAAAGAGTAGAATTAGTTGGTGGAACAATTAAAATTGTAAGTAGTAATAAACGAACGAGCGTAAAAGTAAATGTACCATTATGATGTGAAAATGAGGGAAGTTTGTGAAAATAAAAGTATTGTTAGTTGATGATCATACAGTCGTTTTAAAAGGATTAGCATTTTTCTTAAGTACACAGGAAGATTTAGAGTTAGTTGGAGAAGCGAATAATGGGAAAGAAGCGTTAGTGAAAGTAGGAGAAACAAATCCTGATGTTATATTAATGGATTTATATATGCCTGAAATGGATGGTGTTGAGGCGACGGCATATATTAAAAAAGAGTATCCAAATGTGAAAGTAATTGTATTAACTAGCTTTTCTGATCAGGCGCATGTGTTACCTGCATTAAGGGCTGGAGCAAGTGGGTATATTTTAAAAGATGTAGAACCGGATCAGCTTGTTGAGGCTATTCGAAGTGCATATAAAGGTAATATTCAATTACATCCGGATATAGCAAATGCTCTTCTCTCTCAAACATTACCTGTAGAAGAAAAGGAAGAAGAACATTCTATTCAAGTGGATGTGCTAACAGCGAGAGAAAATGAGGTGTTGCAACTATTAGCAAAAGGGATGAGCAATAAGGAAATTGCATCTGTTTTAGTTATTACAGAAAAGACGGTTAAGGCGCATGTAAGTAGCATTTTGAGTAAATTAAATTTATCCGATCGTACGCAAGCGGCGTTATATGCAGTGAAAAATGGAATTGTATAAGACAAAAGTCGTAAGACCTAGTTCGCCTTTAGAAGGTGGACTTTTTTTATGGAAAAATACGTCTATGTGAGGACGAAATTGTCTTGATATAAAGATAAAATATGTTTGTAAGCAACAAAACAACAATTACAAGGGATACCTTTTTTGAAAGCATATAACAACATAAGAGTGAGTACTAGGAGGAAGAAATAATGGCAACAGTTTTATTCGTTAAAGCAAACAACCGTCCAGCGGAACAAGCAGTTAGTGTAAAATTATATGAGGCATTTTTAGCAAACTATAAAGAAGCACACCCAAATGATACAGTAGTAGAACTGGATTTATATAAAGAAGAATTACCATATGTAGGTGTAGACATGATCAATGGTACATTCAAGGCAGGTAAAGGATTTGATTTAACAGAAGAAGAGGCGAAAGCAGTAGCAGTTGCTGATAAGTATTTAAATCAATTCCTAGAAGCTGATAAAGTTGTTTTCGGCTTCCCATTATGGAACTTAACGATTCCAGCAGTGCTACACACATATATTGATTATTTAAACCGTGCTGGTAAAACGTTCAAATACACGCCAGAGGGTCCAGTTGGCCTAATCGGTGATAAGAAGATTGCATTATTAAATGCACGAGGCGGCGTATATTCAGAAGGTCCAGCAGCTGAGGTAGAAATGGCTGTTAAATATGTAGCAAGTATGATGGGCTTCTTCGGCGCAACAAACATGGAAACAGTAATTATTGAAGGACATAACCAATTCCCAGATAAAGCAGAAGAAATCATTGCTACAGGTCTTGAAGAAGCAGCTAAAGTAGCAAGTAAATTTTAATTAAAATTATAATCGTCACTCGAAAAAGCAGCATTAACATGTAAACGTTAATGCTGCTTTTTTTATATTTTTAGTTCATCAGCAAGTTTTTTTAATTGAATTCGATCTCGTATGTAATAGGTTCTTCCGTCTTTTTTTAAGTAATTTTGTTGGCAAAACTGATTTAATACATATAAAAGATGACGGTAGCTGACATTTAAATATTCCGAGGCCTCAGTATGCTTTTCTATATAACAATTATTTTGTTCTGTTAATAAAATAAAAGCAGCTAATCGATTTTCAAAAGGATAACTATAGTTTTTTGCGTAATTTTCAGTGCGAGTAATTGTCTTTTCTCCAATAAATTTGCATAGGTGCTGTAAAAACGTTGCATCTTGTAATAAAAGTTGCTGACAATCTTTAAGAGGAAGTGCCAAACAAACACAATCTTCTAGTACTTCAATGGACTTGGTAATATTTTCTACTCCTATTAATCCTAATTCCCCGATAAAAGATGGTGCTTGAATAAAATTAATTAATGAAACCTTCCCGTTTTTATGACTCATATATATTTTTGCCTTCCCAGAAATTAAGTAATAGAGATAAGGGAGAGTATTTCCTTCGCTACATATCATCTCTTTCGTTTGAAAAGAATGTAGCTCTACATATGGCAAGACATGAAATGAAAATAGGGTATGGAATTGATGGATTTGCATGTATTGATAAATTTCTTCCTCATTTTTGCTGATTTTCATATTTTCACCTCTATTTATAGTATGAGATATCTCCTATTATCTTTACAAGAAGGAATGATACGATTTATGTAAATTTGTTTTTGTAGAAAAGAGAGTGTGATGAGTTTATGAAAAAATATAAAACATTGCTATTTGATGTAGATGATACATTATTAGATTTCCAAAAGGCTGAAAAAGTGGCTTTACGGGTGCTTTTTGAAGAGAAGGGAATCCCTTTAACAGACGAGATAGAGGCTCGTTATAAAAAAATAAATAAAGGTCTTTGGGATGCTTTTGAAAAAGGGGAACTATCACGCAATGAAGTTGTAAATACACGATTCTCTCTGTTGTTTAAAGAGTATGGAGAAGAAGTAGATGGAATATTATTCGAAAATAATTACCGTAACTATTTAGAAGAAGGAAATCAACTCATGCAAGGTGCGTTTGAATTTATAAATCAAATTCAAGGGGAGTATGAGTTGTATATAGTGACAAATGGTGTTTCTAAGACGCAAGGTAAACGTTTGCGTAATGCAGGGTTACATTCATTGTTTAAAGATGTTTTTGTTTCGGAAGATACAGGTTTTCAAAAGCCGATGAAAGAGTATTTTGATTATGTTTTTGAACGGATTCCTAACTTTGCACCTGAAGAAGGACTGATTATTGGGGATTCATTAAGCGCGGATATTAAAGGTGGATATGTAGCGGGAATTGATACTTGTTGGTTTAATCCAGAAAGGAAGTTAAATGATAGTGGGATTATACCGACATATGAAGTGCATAATTTTGAGGAGTTAGAAGCGTTATTAAAGCAGCATGTGTAATAAAAAAATAGACAGTGGAGCTTTCGTCTACACTGTCTATTTTTGTTAATTTGTATTTTCGTTATGTTTTGGGAGTGGAAAGGCATTCCCAATAGCAGCTGCACCAAGCATTGGCAATAGTAAATTAAGCGGGAAAAACATAAGTAATAGCAATGTAATAGCTATTGGCTTTCGTAACGCATAGCTCGAAATTGCTGTCGTTATGATAGCAACGGACGCTACTGGATCTATAGGAAGAATAGATGCTATAGCGTATCCAATACTTGATCCGGAAAATATAATTGGGAATATATGTCCACCCCGCCACCCTGTGTTCAAACAAACGGCAGTAATACACAACTTTAAAATCCCTGAAAGAAGTAGTATCCAAAAAGATAAATGGCTCCATTCAACAACTAACTCTTTTAATTGATGTTCCCCTGAAAATAATGTGTACGGAAGAAAAGTTCCTGCAATTCCTAATAAAATGCCACCGATAATTCCGAGTGTCAGCTTGTATTCCCTAAAAGGGTGAATTAACTTCTCTAATGTGAATTCTAACTTGAAATAAAAGAAACCAACTATAGCACCGATACTAGCAAGTGGAAGAAATGCGATCCATTCATTGAAAGAAAGTGCACCTTCCCCGAAATCAACAATAAAGGATCCACGATTATCGAGTTTACTCAGTAGTAAATAAACAGAAAAACCTGCGAAAGTAGTAGCTAAGTATACAATTGCCTTTTTTCCTTTAGAAAAAGCAGCAATTTGTTCCCCCTCATTTTCATTCGGTGCTAAATAACCGAATAATGGTGCGTTAAAAATGACACTTAAAGTAGCGCCAATTCCAATCTCGGTTAGCTCATTCATACCCTTTAAGGCAAATTTAAAGCGATCCCCTACCCATGTGCACAGTCCGCCTATAATTCCAACTAGTGCGGCTTCTGGACCAAGACTAGCTCCGAAAATTAAAACAATAATCGCTGTTAAAGTAGCCTGATGGACAAAGCGATATTCGATTCGACCAGTTTTTTTATATTCAGTCATCACTTCAGGCATAAGGCGTGGATATATACCGAAATATTTTTGTGATAGACCAACGAGGACCCCGCCAATTATTGTTACGCAAAGGGTGTAATAAGAGGGATAAGAGAGAACTTCAGGCAAGTATCCCCAAATAAAGTGGATTCCAATATTTATTGTGACTAAAAATAACCAGACTGTAGCTCCTACTATAGATCCTAGAAGAATGCCATATAGAGCAAGTATGTACTGCATATCTTTTTTATTTGTCATGTTATACCTCCGTTATGTAAATCTCAGTAGGGAAAAAGTGAAATATACTAGTGGAAAATGGATTGAATATATATAGTATCTTTTTGAGAGGACCGCCTATTCAACATATAGGCTGAATTTTAGAGAATTTGAATTTATAGGTTAAATTACTTATTTAATTTTATAGACTGATTTGAGTTTTTTAAAGGTCTTTTTTGAAATAGACTAGAATATATTTCTTTTGTTGCTTTATATGAAACTGTTAACATTTATTTTAGAACATTCAGAAAAACTGTTTGACATTAGGAAATTATTGCTATAAAATCAACGGTAATTGCATAGTCTTATCAAGAAAAGGTGGAGGGACAGGCCCGATGAAACCTTGGCAACAGCCGTATAACGGAATTGTGCCAAATCCTGCAGGTAGTAATCCTGAGAGATAAGAAAGAGCCTTTAGAGCGTGTTTTCAAACTGCTCCTTTCTTGTTTTCAGGAAAGGGGCAGTTTTTTATTTTGTATAAAAGAAAGGAGAATGAGAGATGGGAGAATCATGGGGAAAAGGAACGATTTGTGTGCAAGGTGGCTATACGCCAAAGAATGGTGAACCACGTGTTTTACCACTTTATCAAAGCACAACTTATAAATACGATACTTCGGATGATTTAGCATCTCTATTTAACTTAGAGGCAGAAGGATATATTTATACGCGTATTGGAAACCCTACTCTAGCCGCATTTGAGCAGAAGTTATCAGATTTAGAAGGCGGTGTAGGAGCTGTTGCAACGGCTTCTGGGCAAGCAGCTATTATGCTCGCAGTTTTAAATATTTGTAGTAGTGGGGATCATTTACTTTGCTCTTCAACTGTTTACGGGGGAACGTTTAATTTATTTGGGGTGAGTTTACGTAAGCTTGGCATTGATGTTACGTTCTTTAATCCAAATTTAACGGCAGATGAAATTACGGCACTTGCTAACGATAAGACGAAACTTATCTATGCAGAATCATTAGGAAATCCAGCGATGAATGTTTTAAATTTCAAAGAATTTTCAGCTGCCGCTAAAGAATTAGAGGTACCTTTTATCGTTGATAATACATTAGCAACTCCTTATTTATGCCAAGCGTTTGAATATGGGGCAAATATTATTGTTCATTCTACGACTAAATATATCGATGGGCATGCGAGCTCTTTAGGCGGTATTGTAATTGACGGTGGAAACTTTGATTGGACAAATGGAAAATATCCTGAGCTTGTTGAACCAGATCCAAGTTATCACGGTGTAAGTTACGTTCAAAACTTTGGTGCAGCAGCATATATTGTGAAAGCACGTGTTCAACTATTAAGAGATTATGGAAATTGTATGAGCCCATTCAATGCATATATTAGCAATATTGGCTTAGAGACTTTGCATTTACGAATGGAGCGTCATAGCGAAAATGCTCTGGCAGTTGCTAAGTGGCTTGCTAATCATGAACGTATTGAATGGGTGAATTATCCGGGATTAGATAGTAATGAAAATTACTCGTTAGCACAAAAGTATTTGAAAAAAGGTGCTAGTGGGGTTTTAACATTTGGTATTAAAGGGGGATTAGAAGCAGCAAAAGAATTTATCGCAAATGTAAAACTAGCAACTCTTGTAACACACGTAGCTGATGCACGAACTTGCGTTATACATCCCGCTAGTACGACGCATAGACAATTAAATGCTGAAGATCAGCGTTTAGCTGGTGTTACATCTGATTTAATTCGTTTATCGGTTGGTATAGAAGATGTTTCTGATATTATTGCAGATTTGGAAGCAGCTCTAGTTGGAGGCAAAACACATGCCGATCATAATTGATAAAGATTTACCGGCTCGCAAAGTGTTGCAAAAAGAAAATATTTTTGTAATGACGAAGGAGCGAGCAGAAACACAAGATATACGCGCTTTGAAAATTGCTATATTAAATTTAATGCCAACGAAGCAAGACACAGAGGCACAATTACTTCGCTTAATTGGAAACACACCGTTGCAATTAGATGTTCATTTACTTCATATGGAATCACATCTGTCTCGTAATGTAGCGCAGGACCATTTAACGAGCTTTTATAAAACGTTTCGTGATATTGAAAATGAAAAATTTGATGGGCTCATTATTACAGGAGCACCAGTTGAAACTCTTTCTTTTGAAGAAGTAGATTATTGGGAAGAGCTTAAACGTATTATGGAGTATTCAAAAACGAATGTAACATCTACGCTCCATATTTGCTGGGGGGCACAGGCTGGTTTGTACTATCATTATGGTGTTCCAAAGTATCCCCTTAAGGAAAAAATGTTCGGTGTATTTGAACATGAGGTTTGCGAGCAACATGTGAAATTGTTACAAGGATTTGATGAATTGTTTTTTGCTCCGCATTCTCGTCATACAGAAGTACGAGAGAATGATATTAGAGAAGTGAAAGAATTAACATTGTTAGCAAACTCTGAAGAAGCAGGTGTTCACCTTGTTATTGGGCCAGAAGGAAGGCAAGTTTTTGCCCTTGGACATAGCGAATATAGTTGTGAGACGTTAAAACAAGAATACGAACGAGATCGTGACAAGGGATTAAATATTGATGTGCCAAAAAACTATTTTAAACATAATAATCCAGATGAAAAGCCGCTTGTTAGGTGGAGGAGTCATGGTAATTTATTGTTTTCTAATTGGTTGAATTATTACGTGTATCAAGAAACCCCTTATATATTGTAAAGAAAGATTGTGTAACACGTGGCAACGTTTTCCTTGTAAAGATTAACTTATATTTTTCCGAATGTTCAAAATACATTGTTTTTCAGATTTTTTACTCATATAATTTCATCTAAACACAATTTTTGAGGGGTGGACAGTACTATGAAAGAAATTCAAGTTGGGTTATTAGGTCTTGGGACAGTTGGCAGTGGTGTGGTTCGTATTATTACGGATCATCAAGAACGACTCATACACCAAGTAGGTTGTCCAGTTAAGGTAACGAAAGTATTAGTGCAAAACATTGAGAAAGAGAGAGAGGTAGAGGTACCTTCTACTCTATTAACACAAGATGCAAATGAAATTTTAGATAATCCAAATATTGATGTTGTCATCGAAGTGATGGGTGGCATTGATGATGCAAAATCATATATTTTACAAGCTTTAAAAAGCGGAAAGCATGTTGTAACTGCAAATAAAGACTTAATGGCATTACATGGAGCTGAATTATTAGCGACAGCAAAAGATAATAAGGCTGATTTATTCTATGAGGCGAGTGTGGCAGGAGGAATTCCAATTTTACGCAGTATCGTAGAAGGACTTTCTTCAGATCTTATTACGAAAGTAATGGGAATTGTAAATGGAACGACAAATTTTATTTTGACGAAAATGTCAGACGAAGGGAGAGCATATAACGACGTGTTAAAAGAAGCCCAACAACTTGGATTTGCAGAAGCAGATCCAACATCAGACGTAGAAGGTTTAGATGCAGCAAGAAAAATGACGATTTTAGCTACTCTCGGTTTCTCTACAAATGTAGAGCTTGGAGATGTGAAAGTAAAAGGGATTACCTCTATTACAGAGGAAGATATTGAATACAGTAAGAGCTTAGGTTATACAATTAAATTAATCGGTCTTGCAAAACGAGATGGTGAAAAATTGGAGGTTACAGTTGAACCAACTTTACTTCCAAATACACATCCTCTTGCGGCAGTACAAAATGAATATAACGCTGTGTATGTGTACGGTGAAGCAGTTGGAGAAACGATGTTTTATGGACCAGGCGCAGGAAGTTTACCGACAGCGACAGCTGTTGTTTCGGATTTAGTTGCTGTAATGCAAAATATTAGATTAGGGGTAACAGGAAATAGTGCTGTAGTCCCACAATATCAAAAAGTATTAAAAGAGCCAGACGAAATTGTCGTGAAAAAGTTTTTAAGACTTCATGTAAAAGACGAAATTGGTGTATTTGCAAAAATTACTTCATTGTTCTCTGAGCGTGGCGTTAGCTTTGAAAAGATTATTCAAATGCCGCTTGAAGAGAAAGGAAAGGCTGAAATTGTAATTGTAACGCATCGTGCGTCTCTTGCTGATTATGATTATATTCTACATACGTTGCAAGGGTATGAAGAAATCGATTGTTTGAAAGCGAACTATCGAATTGAAGGGGATGCTAAGTAGTATCTCTTACCATAAAACAGAAAGAGCCTATTAAGCAGCTTGCTTAATAGGCTCTTTTCTATTTAAAATCTGCGTACCAACTTGAATAAATGCTTGGATAATCCAGCCTGTTGTAAAGGATAAGATGATTGTTCCAAAATAGATAGGTCCATCTAATAAAAAGCTTAACGTTAAAAATAAAAAGGCTAATGAAATCTCTGTTCTTCTAAACGTCCATTTTTTCTTTTCAGCAACCGTTAAAACGAAAGCTTCTTGAGGCGCTGCGCAAAGGTTTGTAGAGACGTAAAGACCAATTCCAGCTCCAACGAATAGATTTCCGCAAATAAGTGTTATATATTTTGGAAGAGAGCGGATAGCGTCCATAATAGTTGTAATGGAACCAATCCAATCAACAAAAAGAGAAATAAGAACCATCGTTACAATTGTACCGATTGTAATTTGTTTTTTATTCCAAAAGAGTACGATAAGTGTAAAGGCAAAGTTAATCATGAAAATCCAAAAACCAATGCTTATCCCAAAATTTTGATATAGTGCAATAAAGAAGGAATCATAAGGACTAAGTCCAAAGGAAGTAATTGTTGTCATCATATTAATACCGATGGCAAGAATGAGTAAACCGCCAATGAAAAATATATATTCTAATTTGAATCGAAGCATAGTTGTATATCCTTTCTAAATGTATTTGCTAGGAAAGGATATATTGTGGAAAGCTTACCAGGTCAAGGGAGACTTTTTGTGAGAAGGGGAAAATGAGATGACAAATATAAGAAAGATTGCTGAACTTGCTGGAGTATCTGTTTCAACTGTTTCACGTGTACTAAATAATCATCCGTACGTAAATGAACAGAAACGAAAAGAAATTTTAGCAATTATAGAAAAATTAAATTACACGCAAAACGTGAATGCAATTCATTTAGTGAAAGGAAAAACGAATGTAATTGGCGTTTTATTGCCACACGTAAATGATCAATATTATAGTGCTATTATCGAGGGGATATCAAAAGAAACAGCAAAGAATAATTATAATATGATGCTTTGCCAGACAAATTATAGCGAAGAAAGAGAACTAGAAATTTTAAATATGTTAAAAATGAAAAAGCTTGATGGGGTTATTATTTGTTCTCGGACAAATAGTAAAGAGAAGCTTGAAGAATATACGAAATTCGGCCCGATTGTTATGTGTGAAGAAATAGATTCGAAGTATATTTCAAGTGTCCATATCGATTACTACAAAGTATTTTCACGTGGGATGAAAAGCTTAATAGATGCCGGTCATACACGTATTGGATATTGTATTGGAAGAAGTAATAGCGTTAATAGCCAAAGACGAAAGAAGGCATACGAAGATTCGCTGCAACAGAGTATCGTAACACCGTTAGAGACCTGGAAATTTGAGGGATGTTTTACAGTGGAAGATGGACGCAATGTAATTAGAGAATGGGCTCATATGTCAGTAAAACCGACGGCGTTCCTTGTATCTTGTAACCATATTGCAGCGGGGATGGTTACAGAAGCAAAAAAACAAGGAATTCGTATTCCAGAGGATATTACGATTATCGGGTGTGATGATCAAGAGGTGGCAGATATATTGGGTATAACGACGATTTCGCATTCTAGTAAAAACGTTGGAGTGAAAGCGTTTGAATTATTATATGAAAAGATTAATGAAGAGAAATTAGATGTGAAGCATGTAGAGTTATTACCAGAGTTAGTAGATAGAGAAACGACATAATTGAGAAGGTGTGAAAATCGCTTTTCAAAATTTCGTTTGGTATAATTATGGACAATCTATGAGGGCTAAAAGGGGTTTTGATATGAGATCAAAAGTAGTAAAAGTAATTCTACTCATTACAATTGCATCTTTCTGTTTATTTGCATATGGCTTTGTTTCAGGTGTAAATGATGTATTAAATCCGAAAGCTTCAAATTTAATTAAAAAGACCGATGTAGTGGCAAAAGAGAAAAAGAAAACGGGAACGTTACAAATCGTTAGTTTAGGTGATTCATTAACGCGTGGCGTTGGTGATAAAGAAGGAATTGGCTATGTTGGGCGAATGAAAGAGGATTTACAAAAAGATTATAAGCAAAAAATTGCATTAACAAATTTAGCAGTTAGTGGTGCAAAAATGCCCGATTTATTAAAACAAATTGAGAGTAGTGGCGCTCAATATTCAATTAAGCAAGCAGATGTAATCGTGTTAACGATTGGCGGGAATGATTTGTTCCCAGGCTGGGAATCGCTCGGGAAAATAGATTTAGAGACGTATCGTCCTGATACAGAAACGTTTCAAAATGAAGCAAAGAAAATTATAGAAGAAATTCGTAAATTAAATGCAAATAGTCCGATTTTTTGGCTTGGTTTATACAATCCTTTTGAAGATGTAGAAGATTTAAAAGGGTCTTCAAACATTGTTGTGGACTGGAATGCATCTTTAGAGAAGTTAGCGCTAAACGATAAAAATGTGTATATTACACCGACATTTGATTTATTCCAAAACCGCGGGAAAGATTTATTATACTCTGATCATTTTCATCCGAATGAAGTAGGTTATACGTATATGGCAGAACGTTTAGTTCAAAATGTTGTAAGTAAATTAAAACTAGAACAAGGAGGGGTAAAATGACGACGATACTTTCCGTACGAGACTTGAAGAAGGTAATTGGAAACAAGACTCTTGTAGAGAATATTTCCTTTGATGTAAAGCAAGGAGAAGTGTTCGGGTTCCTAGGACCAAACGGTGCTGGAAAGACGACTACTATTCGAATGTTAGTCGGATTGATTAAGGCGACAGAAGGTAAGATTTCTATCGGTGGTTATTCGATTAAGGAAAATTTCAGAGAAGCGATGCGTCAAATTGGGAGTATCGTTGAAAACCCAGAGTTGTATACATATTTAACAGGATGGGAAAATTTAAAGCAATTTGCTCGTATGTTAGGTGATATATCAGATGAACGTATTATTGAAATTGCTGAAATGGTTCATTTAGATGAAAGAATTCATGACAAGGTAAAAACGTACTCACTTGGTATGAAACAACGCCTTGGAATTGCACAGGCGCTCCTTGGGAATCCTAAATTGCTTATATTAGATGAGCCAACGAATGGTTTAGATCCAGCAGGGATTAGAGAACTTAGGGAATTTATACATAAGCTTGTGAAAGAAGAAAATATGAGCGTGTTTATTTCAAGTCACTTGCTAAGTGAAGTGCAAATGATATGCGATCGCGTTGCTATTATTCATAAAGGAAAGATGATAACAGTTGCCAAGGTTGAAGAATTAATTAAAACAGCAAGTGATCGTGTAGAATGGATTGTTACACCAATTTCTAAGGCGAAAGATATGCTAGAAGCGGCCGAGGAAATAAGAGAAGTGAGTGTAAAAGGCGAGCGATTACTATGCCGCATGGATATTGCATCTATAAGTAGTTGGAATAAAAAATTTGTAGAAAATGAAATAGATGTACATAGCGTTAAGGAGCTTGTATTTACGCTAGAAGATTTATTTATTGAACTCACAAGGGGTGAGCAGCATGCGTGAATTTGCGAATCTAGTTTTAAATGAATCAGAAAAGATTTACCGTAAGAAACGTATTTTTGTTGTCATGCTTATTTTAGCAATCTTGATCCCGCTTTTTGTGTACGCGCAGTATCGTGAAATAGAAACGACACAAAAAAGACTCGGTACAACTGATTGGAAGGTTTCATTGCAACAGCAAATTGTTGATTCTCAGAACCGGTTGAACAATTCTAGGTTGCCAGAAGAATGGCGTGATTGGTTAAAGGTAAGAGTTGAGCAACAACAATATTATTTAGATCATGATATTAACCCGATGGCACCGGGTGCACCGACTTTTGTCAGAGCATTTATTGAACAAGGAATTACATTGTTTATTCCGCTTCTCGTAATGATTGTCGCTATTGATATCGTTTCAGGAGAACGAAGTGATGGGACAATGAAGATGTTACTTACGCGGCCGATTCGGCGCTGGAAAATACTCCTTAGTAAATACGTGACGATGTTATTTTTCATTTCGCTCATACTGTTTCTTGTAGGTTTGTTTGCTTACATATTATCAGGGCTTGTATTTGGATACTCGGGATGGAATTTACCTGTTTTAACAGGATTCGTCATTGATAAGGAAACGTTAAATACGAACTTTGTGCATCTTATTCCGCAGTGGCAATACATCTTAATGGCGTATGGACTAGCCTGGTTTGTTGCTATCGTTGTCGGAACTATATCATTTATGGTCTCTGTTTTAATTCGTAATACACCAGCTGGTATGGGCGTTATGCTAGCTGCATTAATTGCAGGCGGTATCTTAAGCTCGTTCGCAACATCTTGGGAAGGTGCGAAATATATTTTTAGCGTGAATTTATCATTAACGGATTATTTATCAGGAAAATTACCTGCATTACAAGGCTTATCAATGGGATTTTCTTTGATGAATTTAACTGTTTGGGCAGTTGTTTCCCTTATTATTTCGTTCTTAGTATTTACAAAACAGGATATGTTGAATTAATTAGACAGGAAGTGACAGTATGGAAAATGTTTTAAAGAATGATTGGGGACCATTATTGGCACCAGAATTTGAGAAAGAGTATTATCGTACTCTATCCAGTTTTTTGACAGAAGAGTACAGCACGCATGTTGTTTATCCGAAGGTAGAAGATATTTTTAACGCTCTTCAGTATACAAGTTATGAAAATACAAAGGTTGTTATTTTAGGACAAGATCCATATCATGGACCGAATCAAGCGCATGGTTTAAGTTTTTCTGTACAACCTGATGTTAAAACACCACCATCATTGTTAAATATGTATAAAGAACTTCGAGATGAATATGGTTATGAAATCCCGAATAACGGTTATTTAGTAAAATGGGCGGAACAAGGAGTATTACTACTAAATACCGTATTAACAGTTCGTCAAGGCGAAGCAAATTCTCATAAGGGAAAAGGGTGGGAGCACTTCACAGATCGTGTGATTGAACTGTTGAACGAACGTGCAAAGCCAGTTGTTTTCATATTGTGGGGGCGCCATGCGCAGGCGAAGAAGAAGTTAATTACGAATCCGAATCATCATATTATCGAATCTGTACATCCAAGCCCATTATCGGCAAGACGTGGTTTCTTTGGTAGTAAGCCATACTCTAAAGTAAATACGATTTTAGCTAATATGGGAGAAAGAGAAATTGATTGGGAAATTCCAAATTTATAAATAGAAAAGGTAGTTAACAGTCGTTAACTACCTTTTTATTATTGTTGTTCGTTCTTTAATTTTGCATCTAGTACAAAAGTACCAAATGGGATAACTGATGAAACAAATGCTCCAAGTGCCCATAAAATTGATTTACGGTGTACGATTGTTACTTGAATTACTGCAAAGATGAATAGAATAAACAGAACACCATGAGCCATGCCTGTAATTTTAACAGCTGTTGCAAATCCTGCGAAATATTTCAATGGCATTGCTACAAATAATAGTAATAGGAAAGAAATACCCTCAACTAGTCCAATTGCTCTTAATCGTCCGATTGGTGTAGATAACATAAAGTAGCCTCCTTTAACGTATGCTTGTATATAGTAAATTTGTATTCTTTTTCAAAATAAAATAGTCTATTTTGTTTCATTATATACAAAAAGAAAGTTTACACTACGAGAATAGTGCAAAGTTCAAAATATAGTCACAAAAGCATGAGAATTTAAATAAAAACCTATTTGAAGTATTTGACTTCAAATAGGTTTTGTGAATGAAAATATTAAACAAGTACATCCGTTTTTAAAACGAATTTCTCTACAACTTTTGCGACACCATCATTCATATTTGTATCTGTTACGTAGTTTGCAATTTCTTTAATATCATCAGGTGCATTGCCCATTGCAACACCAAGACCAGCAAATTCAATCATTGCTTGGTCGTTATAACTATCGCCCATTGCGATAACTTCTTCACGCTTAATGCCAAGCTTTTGAATCAGTTTGTTTAAGCTCGTTCCTTTTGTAACACCGGCTTCAGTAAATTCTAAGAAGAATGGTTTCGAACGCATCACGCTTAATTGGCCTTCTAGTTGTTGTTGAAGTTTCTTTTCAACTTCAACAAGGCGTTCAGCTTCTTTATTCATTAATACTTTTACTACAGGCTCTTTAACTGCGGCTTTAAAGTCATCTACTACAACAATTGGCATACCAGTAATATCGCCCTCAATTTCAGTATAAGGATTATTTTCTGCCGTTACGATATCATCGCCCATATAAGTATGAATCCATACATCTTCAGTTTTACTAATTTCAAATAGGTTGTGAACGATTTCAGGAGATAGTGTACTACTAAAGATTTCTTCGTTTGTTTTACAGTTAATAATTTTTGCGCCATTAAAAGATAGAATGAAACTGCCGTATTCTTCTAAGCGAAGTTCTTTGGCTACATTGCGCATACCAAACGTTGGACGTCCAGAAGCAAGTACAACCTTTACCCCTTGCTCTTGTGCAGTCATTAACGCTTCTTTCGTACGAGGTGAAATAGTATGGTCATCACGTAATAAAGTATCATCTAAATCTAAAACAATCATTTTATAAGTCATATAGAAAATTCCTTTCTTTAATTGAAATCAAAATACATGTTCATGAAGATGTTGAGGAATAATAGTAAGACATCAAACCTCTTTGAAAAGAAGTAGATAAATCATTATGAGTGTGTTGCTCATAATATCGGTTAATAATCATTGGGGATGGATAAAACCCCAATGATTCAAGTTTGATTTTATCGTAACAACTCTAAAGGTAGAGTGCAATAATGGAAGTTTTCCAATTTACGATATTTGTTTTGCTGTGGAACGAGAAAATAGTATTTCTAGCAAAATGGCCATTACAGATCCAAGAACGAGACCGTTACTTAAAAACGATGCTAGAAATGGTGGAAGTGTGGAATATGCTCCTGCTGGAACAAACATAACTCCGACTCCTGTGAAGATTGAAAGACCGGCTACTTTAAATAATTGTTCTTTATCCTGGACAGTTTCGTATTCTCGAAAGGCGAGGCCAATCATGCTTGCGAATACAGGATAAATAGCGGCATAACCAACTGCAACAGGGATCGCTGCAAAGAATGAAGTAATCTTTGGGAATATACTAACGACAATAATAAAGCTTGACCCTAATATAAAAGGGAGACGTTTATAAATATTAGTCGTTGCAATAAAACCTGCTGATCCAGAAATAGCGACAGGTCCAATAGCTGAAAACAGGCCGCCTAGCAATTGGTTGATTCCTGTTATAATGCCGGCTTGTTTAAAACGATCTGATGCAGCATTTTCTTCATATTTAGAGACAACCTTTTGTACAACGCGAATACTTGCTAACATATTTGTTAGAAGTAAGAGTGTAACAAATATGACCGTAATTACCATGTTCCATTCAACACGAGGCATGCCGAAAACAAATAAGGACGGAAAACGAATTATGTCTGTCACTGGTGTTATTGGATTAGATAATCCGAAGCATGCGAATAATATCCAGCCGCATATGATACTGAAAAGAACGGAATATTGTCCAATAATAGGTAGCTTCATGATGAAAAAGGATAGTAAAATAACAATGAGTGAAAGAATAAATACGTTAGGTTGTACTTCTGTATGTTTTCCATCAAGGCCAAACATTCCCTTTAAGAAGGAGCCACTGAGTTGCGCGACAAGAAGAAATAAATACGTTCCAATGACTGTCGGTGTAAAATAGCGAACGAGTTTATCAATAAGTCCAAAAACGCTAAGAATAATACAAATAATACCGCTTAATAAGAAAGCATATTGAAGAACTTTAAGTGTCTCATTGCTTGATCCAAATAATACGACGCCTAAACTTGCGTAAAGGGAGAAAATTCCCCACCAAAGGCCAGCAGGACCTTCTTGAATAGGAAGTTTATGCCCAAATATAGCTTGCAAGAGACCAGCAAAGCCTAGAACAAATAATGTTCTTTGTACGAATGCAATGGCTTCAGCGCCATCAAGACCATAACTAGTTGCGACACTAATTGGTACAATAAGGCTTCCAGCTAAAATAAATAGTGCCCATTGTAAGGCGGAAAGAAATGTCTTCATTATATCAACCTCTTTCATAGATTCCGTATCTAGTATATACGTATTTTATTTCCACTGGCAAAGATTGTAGATAGAGAAAAGAGTTGAAACACGGTATGAATGCACGTAAGCAATTATGGATAGCAGTTATATGTATGACTTTTGTTGTAATTCTAGGAACGATAGGATTTATGACAATTGAAGAGATTAGTTTGTTTCAAGCATTTTGGATGACGATGATTACTGTATTGACTGTTGGATACGGAGATGCCGTTCCAGTAACGCAAGCAGGGAAAGTATTTGCGCTCCTTATTATTCCTGTTGGTGTAGGTATTGTTACGTATGCAATTGGGGTAGTGGCAGCTATGATTATTGAAGGGAATTTATTTCATGCAGTACGGAGGAAGAAGATGGATAAACAAATAGCGCAGTTGAAAAATCATATTATAGTATGTGGTTGCGGTAGAGTGGGGCTTCAAGTTGTACATGAATTGCAAGAAAAGAACATTCCATTTGTCGTTGTTGATAAAGATGAAAGTATATTGGAGCAGGAAAAGCTTTTATTTGTACATGGAGATGCAACGGAAGATCAAGTATTACATAATGCCGGAATTTTAAAAGCAGCTGGTTTAGTTGCTATTGTTGCAAATGATGCCGAAAATGTATTTATTACATTAACAGCAAGAGGATTAAACGATACGATTAAAATTGTGGCGAGATCTGAAAAGCCAGAAACTGAAGAGAAATTAAGGCGTGCTGGTGCAAATAAGGTTATTAATCCATCTAGTATGGCAGGTATTCATATAGCAAAAGGTATTGCAAATCCATTAACCGTTCATTATATTGATACAGTGTTGTATGGAGTAGAACAGTCATTTGTCATTGAAGAAATTCTAGTTGGCAAAGATTCAATACTAGTCGGTAAATCGTTACTAGAGAGTAATGTAAGGAATCAGTTTGATGTAACGATATTAGCGATTTCAAGAAATGGGAATATTATACATAATCCAACAGGGCAGGAAAAACTACAAGAACATGATATGATAATAGTATTTGGTTCAGTAGAGAAACTGGGACAATTTGAGAAAGAATTACAAAGTACGAGGTGATAAGGAATGCAAATATCTAGTGACAAGATTTTAAATAAAATGGCGAATGAAATTGCGAAGGCAAAAAGTAGCGAAGGACAAAAGTCAAAAGAACATTTATTAGTTGTGCGTGCTTTATGCGATTTACTATTAGATGAACAGGTTGAATCTTCTACGTATAGGGAGCCGCAAATTCAATCGCAAGTAATTGGATCACAGCCTATAACAACAGTTCAACCAGTTATACCAGTTTCTGGAGAACCTGTGTATATAAAAGAAGAAGGTGCAAATGGTAATTCTTTATTTGATTTTTAAGAATTAAATCGTTTGGCTTATATGAAAAAATTGCTTATGATAAAGGTAAAAAAGGGGAATTAAGATGAAAATTTTCTTTTTACTAGGTTGTATTGCAGCGGGGCTATCTGTTGCGTTAGGGGCCTTTGGAGCACACGGTTTAGAAAATAAAATTTCTGCGAAAATGTTAGAAGTTTGGAAAACAGGCGTTACATATCAGATGTTTCATGCAGGTGGATTATTCGTAGTTGCTTTATTGATGGATAAGGTTCAATCATCACTTTTAACTACTGCTGGTTGGCTAATGGTAGCTGGGATTATTATGTTCTCAGGTAGTTTGTATGCATTAAGTACGACAGGCATTAAGTTCTTTGGCCCAATTACACCTCTTGGTGGTGTAGCGTTTATTGTGGCGTGGATTCTAGTAGGGACTGCAGTTGTAAAAGGATTATAAAAAACAAAAGCTGGCATTTGCCAGCTTTTTTTATGGTCTTGGAGTATAAGTTGCTTGTTGACTAGGTAAATACGTAATTTCTTCTGGAAATTCTACGTAATCTAAGTAGATCATTAATAGTAAATAGCGTTTTCCTGATTGCGGTTCACTAATAACGATATGGTCACGGCCGGCTGCTTCAATAATACCTGTATAAGATTGTGTACCAAGGGAACTGCCACGTTCATAAGTCATTACAACTGTAGCTTGCTTACCTTTGTTTAAACGAAGGATATTTTCAATATAGGATTGCTCTAGAGGTAACATGCCTTGAGAAATTGCATATTGAGCTTGCGCAGCTTGAGCTGTTTGTTGTTGCATTGCTTGCTGTTGTTGTTGAGTCATTTGTTGTGGTTGGACATAAGTTCCAGATGGTTGATAAAAACCTGTTCCATAGTACGGATTTTGTTGCTGTGCCATTCAAAAATCCCTCCTCATTTTCATCTCTTAATATACGCTAGGACAGTCTTCACCAGATGGTTGGAAGAAGCAGTGCTTTTTGAAGCGACCAGAGTTTTGTTGGTTATACCAAGTTGGTGGACAAGGACCTTCAGGTCTAAAGAACCATAAGGCAAAGTTAGCGGGCCAAAAACGTTGTCCTTGAATAGTTCGCCTTGCTAAGGCGATATCTTGTTCACGGGCTCTTTGATAAAAATATCCTTTTTGTGTTGCCTCAAAACCACCAGGATTTTGATACACCATTTGACGTAAATTACGAATACTTTTAAAGTCTAAACAATTTCCGCGGACACGATTTACCCCAACGTTTCCGACCATTAACATTCCTTGTTGCCCTTCTCCTTCGGCTTCAGCACGCATCAGTCTAGCTAACAACTTTACATCTGCTTCGTTATAAGCAATAACACCCATTATGTGTCACCTCTCTTTTTGTAATACCTTTTGGAAAGAGGTTTATTTCTAGATGAAGTGTGGAACAATTACTAGTTCATACGTATGAGAAAAAGGACTCAGATATGACAACCAAACGAAGTTTTACATTGAGAGAGGAAAATAAAAAAAGCTAGCGTGAGCTAGCTTTTCATCATTAAAATACTTTAGACCATAAGTTTGAGAAGAAATCTCCAATAGAGCGCATTGTTAGCACAAACCAATTTGCTTTTTCAACTTCCTCTGTTGTTTTTGCAGTAACTTTCATACTTTTACTACCGTCTAAGAAACCATATTTATCAGTTGATTCTAAAGTAATTGAGCCTACTTTAGCATCTTTCTTAACAGGAGCAACTAAATGTCCATCTTCAGCAAGAGATTTATCTAATTCAGTCCCAATTTTATAAGGATCTTTGCTACCTTTTTTTGCAATTACTGTTATTTCTTTTTCAGGTGCAACCGTTACTTGATCTTCTTTCCCTTTTACTACAGAGATTGTGTTATTTTTATCAACCTTGAGCTTTTGTTTTTCGAAGTTATTAAATCCATATTCGATTAATTCACGAGATTCTGTGAAGCGCTCGTCCATTGATTTCGTTTTAATAATAACCGAGATAAGACGTAAATCACCGCGTTTCGCAGTAATAGTAAATCCATATCCAGCTGTATCAGAACTTCCTGTTTTTAAACCATCAGTACCTTCATAAGCGAAGGCAGCTCCTGGTAACATCCAGTTCCAGTTTTCCATACGAATTGGTTTTGGATGATTGTCTGGGAAGTTTCTAAATCTTTGTTTTGTATCCTCTAGCATTTCTGGATACTTTGTAATCATTACTTTTGAAAGTATACCCATATCGCGAGCTGACATAGAGTTTTCTGCATTTGGATCAGTACCCTCGGGATGTTTCCCTTTTAAGTCAGCGTTATTTAAACCAGTAGCGTTTACAAATTTATATTTCTTTAACCCTAGTTTTTTTGCATGTTCATTTGCAAGATTTAAGAAGTTTTTCTCACTTTCTGCAAGTAGCTCTGCTAAAGCAATACTAGACCCGTTTGCAGAGAAGATAACAATAGAATGATATAATTCTTTTACAGTATATTGACGTCCTTTTTCGAACGGTACGTTAGAGAATTCATTATTACGTGAGACTTCATAAGCGTAATCGGAAATATTTACTTTCGTATCCCAAGTAATTTTCCCTTCTTTAATTGCTTCTAAAACAGCGTAAACAACAATTAATTTTGACATACTAGCAATAGCTAGCAGTTCGTCTGGGTTTTGTTCATGCAGTATTTTCCCTGTATCTGCATCAAATAGAAGTGCAGCAGCAGCTTCTATTTGTATTTTTTCTTCCGCATGGGATGTTGTTACTTCTAAGGAAGAAATTGACAATAGAAGCGCTAGTAAAATAGACAAGATTTTCTTCATATAAATTATCACCTTCGCATCGTTATTAGCATATAGCTCGTACCATTTTAGCATGAATTTGGATATAGAAAAGTTACAATTTTGTAAGGAATTTGTCGGTTTTTGTTCGAATTTGCGGGAAAAAGGAGTTTTTTGAGGAGAAATATAGAGGGAAATAAAAAAAGGAACGAATTTCGTCCCTTTTTCAATATTATATGTGTAAAAATTTCTCTACTTTTTCGTCTGGTAAGATGTTTCCAACGAAGAATGTTCCGAATTCACCATAACGAGCACTTACTTCATCAAATCGCATTTCATATATAAGTTTCTTAAATTGAAGAACATCGTCAGCGAATAATGTTACGCCCCACTCGAAATCATCGAATCCAACAGATCCTGAAATAACTTGGCGTACTTTCCCTGCGTATTGGCGACCAATCTTGCTGTGACTGTACATCATTTTTTTACGCTCTTCCATAGGAAGCATGTACCAGTTGTCATCACCTTGGCGACGCTTATCCATTGGATAGAAGCAAATATGATTTGCTTTCGGTAATTCAGGATATAAGCGAGCTAAAATTTGTGGATTTTGATATGGATCCTCATCAGCTGGAAGGTAGTTGCTTAGTTCAACAACAGATACGTAAGAATATGCAGGAACCATATATTCAGCTAATGTTGTTTTATTCAATTCTGTCTCAATTTCATTTAACTCTTCCATTGTTGGACGTAAAATCATAAGCATAATATCAGCTTTTTGACCAACAACTGTATACATTGCGTGACTACCTTTTTTCGCAGTAGCTACTTCGTTCCATTTTTCAACGACATTTAAAAATTCAGACACTGCTTGTCCGCGTTCGTCGCTAGATAATGTTTTCCATGCAGCCCAATCAATAGAACGTAAATCATGTAAACAATACCAGCCATCTAACGTTGTTGTTGCTTCACTCATTCTATTCACCTCAGTTAATGATAGTTTTACACGTTAACTATAGCATATATAGTTTTAAAATCATCTATATAAAACCTTGGCGCATAAAATTGTCACATTTAAGTGTTTAAGCGAGGTGAATTTAACGGCTGAATTTTATGAAAATATAATCATTTTTATTTTATCTATTTTTTGGGAGCTATAAGTTTAAAATATAGAAGAAAAGCAGTATTCTTAAAGATAGAGTTTTTTAACATATGTAGGAGGGTTTATTCGTGAGCAACTTATTTACAACAGTAAAAGAAAAAGTTCAAGGAAAAGGCATTTCTATCGTACTTCCTGAAGGAACTGATGAAAGAATTTTAGGCGCTGCAGAGCGTTTAGCAAAAGAAGAGTTAGTAAAACCAATCTTAGTTGGTAATAAGGAAGAAATTAGCGCAAAAGCTGCTAGCATGAATTTAACATTAGCAGGCGTTGATATTTACGACCCAGCTACATACGAAGAAATGGATGCAATGGTAGCATCTTTCGTTGAACGCCGTAAAGGTAAAGCAACTGAAGAAGACGCTCGCAAAATCCTTAAAGACGAAAACTACTTCGGTACAATGCTTGTATACATGGGCAAAGCACACGGTTTAGTAAGTGGTGCAGCTCACTCTACAGCTGATACAGTTCGTCCGGCACTTCAAATTATTAAAACAAAACCAGGCGTTACAAAAACTTCTGGCGTATTCATCATGGTACGTGAAGAAGAGAAATATGTATTCGCTGATTGCGCAATTAACATTGCACCAAACAGCCAAGATTTAGCTGAAATCGGTATCGAAAGTGCGAAAACTGCTGAGTTATTCGGCATTGATCCACGTGTTGCTATGTTAAGCTTCTCTACAAAAGGTTCTGCGAAATCTCCAGAAACAGAAAAAGTTGTAGAAGCAACTCGCATTGCAAAAGAAATGGCTCCTGAGTTAACTTTAGATGGAGAATTCCAATTCGATGCTGCATTCGTACCATCTGTAGCGGAGAAAAAAGCTCCAGGTTCTACAATTAAAGGTGATGCTAACGTATTCGTATTCCCAAGCTTAGAAGCTGGTAATATCGGCTACAAAATCGCTCAACGTTTAGGTAACTTCGAAGCAGTAGGACCAATCTTACAAGGTTTAAACATGCCTGTAAATGACCTGTCTCGTGGATGTAACGAAGAAGAAGTGTACAAGTTAGCTTTAATTACAGCAGCTCAAGCACTTTAATTCTAAAATGAATTAGTATGGAAAATGACCACCCTTAGGGTGGTCATTTTTATTTTTCTAAGCCAAGTGCTTTATTATTACGATCAATAATACGTTGTAAATTCGTCTCATATAAAGGAATCTCATCTATTGTTAATTGAGATGGTGTTAACTTTGGAGCGAATTGCTGCAATGTTTTTAAAAGACGCATCATTAAATCTTGTACTGTAATGGTTTCGCCAAGTAATTCTGAGAGTGAGGCCATCGTACTTGGTACAATTTCAGGGTACGTAAAGCGTGTTTCTTTTCCTTGAATTGCTAGGTTGTAGAAATCACGAACGAGTGCGGCACGCTCAGAGCCACTTCCGGTAGCACAGAGATAAATTTGGACAGCGACACCGCCGCGAATACGACGTTGTGAAATACCAGCGAATTTTTGATTGCGAATACTTAAGTCATAACTACCAGGACAGTAAGAGCCAACAATTTCTTTTGCCTCGATAGTAACGTTGTAATCCTTTAACATCTCCTTAATTAAATGCCACATCGTATCGTATCCAAGATCAATATCGATACCTTTTTCTGTTTCTTGGAATAAAAGTGATACGTTTAAAACACCTTCATCAAGCACGACTGCAAGCCCGCCAGAATTACGAACAATAACATTGAAGTTGTGTTGTTTTAAAAAAGAAATACCTTCTTCTAAATGCGGAAGGCGTGAATCTTGAATGCCAAGGACAATTGTATTGTGATGAACCCAAGAACGCATTGTTGCGGCTGAATTGCCATTTCCAATGCTTGTGCATAATGTGTCATCCATTGCGAATGACTGAAGTGCGTGGAATGTTGGTCCCAAACTAGACTGATCTACAATGCGCCACTCTGGCTGAGATAAAATGGAACGGGAATTGCTCATATAACTAACCCCTTATCTTTAAAATGACAATCTCTATTATAGCAAAAAATGAAGAATGGAGTTTTCTCACATATAAAGGGGGAGCTTAAAGGTGAAATAATAAAAAGGATGCATTACATGCATCCTTTTTATTCTGCAATTTTTTCTAAATTACCGTTTCGGTCCATTCGGAAAGATGTTTGAGAACGTTCTTCGTCATCCATGACTGCCAATTTACGAGCTCGGTTCATAATGTTCATAAGTGTTTCGTAATCTTCTTGTACAGTATGAGATTGCTTTTCTAACTTTTCTAGTTTCTTTTCTAGTTCCTCATTCCGAAGGATTTGTGCTTTAATTTCTTGTTTCAATCTCGTATTCTCGTTTTCAAGAGCTGTCACTTTTATATTTGAAGATCCGACTGTTTGTAAAAAATAAATAACATCTTGCATTGTCATAGAGCTTCTTGCAGCAGGAGCAGTAGATTCTTGATATGGAATAGCTTCTTTATATTGTACGATTGATTCCTCTTGTACTAATTCTTCATAATCAGTTATCGAATCTGAAGCTGGTGGTGTATAAAGTAAACGTTTTTTCGCTTGTTCACCGCTTGCAGCACGCATTTTATCTTTACGATGTTTTTTTGCTAGTTGAAGAGCTTGTTCATAGCTATAGCGAACGACAGCATTCCAGCGGAAACCACAAGCAGCAGATGTACGATTTAACTGATCTCCTACTTCCTCAAATGCATTTAATTGCGTACTTCCTTCTCGAACATGACGAAGTACCGTTTCAGCAAGTAATAAATCATCCTCATCTGTCCAAGCATCTTGTCTTACTTTCATAGATTCAACTCCCTTTCTTTTTATGAACTTCCTATTTTTATAATGGGCAAAAAAATAAACTTTTATACAAAGCTTTTAAAAATATGGTAGATTTCGATGAAAGGTAAAAATTTTCCCATGAATGGTGAGCGCTTCTGTAGGAGAGCATATAAATATGTAGCATTATGTAGAGAATAGGCTTTGTAGGGAAACTTGCAACGAGCTTCAAAGAGCGGTAAAATACCATTTAGTGTTTATTTTTAAACGAACTTGAGAAAAGTTTAAAATAGAGGAAGTGTTATATAATGGGAAACGAATTTCGCGTGTGCGATGACTGTCAGGCAACGAACGTTAAAACGTTAGTTCCGAAGTTAAAAAAAGTAGATTCATGTGCAACGATTGAAGTTGGATGTCAGTCTTACTGTGGTCCTGGTCGTAAAAAATCATTCGCATTTGTAAATAACCGTCCAGTTGCGGCTCCAACAGAAGATGAGTTAATCGTAAAAATTGAAGCAAAGTTAAATAAGTAAGAAAAAGAAGAGTGAAAAGATTACTCTTCTTTTTTTATGCCCATAAGAGGAAAGATTTATTCTGCGAAAGTACTCTTGTGTGGACGAACGTTTTCTAAAGGATGGATATAACTTTTGTATTAAAGTTCCAATTTATATAAATTTATATTTCAAAATAATGGTTGACAGTCTTTTAAAGCGATAGGTAGAATAGAAGTGTCTGATTCTGAGAATCATTATCAGGAAAATAACAATTCACCTAATTTTTTTATTGCTATTTGAGAATAAATTTCATTTTAATAAATATATGTTGTTGGTTAGGATGGTTGAGGGATGGAAGCGAGCGCAAGCAGTATAGAACAGCAAGAAGAGAATGTTAAAGAGATTAAGAGCAGACCGCTCATCGCTTCTATTATTTTAGTAGCGGGTACAGTTTTGTTAGCTTTAAGCATGGCAGTTTCTATTTCTTTTGGGGCTGCAGATATTAGTTTAAAGACTGTATGGCAAGCTGTATTTCAGTTTGATGGATCTATTACACATCATAACGTAATTCAAGAGCTTCGCATGCCTAGAGCAATAGGGGGCGTAGTTGCAGGTGCCTTTTTAGCGGTATCAGGAGCAATTATGCAAGGCATGACGCGAAATCCACTTGCTTCACCATCGTTAATGGGAATTACAGATGGGGCTGTATTTGGAATTGCAATTATGTATGCATTTTTCCCTAATTCACCTTATTTAATGTTTGTTATCGCATCTTTTATTGGAGCTGCGTTTGGTGCAAGCATTGTATATGGAATTGGGTCTTCTTCACCAGGTGGATTAACACCTGTGAAATTAGCTTTAGCAGGTGCAGCTATTAGTGCTTTATTAGGGGCAATTTCATCTGGAATCGCATTGTATTTTAATCTTGCCCAAGAGGTGAGCATGTGGAATGCAGGCGGAGTTGCTGGAGTGAAATGGCAAAGTATTAATATGTTAGTGCCAATTGGCCTTGTTTGTCTTTTTATCGCAATTATGATGTCGAGATATATTACAATTTTGAGCTTCGGTGAAGAAATTGCAATTGGACTTGGTCAAAATACGACATTAATTAAATTTATCGGAACAGTACTTGTTCTTGTTTTAACGGGTTCCGCAGTTTCCATGGCAGGATCAGTAGGGTTTGTTGGTCTTGTAATCCCGCATATGACTCGTTTCCTTGTAGGCTCGGACTATAGATGGGTTATTCCATGTTCTGCGGTCTTAGGCGGGCTGTTAATTGAATGTGCAGATATGTTATCTCGCGTTATTAACCCGCCATTTGAAACGCCAATTGGAGCAATTACAGCGCTAATTGGGGTTCCATTCTTCCTCTACTTAGCACGTAATGAAGGGAGAGGAAAGATGTGAGGACGAGTGTCTTAACAAAAAAGAACATTTCTATATTAACGATTTTAGTAGGACTAATCGTTTCTATATTTCTTATTAGTTTAAATACAGGAACTTTTAAAATACCCCCAATGGACGTATTAAAGTCATTGGTTGGACTAGGGGCTGAAGATCAGTCTGTTATTTTATTTGAATTCCGTATGCCGCGTATGGTAATTGCTATACTAGTCGGATCTGCTTTAGCTATGTCAGGTGCGATTTTGCAAGGTTTATCACGAAATCCACTTGCTGATCCAGGTATTATAGGGATTAATGCTGGAGCGGGATTAACAGTTGTTATATTCGTCTACTTCTTCTTCGGGAAAGTAGGGACTGGTACATTTTTATCTGTATTCATTCTTCCATTTTTCGCACTAGTTGGAGCGATATTAGCAGCGGTAATTATTTATTTATTAGCATGGAAAGACGGCGTTTCATCGACTCGATTAATACTAGTCGGTATTGCCGTTGCAGCTGGATTTGGAGCTGTTAGTTTAATTTTCTCTATGAAGATGACATCTAACGATTTTCGTTTTGCTACGATTTGGCTGGCGGGAAGTCTGTGGGGTACAGATTGGAAATTCGTATTAAGTGTACTTCCATGGATGGTTATTTTCTTACCGCTTGCTATAAGTAAAGCACACATATTAAATGTAATGAACCTAGGCGATTCTACAGCAGTTGGCCTTGGTGTAAATGTAGAAAAAGAAAGACGTAAATTATTATTTATTGCAGTTTGTTTAGCGGGTGCATCTGTTGCTGTTGCCGGTGGAATTGGCTTTATCGGTTTAATGGCCCCGCATTTAGCAAGGCGCCTTGTTGGTGGCAAACATCAAATCATGTTGCCCACAGCTGCGCTAATAGGAACGTTTTTACTTTTATTCGCAGACGTAATTTCAAGAAGTGTACTAACAACTTCAGAAATACCAGTCGGTCTTGTTATTTCTGTAATTGGTGCACCGTATTTCATTTATTTACTTATGAGGACAAAATAAAGGGAGGCTTTTCGTATGGCAACTTTAGCGGTTGATGCGGTATCTGTTGGCTATAATGAAGGTTTAATTATTGATGGATTAACAGTTGAAATTCCGGAAGGGAAAATTACAACAATTATTGGGCCAAATGGTTGTGGGAAGTCCACATTATTAAAAACGGCGTCTCGTATTTTGAAGGCAAAACAAGGTACTGTTTATCTTGACGGAAAAGCAATTGAGAAACAGCCAACGAAAGAAATTGCAAAGAAAATGGCGATTTTACCACAAACTGCAGAAGTACCAACGGGTCTTACTGTATTTGAGCTTGTGTCATACGGAAGATTCCCTCATCAAAAAGGGTTTGGCACGTTGAAAGAAGAGGATTATCGCTACATTAACTGGGCACTTGAAGTGACAGGAATGAAAGAATTTGCGAATCGTCCAGCAGAAGCGCTATCTGGTGGTCAACGTCAACGTGTTTGGATTGCAATGGCTCTTGCACAAGGAACAGAATTACTTGTATTGGATGAACCAACAACGTACTTAGATATGGCTCATCAATTAGAAGTATTAAACTTATTGAAAAAGTTAAATGAAGAAGAAGGTAGAACGATTGTTATGGTTATCCATGACTTAAACCACGCTTCTCGTTTCTCAGATCATATGATTGCATTAAAAGCAGGTAAGTTAATGAAACAAGGAACACCAGATGAAGTTATGACAAGTGAAACACTTCGTAACGTATTTGAGATTGAAGCTCAAATCGTTCCATGTCCAGTAAACTGTAAGCCAATTTGCTTAACATATGATTTAGCGATGATTAGTAATCAATTGCGTAAAAAAGCTTAAGTAGAACCCCCTCGTGAAGAGGGGGGACTTCTAATGGACGTTGAGCTTCTTATATAAGAATGGGAAGTTGAACGCCCGTTAGAATGGGGTATTAACAACAATTAATAAAAATATATTGATTAATTGTTATCTTCGTTTCTTATAGTTCATTGCAACTTATAAGATAAATACAGCTAGAAGGAGTGGGAACATGAAGAATTTTAAAATGGCACTATTAGCAATGGTATTAGTTGTGACTTCTGTACTATTTGCTGCTTGTTCTAACAAAGAAGAAGAAAAGAAAGCAGATGCAAAGACTGAAGAGCGCACTGTAAAACATGCAAAAGGGGAAATTAAAATTCCTGCAAACCCAAAGAAAATTGCTGACCTTAGTGGTTCAACAGAAGAATTATTAATTTTCGGTATGAAACCGGTTATTACTGCTAATACATCTCAAGAAAAAATTGATGCACATATTGAAAAGAAACTAAAAGACGTTAAACCAGTTGGTTCTGCTTGGGGCGATAAAATTAACATCGAAGCAGTAGCTGCTGCAAAACCAGATTTAATTCTTGTAAATAATCGTCAAGAAAAGATTTATGATCAATTATCTAAAATTGCACCAACAGTTATGTTAAACACTCCATTAGATCAATGGCGTCCAAAATTCGAAGAAGTAGGTCAAATCTTCGGTAAAGAAAAAGAAACAAAAGAATGGTTCAAAAAGTATGATGAAAAAGCAAGCAAATTACATGACAAAATCGTCGCTAAAACTGGTGAAGCAACATTCATGAAAATGGCTGCGTATCCAAATGCTTTCCGCGTATACGGTGACTACGGTTACGGTAGCGTAATCTTTAATGATTTAAAACTACCAGCAGTTAAAGGTACACCAACTGATAAACCACTAGTACAAGTACAAAAAGAAGCTTTAATCGATTACAACCCAGATTACTTATTCGTATTTACAACTGGTGACGGTTCTCAGCGCTTAAAAGAATTCCAAGAAGAATCAATTTGGAAAAACATGAACGCTGTTAAAAACAACCACGTATTCACAATTAAAAATGAAGACTTAAACAAAGGTTACTTCCCATTAGGGAAAGATATGATCTTAGACGAAGTTGCTGAATTCGTTTTAGGTAAATAATGTATAAAGGAAATCACTTTTACTTCGGTAAAGGTGATTTTTTCTTTTTATAAAGGTAATTAATACAGTCTTTCATTTCTTTCTGTTTCTCATTTCGTTTATAATATAAAGTAAGAATGTAGTAAAGAAAGGGGGATGTCGGAAAGTGGTATATTTAAACGACAAACTCAGCGAAACAAAAGTGTTTAAAGACCCAGTACATAAATATGTGCACGTGCGTGATCGTGTTATTTGGGATTTAATCGGAACGAAAGAATTTCAACGCTTGCGCCGTATTAAGCAGCTTGGAACGACATTTTTTACATTTCACGGTGCAGAGCATAGTCGCTTTACTCATTCGTTAGGTGTATACGAAATTATTCGTCGTATGATTGATGATGTGTTTGATGGCAGACCAAATTGGAATGCTGAAGATAGATTGTTATGTTTATGTGCGGCATTACTTCATGATGTCGGTCACGGCCCATTTTCTCACTCGTTTGAAAAAGTATTTTCATTAGATCATGAGAAATTTACGCAAAAGATTATTGTTGGCAATACGGAGATTAATGATGTATTAAGTCGTGTTGATAAGGAGTTTCCACAAAAGGTAGCAGATGTAATTGCAAAAACGTCTACTAATAAATTAGCAATTAGTATGATTTCGAGCCAAATTGATGCGGATCGTATGGATTATTTATTAAGAGATGCTTATTTTACAGGCGTAAAGTATGGAAACTTCGATATGGAACGTATACTGCGTGTAATGCGCCCGTATGGGGATCAAGTAGTCATTAAAAATAGTGGTATGCATGCTGTTGAGCATTACATTATGAGTCGTTATCAAATGTATTGGCAAGTATATTTCCATCCGGTAACGCGAAGTGCAGAAGTTATTTTAACGAAGATTTTACACCGTGCTAAATCATTGCACGAGAAGTATTATACATTTAAAAATCATCCTGTTCATTTCTATTCTTTATTTGAAGAAGAAGTAACAGTAGAGGATTATTTAAAGTTAGACGAGAACGTTATGTATTACTACTTCCAAGTATGGCAGGAAGAAGAAGATCCAATTTTAAGCGATCTATGCCGCCGTTTTATGAATCGAAACCTATTTAAATATGTAGAGTTTACAGATAAACACGGTTTAGATAATTGGATGGAATTAAGTAGTTTATTTAAAAAGATTGGACTTGATCCGGAGTATTATTTAGTAGTTGATTCAACATCAGACTTACCGTATGACTTTTATCGTGCAGGAGAAGAAGAAGAGCGTTTGCCAATCCTACTTCTTATGCCAAACGGAGAGCTTAGAGAGCTTTCACGTGAATCGGATATTGTTGAGGCGATTACAGGTAAGAAAAGAACGGACCAAAAGCTATTCTATCCACATGATTTAATCTATGAAGATGGAAGAAAAGGAAAATATAAAGAGAGAATTATTGAGTTGTTAGAAGGAAAGAAATAAGAAGCAGCTAGTGGCTGCTTCTTATGAAAAACTTGAAATTATTTGTCGCTTAAGCGTTTTCCGCCAACTGCATAATGATTCTTAGACATTTCTTCGATGAAAACAACGATGTTTTCTTCAGGAGCACCAGTTGTTTCGCTTACTGCTGCTGTTACTTTCTCAGCAAGAGCTTTCTTTTGTTCTTCTGTGCGTCCTTCTAGCATTTTCACTGTTACGTATGGCATGTACAATCGCTCCTTTTATGTAAGTTACACTCTTATTATAGCGGATTATGGGGAAGAACAATCGAAAAAACAAATAATTTCTTTTTTTGACATATGGAAGAGGAGATGAAGTATGGATCAGTTATTTAGATATCCATTGCACGAAATTCCGTTGGTAGCAATGGCGATTATTATTGCATTATCCGTTCATGAATTTGCACATGCATATGTTGCATATAAATTTGGGGACGATACAGCAAAGAGACAAGGGCGTTTAACGCTATCACCGATGGCTCATTTAGACCCTATCGGTTTGATTGCAGTATTAATTCTTGGATTCGGTTGGGCAAGACCGGTTCCTGTTAACCCATATAACTTTAAAAGACCGCGTCTTGCAGGCATATTAGTTTCAATTGCAGGGCCGATTAGTAACTTAATTTTAAGTGCAATTGGTTTAATTATTTTGTATAGCTTAGCAGTATTTGGAGTGTTAGATGCAGTTCCAGTTGCAGTAGCTGAAACATTAGGAAAGTTTTTTGAGCTCTTTATTATGTTAAATATTGTTTTACTTGTATTTAATTTATTACCGATCCCGCCACTTGATGGGTATCGTGTAGTGGAAGATTTAGCACCAGCAAATATTCGCGCGAAAATGACACAGTATGAAAAATATGGAGCGATTGCGTTATTAATTCTCGTTATTACACCGCTTAGTAATTACACAATTCAACCTATTTTCCAGGTAGTTATTCCGCATGTATTAATGTTTTTACAAAGTATCATTGCGCCTATTTTTGGCCTGTTATAATTTTTAAGTGAGGAGGATTTTACATATGACAGAGAAAAAGAAAAAAATCGGTTTTAATATCGTGAAAAATGATTCAACAGATGGACATGGTGGATTTGGTGTTGGGGCATTAAGCCTAGAAAACATTTCACCTGTATTTGTTGATGTACTAGAGAAAACTGCATTCGTTGATATCGGTGCGATGCATGCGCGTAGTACAGTAGAAAAAGGTATTAAGTTTTTAACAAATAAAGATGAAGTTCCAAACGGAAAACCATTTTGGCTTGTTTGGGTAACGATTGAAAGAACTGCAACTGGTGCTTATTACGCAGGTGTAACAGCTTGTGAAATGACAGTAGACCGTGAAATTCGTCGCGGATATAAATCACTTCCAGAACACGTAAACAAAATGGATAAATCAATGAAGCGTCACATTATGGTTGACCATATGGATGAATCATCTAAAAAAGTACTTGGTACGTTCTTGAAAGAACATAATGAAGCGATTTGGAACGAATCTAGTGAAGAATTGCGCCTTGCATTATTAAGTGAATAAAAAATAGCTGACGGATGCCCGTCAGCTATTTTTTTTACCAAGGAAGATATTTTTTCCACCAACTTGTTTTTTTCTTTTCTTCAGTCGTTTTTTCAAATTCTTCTTTATCATCGACGTGATCCATACAATATTCAGTCGGTTCGGTACCTTTAGCGAAATACATTTTCACAGAAATAGGACAATTTTTTGTAGCAATTTTACCGTTCTCTGGGTTGATATTAACCGCTACGACGTCACCTGGTTGTTTAAATTCTTTTTTGGGCTGTCCATCTAAGCCTTTCTCCATCGTATCAGTCCATATTTTCTTCGCATATCCTTGTTCTGCTACGTTTGAAATAGATTTAGGTTGATCATATCCGACCCATACACCTGTTACGATTTGCGGAGTAAATCCGATCATCCAACTATCCGTTTCAGTAGAACCAGATTTTCCGGCATATGTTCTTGATAATTTTGATAACATCGATTGGCCAGTTACAGCAGCATAACTGCTTAGTTTCTTATTAAACATACCGGTCATCATTTCTTCCATTACAAACGCTTTGCTCTTGTCGAGAACTTGTTTACTCTCTAAATGAGCATCGTATAATATATTTCCTTCATGATCCATAATGCGGCGAATGAAAGTAGGTTTTACTTCTTTTCCACCGTTTGCGAACATGCTATAAGCGTTAACCATTTCAATTGGTTTTACGGGTGATGTGCCGAGAGCTAGAGAAGGCACATCTTTTAATGCACTTGTAATTCCAAATTGTTTTGCTGTTTTTGCGAGTGCGTCATCTCCTAAAAATAAATTCGTTTTTACAGCATATATGTTATCAGAGACTGCGAGAGCTTGTGCCATCGTTACAAAATCATCTGCATAATAATCTTTATAGTTTTTTGGTTTATACTTTGAAACGCCGTCACCTAAAGTAAATACAGTATATTCGCTTTTTAAGCGCGTAGCAGGCGTGAATCCTCGTTCTAATGCTGCATAATATAGAAATGGCTTAAATGTAGAACCAGGCTGACGAACGGCTTGTGTAGCCCTGTTAAATTGACTCGTAGTATAATCAGTTCCGCCAACAAGAGCAGCCACTTCACCTGTCGTTGGATTCATAGAGACGAGAGCAGTTTGTATGTTTGTTGTGTCAGGTATATGATCTTTTACAGCTTGCTCTGCTACAGCTTGTAGTTTAGGGTCTAGCGTTGTATAAATTCGCAAGCCACCCCGTTGTAAAGCTTGTTCGTCTAATCCAACATCACGAAGAAGCGAAGCTTGTACAGCATCTTGGAAATATGGTGCGACCTCTGCTACTTTTTTCGTATCTAATGAGGCAAAAGTTAGTGGCTCTTTCTTCGCTAAGGCTGCTTGTTGCTTCGTAATATATCCTTGTTCGACCATTTCATCTAATATGAGAGCTTGTCGTCCTTTAGCACGATCCTCTTTCAAAAAGGGAGAATAGACACTTGGCCCTTTCGGGATACCTGCGAGCATACTAGCTTCTGCTAATGTTAAATCTTTTGCTGTTTTATCGAAATATAGACGGGACGCAGCTTCGATTCCATAAGCGCCATGTCCGTAATAAATTGTATTTAAATATCCTTCTAAAATATGATTTTTATTATAGTTTACTTCAAGGCGGACAGTGTACATTGCCTCTAATAATTTCCGTTTCCACGTTTTATCATGATCTAAATACAGATTACGCGCGTATTGTTGTGTAATTGTACTAGCTCCTTGTACCTTTGCCATCGCTTTTAAATCAGCAACAATTGCACCTGCAATCCGTTTCACATCGAAGCCGTGATGTTTATAAAATCTTTGATCTTCAATAGAAAGGGTCGCTTCTTTTACATAAGGTGAAATTTCATTAAGAGAGACATTGTAACGTTTTTGAATTTCATTACTTTGTCCAATAACAGTATCATCGTTTGCGTAAAAGACGCTTGTTTGTGGGACCGCAACAGGAGGAGGTCCCATAATTTTTGCAACTATAATAATAACAAAAAAAGAAAAAACGAAGAAAAGGACGCAAGAAAACATTGCGGTGAAGAAAAGACGTTTATATTTTTTAAGTTTTGGATTCATAGTTTGATCCATCTTTTTTCAGCCCCTCATTAATACAAGCGTTATTGTATTAGTATTGAGGGTTTTCATTTATTTTAAACAATGAAATTTCGAAAATAAAAAGCTCCTTCCATTAAGAAAGGAGCTCAAAGGCACGTGCTGGCCAATCGGTAATGATGACATCTACACCATAATCAATCATAGTTTGTAAATCTTTGTATTCGTTAATTGTATATGGACGGAAAACATATCCTTGCTCTTGTGCTAATTGCACAAATTCTTTCGTTAATAGCTGGAAGTTTGGATGTAATCCACTTGCTTTTCTCTGTTTTGCTTCGGCAATTGGATCAGCAATCGGTGTATCATATAAAATTGCTCTTGGGATTTCAGGAGCAATTTCTGCTAATAATGAAACAGAGTCATGGTTAAATGATGAAAATACAATTTGATTAGAAAGATGATATTCGCGCACAAGTGCAACAGCTTTTTCCTCAATATTTGGGTAATGAATAACATCTGTCTTTAATTCAATATTTAGTTGTAAGTTCGTTGTGGAAAGCCAAATGAAAATCTCACGCAACGTTGGGATTTTTGCTTCATGGAAAGAAGGGTCTTTATAGCTACCAGCGTCCAATGATTGTAGTTCCTCTACCGTTTTTTCCGAAACAAGTCCAACGCCATTTGTTGTACGATCGACGGTTTCATCGTGAATTACGACAAGTTCACCATCTTTTGATAAGTGGACATCGAGTTCAATTCCTTGAGCGCCAATGCGTTCTGCTTCTTGGAAGGCAATCATCGTATTTTCGGGATGTGTACCTTTTACTCCGCGGTGAGCGAAAATAAGTGGTTTACTCATGTGAAATTCTCCTTATTATCTCTTTTCTTTCATTATGAAACTGCTTTAGGGAAAATACAATTGAATATGATAAACATTTACAAAAGTCTAACAGTTGCAGAAAAGTTAACGTTAACGTAAAATGTAATAATCAAGTGAAGGGAGGAATAAACATGTATAAAATTGATGAAGTAACAAAGCAAGTCGGTTTAACAAAACGTACACTTCGTTATTATGAGGAAATTGGTTTAATTCATCCCCCAGAACGTAGTGAGGGGAATATTCGTCTGTATACGGATGAGGATATTGCCAGAATTAAAAGAATTGTAGAAGCGAAAGAAGTGCTAGGAATCACACTTCAAGAAATGCAGCATTTCTTATCACTAAAAGAAAGAATGGAGCAAAGAAGAAATAGCGAGAACCCTCGTGATCGTGAAGTGATTCAAGAAATTAAAGATATGCTTGAAAAACAAGTGCAAACGTTAGACGAAAAAATGGAGCAAATGCAACGTGTAAAGGCAGAACTTGAAGATAGTTTACATCGTGCAGTAACATTTTTAGAGAGCACAAAAGGAGAGTAATCAAAATGGAGAGCAAACAAAAACTAGGGAGATTGATTACAGTGGTGGCTACCTTCCTTGCCTTTTCGGGTATAGGAGTAGTCGACCCAATTTTGCCGATTATTGCAGAGAAAATTGGTGCAACGCATTGGCAAGTTGAAATGTTATTTACTGCTTATATTTTAACGATGGCAATCATGATGTTACCAGCTGGTATATTTGCATCAAGATTTGGTGATAAACGGATGATGACAATCGGTCTTGCGATTGTGACTGTATTTGCGTTTATATGTGGTATATCGCAAACGATTGCTCAATTATCTCTTTTCCGTGCTGGATGGGGATTAGGAAATGCGATGTTTTTTGCTACAGCAATGACGCTGTTAATAGCATTAAGTAAAGAAGTTCATGAAGCAGTAGGATTATACGAAGCAGCGATCGGTTTAGGCATGGCTGGCGGACCGTTATTAGGCGGGATATTAGGTGGTCATTCTTGGCGTTATCCGTTTTTCGCGACGAGTATTTTAATTTTCTTAGCATTTATTTTAGTATTCTTTTTTGTAAAAGAACCAGAACGAAAAGTGAAGCGTAAGGCTGCTGGCGTAGGAGAATTACTTAACCTAGTGAAGTATAAACCGTTTATGCAAGGTGCGATTTCAGGAATGTTATACTACTACGGATTTTTCGTTGTGTTAGCATATTCACCACTTATTATGCATTTATCAGCTATTCAATTAGGCTTTGTATTTTGCGGATGGGGATTAGCGTTAGCTTACGGTTCTGCAATTTTAGCACATAAGCTAGAAGGGAAATATGAAACAAAAACATTATTGAAGGGTAGTTTACTTGTATTTGCGATTTTCTTAATTGCACTATTCTTTGTGAAAATTATGTGGTTACAAATTACTCTTATCGTTTTATCAGGATTAGCATCTGGCTTAAACAATGCATTATATACAAGTTATGTAATGGATATTTCACCTTATGAAAGATCTGTTACGTCAGGTGTTTATAACTTTGTTCGTTGGTTAGGGGGCGCAATTGCTCCGATTTTATCAGGAATTATCGGTCATACTGTTTCACCACAAAGTCCGTTTTTAGTAGGTGGAATTGTGGTGTTAGTTGGTTGTATTATGATCCTAATTCCAATTCGTAAACCAGTAGAAATAGAGACAAAAGCCCTTTCTTAAGAAAGGGTTTTCTTTATACATATATGTTAGAACCCTCTGACTAAAATATATTTTCGGTATTTTTGTACTTTTAACTATACATTTTGGATGTTTTGTTTTATTTTTGTTAGGGGACATTAATGATGTCCCTATTATAAATTTGCATTGAAAGGCGTGATTGTACGATGGAACTATGGTTCACTGAAAAACAAACAAAACATTTTGGGATTACGGCGCGTATTAACCGCACATTACATACGGAGCAAACAGAATTCCAAAAACTTGATATGGTTGAAACGGAAGAGTTCGGAAACATGCTTATTTTAGATGGCATGGTTATGACAACAGAAAAAGATGAGTTCGTTTATCATGAAATGGTAGCGCACGTACCTTTATTTACACATCCAAACCCTGAAAACGTATTAGTTGTTGGTGGCGGTGATGGTGGTGTTATTCGTGAAGTGTTAAAACACCCAAGTGTAAAGAAAGCAACTCTTGTTGAAATCGATGGAAAAGTAATTGAGTACTCTAAACAATACTTACCATCAATTGCAGGCGCATTAGATAATGAGCGTGTAGAAGTAAAAGTAGGAGACGGTTTCCTACATATCGCAGAAAGCGAAAATGAATACGATGTAATTATGGTAGATTCTACTGAGCCAGTAGGACCAGCAGTAAACCTATTTACAAAAGGCTTCTATGCTGGAATTTCAAAAGCGTTAAAAGAAGATGGTATTTTCGTTGCACAAACGGACAACCCTTGGTTCACACCAGAGTTAATTACGACTGTGTTTAAAGATGTAAAAGAAATTTTCCCAATTACTCGTTTATACACAGCTAATATTCCAACATACCCAAGTGGTCTTTGGACGTTCACAATTGGATCTAAAAAACATGATCCATTAGAAGTAAGTGAAGAGCGTTTCCACGAAATCGAAACGAAATACTACACAAAAGAATTACACAACGCAGCATTCGCATTACCGAAATTTGTTGGCGATTTAATTAAGTAAGAAAATCGAGCTTGAACAAATAAAGTGTGAGTAGCTCATTTAAGGTGTTTGTCCAGAAGACTTGAACATGCTAGCTACTTACACTTCTGTAGAGAAAATCGTCTTCTTGTTGTTAAAAAGAAGACCCGGTAAATCGAGAAAGAGGAGCAATTCGCTCCAAATTTGAGAAATAGTGAAAGGTTGGGATACCTTAAGTTCCACATAAGGAGGAAAAGAATATGCGTTTTGATGAAGCTTATTCAGGTAAAGTATTTATTAAAAGTCATCCAAGTTTTGAAGAGTCAAAGGTAGTTATTTATGGGATGCCTATGGATTGGACAGTAAGTTACCGTCCGGGATCTCGTTTTGGCCCTGCACGTATTCGTGAAGTATCAATCGGTCTTGAAGAATATAGTCCGTATTTAGATCGTGAATTAGAAGAGGTAAAATATTTTGATGCGGGTGATATCCCATTACCATTCGGAAACGCACAACGCAGCTTAGACATGATTGAAGAGTATGTATCAAAACTTTTAGATGCCGATAAGTTTCCACTAGGTCTCGGCGGTGAGCACCTAGTGTCTTGGCCAATTTTTAAGGCAATGGCAAAAAAATATCCGGATTTAGCAATCATCCATATGGATGCTCATACTGATTTACGTGAATCGTATGAAGGGGAGCCTTTATCCCACTCTACACCAATTCGTAAAGTGTGTGATTTAATTGGTCCGGAAAACGTATATTCTTTCGGAATTCGTTCTGGAATGAAGGAAGAATTTGAATGGGCGAAAGAAGTAGGTATGAACTTATATAAATTTGACGTATTAGAACCGTTAAAAGAAGTATTACCGAAACTTGCTGGACGCCCAGTCTATGTCACAATCGACATTGATGTATTAGACCCAGCTCACGCTCCAGGAACAGGAACGTTAGAAGCTGGCGGTATCACATCTAAAGAATTATTAGATTCCATCGTAGCAATTGCAAATTCAAATATAAATGTAGTTGGAGCAGACTTAGTAGAAGTAGCCCCAGTCTACGACCATAGTGATCAAACACCAGTCGCAGCAAGCAAATTCGTGCGGGAAATGCTGCTCGGTTGGGTGAAATAAAAGTGAAGCCGACTGTTTAGACCCGGTGACTAAGGTTCTTTCCTGCAAAAGGTGCTTTTTACCTTTTGGCAGGGAAGGTTCTTAGACGCAAGGGTCTAGGAGGCGTAACTGGATAGAAATAAAAGCGGAAGCCACCGATCATTCTAGCCGCTGCAGCTAGATAAAGTAAGAGCCCTCTATATGATTAGAGGGCTCTTGCTTTGTCGTTATGTGTCGGTAAGTCGATATATTTAAAAAATCGCCGATATAATTTCATTTACCGTTACGCAACACAAAAAAAGCTATTCTCAAACGATGGGAATAGCTCTTTTTCTTATGCAACCTTCTCTTCCGAAGTAACTCCACGAATTTCATCAGCAGAGCGGATCGGATATTTACGGAACACAATAGACCCGATGTATCCGACAATAGTGGTAACGATTCCACATAGTACAGCAGCAATCGTTACTTTTATAACGTCATTAAATCCGAATAGGACAAGAAGACCTGGAATTGGTGATGCTGTTCCTGGTGCATTATTAACAAGCTGGAATAGCGATGTAATAATACCGGCAAGTGCACCGCCAACGAAGTTTGTTGCATAAATTGGAATTGGATTTGCTGAAACAACATCTGCTTGTGTTAAAGGCTCGATTGCTACAGCGATTGTGTCTTTCTTTGAGCAAATTTTTAGTCGCTTAAAGAAAATAAAGTTCATCGGGGCTGAGGCTGCTACGGCAAGACTACCAATTGCCATTGGTAAACCTGTTAATCCAAGCATTGCAGTTAGTGCCATAGAACTCAGTGGAGAGGTAGAAATAACTGTTATTAATCCACCAAGCATAATACCCATAATGATAGGACTTTCTGTAGTTGCAACTGATATCATAGAACCGATTTTACCAAGTGTTGCGTTAACGAGCGGATCCATAAGCATTGCCATTCCACGTGAGATTGGTGCAGCGATAAATAGGATTGCTAAAAATTCCACACCAGCCGGTAATTTCTTTTCGAGAAATTTCACGACGAAGGCACAAACGTATCCGGCGAAAAATCCTGGTAAAATACCGAATCCACTAGTAGCGATACCAATTAAAACAGCGTATACGGGGGAAACACCGATTGCTAATGCGACTAAAATCGCTGCTGCGACACCGCTCATACTACCAGAAGCTTCTCCTACTGATTGTAAAAAGTCATTATGAAACATTTCTCCACCTATATAACGGTGAAATGCTTCAATAAGAAAACTTGCGATTGCTGCATTAGCTAAAGCGCCCATCGCCTTCATTCCGTAAGGCGCACGGTAACTGAAAAGTGTAAATAGACAAAGTACAACAAGTAATAGTGCTAAACCTTGCAAGATAGCCATTTGAAAACTGTCTCCTTTGATTTTTGTAATAAAAATTCGTATCATTCAATAATAATATAAAAGTGTATGAAACGGAAAAATTTTTTCTTGGGAACTTGCTTTAAGAAAAAATCCCTTACAATAATGTAAGGAAAGTGTAAGACTTTTAGATAGAGTATAGTATGCTCTTTTCCGTATAATACAAGTATAGATATAATACTAGTGAGAAAGAAGTGCAAACAGGAGGCGCATGTATGAAATTGGTAATTAAAGTTTTAGCTGTATTCGCCATCATTTTAGGGGGAACAGCATATTATTTAAACACAAAAACAGAAGGTGTACATGCTTTTGTAGACAACTTCTTTTCGAATAAAGAAATACAAGATTATTATGCGGTTGTAGATAAAGGTGAGAAAAAAGACGGTGAATATTTGTATACATTTAAAGGGTATACAGAGGACGGAAAGCAACAAATTATTAAAAGAATGGTAAATCGTGAATTGCATGCAGGTGCTTTTATAAAAATTTATGCAAAAGGTATGCAAGGAAAAGGATGGGCTGAAATAACGAAAGAGTCAATCCCGCAAAAAGCGTTGCAAAAAATAGAAAAATCATAAAAGGAGCGAATCGTTCGCTCCTTTTTTAGTGCGTTAAAATAGTGATAGATGTATTTTCTTTGTTAGAAATGATTTTGGCATGTCCACCAATTGGAAAAGTAAAAATTGGAGTTGTATGTCCAAAATTTGCATTTGCAATGATAGGAATATGTGCAAGTTCAGGTTTTGAAGAAATCATTTCTTGAATGTCCGCTATCGTACATTCTGCTTCTTTTTGCATTCTTCCTATTACAATACCTGTTATATGTTCAAAATCAGGTTGCTGCATAAGGGAATGTAGATAGCGATCAAAAGTTTTAAGCGTTGATTTTCCTGTTAAACTGTCTTCTTCAAGGAATAAAATTTTGCCCTTTAAGTTTGGCATATATGGTGTGCCTTGTAGTAAATTAAGTGTGCTCATATTGCCACCGATAATTTCTCCTGTCGCTTCCCCCTCTTGAATTGGAACATACCCTTCATTTTTTATAAATTCTCGATTTTCCTGATCCATATACCAAGAATCATCGCTCCACGTTTCCGCCGGAATAATTTCAATAGGCTCATTAGTGGTTAAGCATTGTAAAAAGTAATCGTTTGTATACTCGAGCCCTTTCTCCATTCCAAATGAAGAGAAGTGGGGACCCGAATATGTAACAAGCCCTGTTTTTGTGTAAATTGCATTATTTAAGGCAGTAATATCAGAATAACCACAGAAAAATTTCGGGTTTTTACGAATTAGATCATAATCGAGATGTTTCAATAAACCATTGGAGTTGTATCCGCCAAGTGTCGTCAAAATAGCTTTTACATTAGGGTCTCCAAATGCTTCATGGAGGTCTTGAATGCGGGAAGAAATAGAAGAGGAAGCAAATTGATCTATCTCATCGGCATATTTTGAGAATGTAACTTGAAAGCCCATGTCAGTTAATCTTTTTGTAGCAAGTTTTCTATTTTCATTTGAAACAATACTTAAACTACACGATGGTGAAATCACGCGTATTTCATCACCCTTTTTTAACTTTGTTGGTATCACTGAATTCACCTCTATAATTAAAAGAATATTTAGATTTAAAAAATATTTTATCACATGAAATAAAGTAGAAGTGAATTATTTTTTGAAATGGAGTTTTCCTGATTTTTCAGCAGACAGACAGCGTCTTTTTTTGATATGATAGGAAAAGTGATTTATTATAAGTAGTATTTAATATCTATAACATTTGAAAGGTGTGCAAGACGTGAAGAAACAACTTGCAGGCTTGCCGGTACACGTTCATTTCGTAACAGAAATCCGTGAAGGGGCGAGGAAGGAAACCGTTGCTTTTGAAGCAAATGGTCAATACTATGTAAAAGGTCAAGGTACATATGTAACATTCCAGGAGCCGAACGAACAAGGCGAAGTGAAAACAATTATTAAAATTCAAGATGAACAAGTTCTCATTATGCGTTCAGGTGCTATTTCTATGCGTCAGACGCATGTGAAAGGTGAATGGACAACGGGTACGTATACGAGTGAACTTGGTACGTTTGCACTGCAAACGAAAACTGATAACGTTCTTTTTAAATGGTCGGATGAAAAGAAAAAAGGACAACTCTTCTTAACGTACGCATTGCTTCTAAGTGAACAAGAAGCTGGCAGATATACAATTACAATTAATTTGAAGGAGGAAAAATAATGAATTCCTTAGAACAGGTAAAAGGATTGATTAAAGAAGAAATTCAAGCTGCTGTATTAAAGGCAGAATTAGCGACAGAAGAACAGATTCCAAACGTTGTATTAGAATCTCCAAAAGATAAAACAAATGGTGACTTCTCTACAAATATGGCAATGCAACTTGCACGCGTTGCGAAAAAAGCACCTCGTATGATTGCAGAAGAACTAGTTGCAAACTTCGATAAAGCAAAAGCTTCTATTGAAAAAATCGAAATCGCTGGTCCTGGTTTTATTAACTTCTATATGGATAATAGCTACTTAACAGATTTAATTCCAACAATCGTAAACGCTGGTGAAGCTTACGGTGAAACGAACACTGGTAAAGGTGAAAAAGTACAAGTTGAGTTCGTATCTGCGAATCCAACAGGTGACCTTCACTTAGGACATGCACGTGGTGCGGCAGTAGGTGACACTTTATGTAACGTATTAGCAAAAGCAGGATACGATGTATCTCGTGAGTACTATATTAATGATGCTGGTAACCAAATTCATAACTTAGCTCTTTCTGTTGAAGCTCGTTACATGCAAGCATTAGGTTTAGAGAAAGAAATGCCAGAAGACGGTTACCATGGTGCGGATATCATTGGAATCGGTAAACGTTTAGCTGAAGAGTTTGGTGATCGTTACGCAAAAGCTGATGAAAAAGAAAGCTATGAATTCTACCGTGAATATGGTTTGAAATATGAGTTAGCAAAACTTCAAAAAGACTTAGAGAGCTTCCGTGTTAAATTTGATGTATGGTTCTCAGAAACATCATTATACAAAAACGGAAAAATTGATGCTGCACTTGCTGTATTAAAAGAGCGTGATGAAATCTTTGAAGAAGGCGGAGCAACTTGGTTCCGTTCAATGACTTACGGTGACGACAAAAACCGTGTATTAATTAAAAATGACGGTTCTTACACATACTTAACGCCAGATATCGCTTATCACCGTGATAAATTAGAGCGTGGTTTCGATAAGTTAATCAACATTTGGGGTGCTGACCACCACGGTTACATTCCTCGTATGAAAGCTGCTATTCAAGCGCTAGGTTACGATAAAGAAACACTTGAAGTAGAAATCATCCAAATGGTACAACTGTACCAAAATGGTGAAAAAATGAAAATGAGTAAGCGTACAGGTAAAGCAGTTACACTTCGTGAGCTTATGGAAGAAGTAGGCGTGGACGCAATGAGATACTTCTTCGCGATGCGTAGCGGTGATTCTCATTTAGACTTCGATATGGACTTAGCTGTATCAAAATCTAATGAAAACCCAGTATACTATGCACAATATGCTCATGCTCGTGTATGCAGTATCCTTCGTCAAGGTGAAGAGTTAGGATTAGCTGCAGATGGAGACGTGAATTACAAACTTGTTACTTCTGAGAAAGAAGTAGAGTTACTGAAAAAACTTGGTGAATTCCCAGCTGTAGTTGCGGATGCAGCACAAAAACGTCTGCCACACCGCATTACAAGCTATGCATTTGAATTAGCAGCAGCATTACACAGCTTCTACAATGCAGAAAAAGTATTGAACCAAGATAACTTAGAATTAAGTAAAGCCCGTTACGAGTTAATGAAAGCAGTACGCACTACACTTCAAAATGCATTAGCAATCGTAGGAGTATCTGCACCAGAAAAAATGTAATTAAGAAAAGAGAAAGCGGCTCGTTTAGAATAGGAGGGGGATGGAGCTCCTAACAGAGAGGCGTACTTTGCCTCGGAGGAAGGCGCGAAGCCACCGAGTATTCTAGCAAAGCGGAGCCGATTTTTCGCTTTCAGTAAAAGGCAATCACACGATGTTGTGATTGCCTTTTTGTATGGAGATAATAAAAAAATAAAATTTTATCAAACAAAAGGATAATTTGCGTCGTCTTATATAAATGACAGGAGGCTTATGATGGAAGAAAAGGTAGAAGAATTAATTGATATATATAAGCAGCAAATATATTCCTTATGCTATAAGTTAGCGAAAACGAAAGAAGATGCGGAAGATATTTTTCAAGAGACGTGGATAAAGGTTTTTTCATCAAGGCACCAACTTTCTTATGTGGATAATTATAAAAAGTGGATTACTACAATTTGTGTTCGTACGTTTTATGATTTTTATCGTAAGAAAAAAAGGTGGAAAGATCGAATATTGGATTTGTTTCATAAAGAAGATGGTGGAGAAATAGATTTCGCAGATGAAGTGAATATATCAGAAGAATTTATTCAAAAAGTGGAAGCGGAAATGATACGGGAAGTAATACAGTTATTAAATGAAAAATATAAAACGGTACTCGTACTCTATTACTATGAACAATATTCTTACAAGGAAATGAGTGAAATATTAAATATACCGATTGGTACGGTGAAGTATCGTCTCAATTATGCGAAAAAGAAAATGCGAGAACATTTGGAGGGTTTCGTGCATGAAGGAAGATAAATTTGAACAGAAAATAAAGAGCAGTTTAGCGGGAGAGATGATTCCTAGCGAAGAGCTGATAAATCATACGAAACAGAGCGTGCGAAATGCTCGGAAATTAGAAAAGAGATGGGTTGTTTTCATTCATGCTATTTGGATGATTGTATTAACAGTCACCCTAGAGCAGTTTGTTAGTCATTTGGATCATAAAATATCTGTCATTATAACGATAGTTATTATGATGCACCTATACATTCCTATATACGTTGTCATACAGTCATTTTTAAAGAAGGAGTATAAATTACATGATAGAGTTCGCTAATCCATTTGTAGTATTTGAGATAGCTGGGATTACAATGTTTTTGGCTTTTATAGCACTTTTAGTATGTGTAGCATCATGGGTGTATACAGATGCGAAAATGTGTGGAATAAGTAAGTGGTGGAGTGTTATAGCGATTGTATTGCCATTTTTTATTGGAGTTTTGTTATATATGATACGAAGAAGTAACAAGAAAATAGAAGGCGAACATACGATGAAGGTTATGAAAAAACAAAAGATAACATTAGTTGTCATATTTGCAAGTGCGATGTTTGTATTACTTAGCGGCTTTGCTTTTGTTCAAACGCTAGATGATATGTGGAGAGCTGGTGATATATATTTAGAAAATGAGAAGCGAGGGGAGACAAGTTACGAGGCAAAATTCTCATCATGGGATATTGCTGGGAAAGGTATTGAACTTGAGTATGCAAAAGATACAGAAGTAACATTTTCTTATGAAACAGATGCAAAACGTGGTAATTTATGCTTTAGCTTATATGAAAGGAAAGGAGAAGGAGAAGGTGAAGGTATAAGAGAGTTAAAAGAAATCTGTGAATCGAAAAAAGGTACTTTTAAAGCTACATTAAAAGCAAATGAAAAGTATGTATTTAATATAAGTGGTTTAATGGTGAAAGATGGTTTTGTAAAAGTGAATTGGGAAGCAAAATAAAGGGCCCTTGAGAAAGGCCCTTTATTTTATTGGATTGTATAAGTAACAGAAAAACTAACAGGACTATAGTAAACGTAAGGTGCATGAAATTGAACGTACATATTTCCATCTGTTTTTGCAGTGAAAATTCGGCCGTAACCATCAGAATAACGTCCAATAAGGTTATGATTTGAGTCATAAACACTGTAACTAGGAGTTTTGCTGTTAGGTTGAATTGTTAACTCTTGTCCCTTTTGAAGGAAAACAGGTTCTTGTTCAGAACTACCTCCAGTTTGCAAAGAATAAAATTTTGTAAAGCTTTGTTCTTGAGCGGCAGCAGCGACTTTTGTTTCAGGAATAAACGCGGTAGCGCCGGTAATTCCTGCTAAAGTTAACGCACCTGCTAAAATCATTTTTTTCATAATAGAAAAAGCCTCCTTATAAGTTGTAATCGATATTGTTACAGTTAATATTGTATACGATAATGAGTAGGATAAAATATGCTTTTATGCATATATATTTTTTCTCAATAAAAGACCACTGATAAAAATCAGTGGTCTTTTATTGATTAAGCAGCTTTCTGTTCAGTTTGAGTAACAGGTTTTTGAAGCGAGTTATAAACCCCTGTTCCGATAACGTCTAATGCCATTTTCATTCGTTCAGGTGAAATATTTTCTAATACGTTATCTTGAGGTGTATGGTATACCTTCTCAATATGATAGATTAATGGATTCCAACTATCGACACCCATCCAAATAAATAGAGCAGCAGGAATACCAGCTTCAGCAAATGGAACATGATCACTAGAACCGAATTTACCTTGTAGGACGAGGTCATTATTTAGTTGTTTACCTGCTTGCAAGGCAGCATCTGTTACAAAGTTTGTAGAGCCATCAGGTGTCATAGCGTATAAATTCTTTGCTTTATCATAATTTGTTGCAACCATGTCTGCGTTAAAGACACCTAAAATTCGATTGCGTTCTTTTTGGGATAGACTATTAACGTAATAATCGGAGCCAAGTAAGCCAGTCTCTTCAGAACCAAAGGTAATAAACCGAATTTCCTTATCAGTTTCTACATTTTGAAAAGCACGAGCTAGTTCTAATACTAATCCAGTTCCAGAAGCATTATCATTTGCGCCAGGTGCTCCGACAACACTATCATAGTGCGAACTTACAACGACTGCTTTTTCATTACCGGTACTCTTTTTTGGTTTCTTTGTGGCGATAACATTTAGAGATGTTAATTTAGATTCATGTCTCGCTTTTAGGGAAAGAATTGTTGTCCCTTTTTTAGCGATTTCTTCTTTAAATGCATTTCCTTGCGCATAAGCAAGACCAAAGACAGGGATAGATTGCTTTTTCGTTAGGCGGGGATTGAAGGTTTGTCCATAATTTCCGCGTCCGCCAATTAAACTGTATAAAAGAACACCTTTTGCACCTTTGCTAACAGCATTTTCAACTTGTTTATTATAGTCTGTAATTGTCGTTCCTCTTTCAAATAAAACAATTTTACCGTTTACTTCATTTGGAATATCTTCTAATTTTGTCCCACCTTGAACAAAGATAAGGGGAGCTGTAACAGCTTCTGTAGAAATTAGTGAATTAGGAGCAGCACCAGCTTGCCAATTACGTTTTATTGATAGTGGTGATTCAATGAATCCAACGTACTGATCGGGCACCTGAAATGGCTGATATTCTACTTCATAGCCCATCGATTTAAGCTGCATACCAATGTAACGAGAAGCCCATTCTTCGGATTTTGTTCCACCGGGTCGAGGACCAATTGTTTCAGATAAGAAACGAACATGTTCAATTGCGCGGTTTGGATCAATCTGTTTTGTAATAGATGGAGTTTGTGTAACCTCTGACGTGGAATCCGCTTTTGCTTGCCCAATTGGAGCTAAGCTAACAGCGAGTGATACAGCAAGCAAAGAGCTTACTATTTTTTGTTTCAATGATTTTCTCATTTTTTCCTCTCCTATTCTTCTATTCTCTGTGACTGACAAAAGAAGACGGATAATGACTTTATTTTACCTTCGCGCCTTTTATTTTTCAATATTCTGACATTGATAAATAAAAACAAAATATGCATATTTGCATATTTTTGAGGAAGATATGTATGCTATCATTTTAAACGAAGGTTCGCTTTCTACTCTGAAAGCTCCTACATTGCATGAATCTAGTGTACCCAAACTTTAGATTATGTAGAGAAATGGAACCACTGTAGGGTTTCATTTCTCATGTTTGAATCAGTTGATGGTAATTATGTTTCCGCATTTCATAATTATTATCAGTGATATATGTAAGGCATCCATATGAAAATAAGAGGCTGTTCAAAGGTTTTCCGTACTTTTGGGCAGCCTCACCCCGTTAAAAGGACGATACTTTATGTATCGTCCTTTTTGTATAAAAAAACATCCAATCAATTGAGAGATTGATTGGATGTAAAAACATTATTAATAATGTTTTTTGCGTTTTGTAGCTAAAATACTTAATAATCCAGCTAGTAGAAGGACGATACCTACTGTTTGTGTAGGGTCTTCTTTATGACCTGTATTTGGAAGGTGTTTATCCGTATTTCGATCACCTTGCTGTTTGTTATCTGTTTCATTTGATGTTTCTTCGGAAGTTCCGTTTTTGTGTTTCTCAGATGTTTCATTGCCTTTGTTTTCTTCTTTATTTGGAGGAGTAACTGGCTTGTCATCTCCACCTGACGAAGATTCAATCTTTTTATTTGAAACTGTAATTTGTAGTGGTGTAGCTTGGGCTTTATCAATTGTAAAGTTTATTGGTGATGCATCTAATTGATAGCCTTTAGGAGCCTGTGTTTCTACTAATTGATAATTACCAGGTTTCAAATCATTTACGATTACTTTTCCGTGTTGGTCTGTTTTTAAACCTTCTCGGATGATTTTTCCATCTTGGTCTAAAATATTGAAAATGGCACCTTCAAGTGTTCCATGGTGATCAATATCAACTTTAGTTAACTCAATTGCACCTGTTGTTAAACTATTTAAAGCTGTAACAGAGGTAACCTGAGATTGTCCTTTCGTAATTGTGAAAGGAATTGGTTTAATGTTTAAATCATAGCCAGTTGGAGCTTTCGTTTCAATGAACTGATAATCTCCTGGACGTAAATCAGAAACAGAAATCTTCCCATCTTTATCAGTAGTTAAATCAGAATGAACATCCTTACCGTTCATATCTACAATTTTAAAGATAGCCCCTGCAAGAGTAGTACCATCGATGTCATCAACTTTAGTTAATTCAACTGCGCCTTTAGTTAAGCTGTTAGTAGCAGTAACAGAAGCTTTAGCAGTTTGACTCTTTTCAACAGTAAACTTGATAGGATTTTGATTTAAGTCATAATGCTTAGGAGCTTTCGTTTCAATAAACTGATAATCTCCTGGACGTAAATCAGAAACAGAAATCTTCCCATCTTTATCAGTAGTTAAATCAGAACGAATATCCTTGCCGTCCATATCTACAATTTTAAAGATAGCCCCTTCAAGAGTAGTACCGTCGATGTTATCAACTTTAGTTAATTCAACTGCGCCTTTAGTTAAGCTATTCGTAGCAGTAACAGAGGCGATTTTTTCTTGGCCTTTTTTAACTGTGAACTTAATAGGTGTTTTGTTTAAGTCATAGTGTTCAGGAGCTTTTGTTTCGATAAACTCATAATCTCCTGGCGGTAATTCATCCACAACTAAACGGCCGTTTTTATCAGTAGTTAAATCGGTACGAACATCGTGTCCATCCTTATTAACAATTTTAAATACTGCACCTTCAAGTGTTGTGTTTTGCTTGGCATCATCAACTTTAATTAACTCAACACTACCTTTCGTTAAGCTATTAATAGCTGTAACGAAGACATGCTTTGTTTGACTTCTTTCGATTGTGAACTTAATTGGTTCTTCATTTAAGTCGTAATGTTTAGGAGCTTTTGTTTCAATAAATTGATAGTCTCCTGGTTGTAAGTCTTTAGCCATGATTTTTCCGTCTTTATTGGTAACTAAATTCGTACGAATGTCGTTACCGTTCAGATCAGTAATTTTAAATACCGCACCTTCTAGCATTTCTTTCTTATCTATAGAGTCAACTTTCGTTAATTCCACGCCACCTTTTGTTAGGCCATTCTTAGCAGTAACAGAAGCGTGAGTTAGTTGACTTCTTTCGATAGTGAAGCTAATAGGTGTTTTATTTAAATCGTAATGCTTAGGAGCTTTCGTTTCAATGAATTGATAGTCTCCTGGGCGTAAGTTCGTAGCAGTAATCTTACCATCTTTATCAGTAGTTAAATCAGTGCGAACAATTTTACCTTTCGCATCGATGATGTTAAACACTGCATCAGAAAGTTTTGTATCTGGATTTATATCATCCACTTTTATTAATTCTACAGCACCCTCAGTTAAGCTATTTGTAGTAGTAACTTGGAGCTTTTCTTTTTGGCTTTTCTTAATTGTAAACTTAATAGGTGTACTATCTAATTTATAGTGTTCAGGAGCTTTCGTTTCAACAAACTGATAGTCCCCAGGACGTAAATCAGAAACAGAAATTTTTCCATGTACATCTGTTGTAAGCTCAGTATGAATGTCGTTACCATTCAGATCAGTAATTTTAAATACCGCATCTTTAAGAGCAGTACCATCTACATCGTCCACTTTAGAAAGTTCCACAGCGCCTTTCGTTAAGCTATTTGTAGCTGTAACGGAGATAGGATCAGCTTGGCTCTTTGTAATTGTGAATGGAATTGGCTCTTTGTTTAAATCGTAGTGTTTCGGAGCCGTTGTCTCGATGAATTGATAATCACCAGGACGTAGGTCAGAAACGCTAATTTTACCTTGTTGATTCGTAACAAGATTTTTGCGAATTACAGTACCATTCATATCCACAATTTTAAATACTGCGCCTTCAAGAGTAGTGCCATCGACGTCATCCACTTTAGAAAGTTCCACGCCGCCTTTTGTTAAACTATTTTTCATAGTAACGGTAGCAATATCTTTTTGGCTTTTTTCAATTGTAAATATAATTGGTTTTTTGTCTAAATCATAGTGTTCAGGAGCCGTTATTTCAACGAATTGATACGTACCAGGACGTAAGTTTTCGATAACGATTTTACCTTCACTGTTTGTTTTTAAATCTGTTTTAAGTACTTTGCCATCTTGATCCAGTAAATTAAATACCGCATCAGCAAGTTTTGTTTGAGTGTTTAAATCATCAACTTTAAGTAATTCGATACTACCTTGTTTTAAGCTATTTGTAGCAGTTAAAGAAATAGCTTTCTTCTGTCCTTTTTCAATAGTGAATTTGATTGGTGTTTCATCTAAAACGTAATGCTTAGGAGCTTTCGTTTCGATAAATTGGTAATCACCAGGACGTAGGTCGTTAATTTCGATTATTCCTTGTTCATTTGTAACAAGGTCTTTATGAACTACATCACCGTTCATATTAACAATTTTAAATACTGCATCTTTAAGAACAGTGCCATCAACATCGTCTACTTTAGAAAGTTTAACTGCACCCTTTGTTAAAGCATTTGTAGCAGTGATATGAAGAGTTTCAGTTTGGCTCTTTTTAATTGTAAATACGATAGGTTTTTTATCTAAATCGTAATGTTCAGGAGCAATTGTTTCAACGAATTGATACGTACCAGGACGTAGGTTTTCAACAACAATTTTACCTTCATCATTTGTTTTTAAGCCTTCTTTAACTAGCTCTCCGTCTGCATCTAATAAATTAAATACGGCGTTAGCAAGTTTTGTAGTTATATCAATATCGTCAGCCTTTGTTAGTTCAACGCTACCGTTTTTCAAAGCATTTTTGCCTGTAACATTGATCTCTTTCGTTTGACTTCTTTCAATTGTAAATGGAATCGTTGTTTCATCTAATACATAGTGCTCAGGAGCTTTTGTTTCAATGAACTGATAGTCTCCAGGGCGTAAATCAGAAACAGAAATTTTACCGTTTTTATCTGTAACAAGATTCGTATGAACTTCCTTACCATTCATATCAACAATCTTAAAGATTGCACCTTCGAGCATCGTACGATCGATGTCATCAATTTTTGTTAATGTTACTGCACCTTTCTTTAAACTGTTAGTAGCAGTAACAGTAATATTCTCTTTTTGACTTTTTTCGATAGTGAACGGAATAGGGTCTTTGCTTAAGGTATAGTCTTTTGGAGCTTTTACTTCAATAAATTGATAGTCTCCAGGACGTAAATCAGAAGCAGAAATTTTACCGTTTTTATCAGTTGTTAAACCTTTGCGAATTACCTTTTTAGTATCATGAGCGTCAACGATTATAAATTCTGCACCTTCAAGAGTAGTGCCATCAACATCATCAACTTTTGTTAAAGTGACGCCACCTGTAAGTAAACTATTTTTTACAGTAACAGGGATAGGAAGATCTTCCTTACTACCTTTTTTAATTTTGAACTTAATAGGTGTTTTGTCTAATTTATAATGTTCAGGGGCTTTTGTTTCGATAAATTGATAATCCCCTGGTGCTAAATCAGGAATAACTAATACTCCGTAATCATCTGTTGTTAAATCTTTCATAATTTCTTTGCCAGTTGCATCTTGCAATGTGAATACAGCGCCGGCAAGAGCTTTACTACTTTCCACATCATCTTCTTTAATAAGTTTAACTTTTCCTTTCGTTAAACTATTTTTAAATGTAAGTGGAAGGAGTTTTTGTTGTCCTTTTTCGATTGTAAATTCAATTGGTTCTACATTTACATCGTAATAAGTTGGAGCCTTTGTTTCGATAAGCTTATAGTTACCAGGACGTAAGTCATCTACAACTAGCATTCCTTTACTATTCGTAACAAGGTCCGTACGAACATCTTCATTAGTATCTCTATTAACGATTTTAAATACTGCACCTTCAAGTGTTTCCTTTTCATCTGCAGCATTCACTTTTGTTAACTCAATACCGCCTTTTGTTAAGCTGTTTTTAGCGGTAACAGTAGCCTGAGTTGTTTGACTTTCTGTAATCGTAAATTTAATTGGTTTTGTATTTTTGTCGTAATACTTCGGTGCTGTTACTTCAATAAATTTATAATCGCCAGGGCGTAAGCCAGTAGCGATAGCTTTACCATCCGCACCAGTTTTTACATTTTCGCGAATGACTTTCTTTTCATCATTTGCATCAACAATTTTAAATACAGCACCTTCAAGAGCTGTACCATCGATATCATCAACTTTTGTTAATTCAACATCTCCTGGCTTTAAAGCATTTTCAGCTTTCACAAGTAGAGTTTCTTTCTGACTTCTATCGATTGTAAATTCAATAGGTTCTTCTCGTAAAACGTAATGTTCAGGAGCAGCTATTTCAATAAATTTATACGTACCAGGACGTAGGTTACTAACTTTAACTTTACCGTGTTTATCAGTAGTTAAGTTAGTGTGAGGGGAAACGTCATTATTATTTGTATCGACAAGTTTGAATACTGCACCTTCTAGTGGTTTTTTCTCACCAAACTCATCAACTTTTAATAATTCAACTTCGCCCGTTTTTAAGCTGTTATTTGCCGTAACAGTAGCAAGAGTTTGTTGGCTTTTATCAATTGTAAACTCGATAGGGTTTGTACTTAATGTATAATCCTTAGGAGCTTCTGTTTCGATAAATTTATAAGCACCAGGCTCTAGATCTTTAACGGTAACTTTTCCATCTGAACCTGTTTTTATATTTTCACGAATTACTTGTTTCTCGTCATTCGCATCGACAATTTTAAATACAGCACCTTCAAGGGCAGTGCCATCGACATCATCGACTTTCGTTAAAGTGACACCACCTTTAATGAGGTGATTTGTCGCTGTAACAGTAAGTGCTTTCTTTTGACTTTTTATAATTGTAAACTCAATTGGTTTTTTATCTATGTCGTAATCTTTAGGTGCTTTTTCTTCGACAAATTGATAGTCTCCAGGGCGTAAATCTTTTGCTTCGATTTGTCCTTGATCATTTGTCGTTAATTTTTCATATCCACGAATTACTTTGTTATATCGATCGCGTACACTGAACTCCGCACCTGCTAAAGTTTTTCCATCTTTATCGAATTTTGTTAAAATGGCCGATCCTGGAATCAAACTGTTTGTTGCAGTTCGGTTTATTACTGTTGTTTGATCTTCTTTGATTGTGAATTGAATAGGTGTACTGTCTAATTTATAATGCTCAGGAGCAGTTGTTTCTTGTAAGTAGTAAGTTCCTGGTTTTAAATTATCTACAGTAATTTGTCCTTGATCATTTGTTGTTAATTTTTCGTGTTCTGAAATTATTTTTTTGTCTTTATCAAGTAGTGTGAAAACGGCACCTTGCAGTGTGACGTTTTTATTCAGGTCATCAGACTTTGTTAAAACTACTTTACCGACAAACTTCTTATTTGCAAGTTTATATGTTGTAGTCTCTTGTGTACCAAGTTCAACAATTTTCCCTTGTTTTAAATCCCAGCTAATTACATAGCCTTCAGGAGCCTTTGTTTCTTTTAATAAATATTTATCGCGTTTTAAATTATTAAATTTAGCGATACCGTCTTTGTCTGTTGTAATTTTACGGATAACAGTTTTACCTGTACGATCGTATAAAGTAAATTCTGCCCCAGCTAATAGTGCGTTCTTATTGTCGTTATCTACCTTTATAATTTCAAGGTTTCCACGGCCTTTAGTAGCAGATCCTCCGCCTGAACCAGAAGACATTCTCACTTCAATCGTTTCAGTAGTTTCTGTGTTTTTAACTGTCAACTTATTGCCTGTGATTTTCGCTTTATTACTTACTTTTTCTTTATCGTCTGCATTAATAAGTGAGCGATATTCTAAAATATAAGCTCGATCAATTTTTTTCAAGAAGGCAATTTCGAAATGTTGCTTTCCGGTATTATTGTCTGTTGTTATTTTGAGTTTATAGTCTGTTCCTTCTTTTAATTCGTTTACTGTATCTTTTGTTAAATTTCCATATGGATCAACAGTTGTAGGATATAAGTGGAATGAATCTTCCACAATTACCTGATTTTCGGTTGGGTCATCTGTTACAACGGCATCTGCAATGGTTGATTGGCTTTCGTTAATTGCGATACTCCAATTAATATAGTTGTCGTCTTGCACAGCTTTTTTAGTAACGAAGCTGCCACCTTTATTTACTTGAGTGTCACCTGTAAGGGTGTTTACGATTTTAGAACCATCTTTTAAATCTGCCTCGTTTTTGTAGGTGCCTTGGATAAGTTCACCATCAAGGCTTGTTTTAAAGATAATATAGTAAGGTGAATTAATTGATTGTTTGAAATGAACCTTTAGGGTGTTTTTATTTTTCTCTGTAGGTTCTTCAAGTTCATATTTCTCAGTTGGTACAGCATTACCAGGTTGTGCATTATCAGGATTTCCATTTAGAATCATATCGCGCACTTCAATGGATCCAGGCACTAATTTTTGTTTATCTTGTATTACGTCTATAACATAAGGATCTTTAATCTCAACATTATTATAGTTAAAGCCTATTATCCAAGTAATTTCCTTCGTTTGGGCGTTATAAGAACCGTATTTATAACCATTTGCCTTTGTGAAAGTATCAGGATCGAAATTAGCTTCAACTTTATTTGATTGTGGATTAGAATCCGTATCTATCCAAGAAAGGTTACCTGTATTTTTAAATGAATTTTTACCACTTTCTAGCTTTGTATAATCAAAGTCTGTCGTATATTTTACGACTAATGTCTTTGTCATATTAGACTGATACGTGCCTATAAGAGTAATTTTGAAGCCTTTATCTGTTACATCTAAAACATAGTCAGTCCCAGCTTGAAGGGTATAATTTCCGTCTTTAATTTCTAGTTTCTTATCTTTTAATTGTAATCCACCATGATCAAAGGTGTCCGTAATAATCGCGTTGCTTAATGGATAGTTGTTATTATTTACTATAATTGTCCAAGTTGTTGTTTTGTCTTTATAATTTGTTTCAGCTTTATTATTAGATTTAATAATATTTTGCTGCTTGAAGCTAGCTTCATTTTCTTTACTTGAATCATTATCAGCTGTAACTTTATTTTTTACTTTTCCATCTTCTATAACTTTATTGGTTGGCTTGGTTTTATAGGTAATCACATAAGCACTATTAATATCATCATTAAACTGTAAATCGAATCCATTCTTCTTGTTACTTACATTGTAATTATTAACAGCGTCTCCTGTTACAAGCGTTCCTTTTTCATTATATGAAGCGTTTTTTACAACAATAGAATTTGCATCTAGTTCATGTGTATCGTCAAAAATATCTTTTAAAATCGCATCTGCTTTTTTGATCTCTCTTTGATCACCATTGTAAGTAATTGTCCACTCAATTGTTTGCGTCTTTGGATCATATTTACTTGTTTTATTTAAGTGTGTACCACGAGAAACCGTTACAGTAGAACTTGCGTTTTGTTGCTTTTGATTATCACTCGTTATCGTAACGTTATTTCGGAAAATTTTAATATTTTCATCAGTAATCTTTGTGGCATATTCGATTTGATATGCTTTATTGATAGAGTCTTTGAAAGCAATCTCCAATTTTGAGCCATCTGATGAAATAATATTGTAATCTGTTGGCTCAGCTTCTGCACCACGCGTTACATTCCCATTAACATCAACTTCTAAATAATAAACTTTAATAGAATCTTTATTTAAGCTTGTACCTTGTGGAATGTTATCTTTAAAAACAGCGTTTTTAAGGGTGTCTTTCGTTTTGTTCATCTCTACTTTCCAATTAATTTCATTTGTATTAATTGGTCTATCAGGTAAACCCTTTTTATTCGTAGCTGTTTGTACATTAGGCTTAAAATCAACTGTAATAGAAACATCCTTATCTTTAATCGGGAAAGGAATTTCTTGTGTTGTTGTACCTTTAATTTCAGCTTTATTAAATTCTGTCTTTAATTGTAGGTTACCAGCAACATCTGGATGCTCTTCAACATAATCGTTGAATGTCATCGTGACTTTTCCATCTTTTGTAACAGTGAAATTACCAATTTGATGGTTTTCACTATCATATAAAGGACTGTTAATTGTATTGTAAATCTTAAAATGTTTAGGAAGATCAAAAATATAGTAATCTCCATTTTTCACATTCATTGATTTTAAAAGTTCCCATGTAAACTCAATATTGGCAGGGGAATCTGTACTTGGACGGTTATCCTCTGTAAATGGTTTTCCGTCTTTATCCGTCAACTTTACACTGGTTAAAATGTTTGTTGTTATTTGCTTTGGACCTGAATTTGTATTCTCAGCAGGGGCGCTTGCTAGCTTTTGTTCTGGATTGTCAGTAGCAATTTTAGCTGCTGGGTTTTGTTCCGGATTATCAGTGGCAGTTTTAGCTGCTGGGTTTTGTTCCGGATTATCGGTAACAGTTTTAGTTGTTGGGTTTTGTTTCGGATTATCAGTAACAGTTTTAGTTGCTGGGTTTTGTTTCGGATTATCAGTAACAGTTTTAGTTGCTGGATCTTGCTCCGGATTGTCAGTAACAGGTTTAGCTACTGGATCTTGCGCTTGTTTATTAGTATCCTGTTTGGTGCCATCTTCTTTAGAGTTTTCTACTTGAACCGGAACTGATATAGGCTGAACCATTGTTCCTAAAGGAAAAGCGATTTGAACTGATTTTTCCCCAGTTTTTAAAGTTGAGTTAAACACGGTATCAACTTTAATTTTTCCTTTAGCGTCTTTCAAATTTTCTACTTGATTATTAAATATTAATTTTAATTTATTATCTTTAGCTGTTATAAAATATTGACCAATATTTTTTTGATCTGTTACTAAATCCCCTTGCAAATCTTTAGATACTTTTAATGCAAGTGGTATTTGAACTACTGCTGTATCATTTGCGTGTGCAGCTTGTTGATCCTTTATTGACCAAGCGTATTCTACTTGAATGGTTGATCCTATCTTTATTAAATTGTTAGGATTTTTTGCTTCGTCAATAATATGATTCGTTGCATCTTTCATTTCAACAGTGTCAAATAAGGAATCTCCTGTTAAGGTTTCCGCTTTTACTTGATTGTATGGAAAACTAGCAAGTTGCGAAAATAGTACGAATACAATTAAACATACATTAAAAAGTTTTTTCATTTTTCCTCCTCTGAACATTCATTTGTCCATTGGGGACTTATTCCACATGAACAAATGGAATATTAAAAGTATTTTTTATAAGCTATTTATTTTTGTTATCCCTCCGTTCCTATACGCTTTCTCAGACAAACAGAATTATGTTCAAAGTAATATTATTTAACGTAAAACAAAATGTATATTTACACATTTCTGCGGAAATATACACAATTCGACAAAAAATGTCGAAAAAAATACTGATATAAAGAATGATATCAGACCTTTATATGTGAGATAGTTTTCATGTATATCTAGTAAAAAAGAATGGTTATAAAGGTAAGTTTTACGATACATACTAACCAATGTAGTGTATCCCTTTGGAAGGCTTATTTTTGCCTTAAAGTTATGTGGAAATAAAAATCTAGATAGGGTTGGTTTTGGTCAGAATGAAGACAATATGTACTTTGAAAATAGTCATCTATTTTGTCTAAAGAGAGTTGTGCGATTAGTGGACCGAAGTTGAAAGATGATAGTTTCTTACATTGTTAGAGAAATATAAGAATTACAGAATATTCGACTAACACGTTACTACGGTCATTTTTGAGACTGTTTAAACAATAAGAAAGAAGGTGTTTTACTCCGTAGTCACAATATCTTTTTAGTAAAGATAAGCTGAAGTAACCTCCGCTAAAGATTATATACTTAAATGATAAAGAGTTCAACAATAGTTCACATATTTTACCAAAAATAAAAACGGCTGTTTTATGTGGAATAAATCTACAAAACAGCCGTTTTTGGTATTAGATTTCTGTTAAAATTATTGGTTCGCCGCGCGTTACGACAACGGTATGTTCACATTGTGCAACAAGACTTTTATCAGGTGTAACGAATGTCCAGCCGTCGTCACCACGTTCAATAATATGATCAGCTTTCATAGAGATGAACGGTTCTACAGCGATAACAAGACCGTCTTTTAGAAGCGCATTATCCATTGGATCATAGTAACTTAAAATGTGATTTGGTGCTTCATGTAAGCTAAGACCAATGCCGTGACCAGTTAAGTTTTGAATAACATTGTATCCACTTTTATGTGCGAAGTTTGAAACAGCACGACCAATTTGATTTTGTTTTGAGCCAGCTCTAACCTTTTTCATTGCTGCCCAAAATGCATCAACTGCTGCTTGGCAAAGCTTTTCTTTTGCTTCGTCTTCTCCAAGAACAAATGAGATACCTGTATCTGCATAATAGCCATCAAGTGCAGCAGATACATCGACGTTTACTAAGTCGCCTTCTTTTAATACGCGATCTCCTGGAATACCATGAGCAACTTCCTCATTTACACTAATGCAAGTTACACCTGGGAAATCATATTCTTTTTCAGGTGCAGAAATAGCACCATGCTCATCTAATACTTTTTTACCGATCAAATCAAGCTCTTTCGTTGTCATACCTGGCTTCGCTTCTTTTTTCATTTCTTCACGTGCAAGCGCAACGATGCGGCCGATTTTTCGTAAGCCTTCTAAATCTTGTTCATTACGAATAATCATGAAAACCACTGTCCTTCCTCGAATATATATCTTAACCGATTGTATCATGTTTATTTTCGTCCTGCTACTTGCTTGCGGTATGCAGCTTGATTCCTCTCATAAAGAATACATGACAATTGTCATATCGATGTCATGACGCATCATACTGTTTCCTAAGTTTTCCAAGTAATACAATGTAAATATAAGAAACAGCGGGGGTGGAGAGATGGAAAAGATTATTGAAGTAAATGGTGTTTCTAAAACATTTAAACATAAAAACGCAGTAAATAATGTTTCATTTCATGTAAATAAAGGGGAAATAGTAGCGTTACTTGGTCCGAATGGTGCGGGGAAAACAACGACGATGTCGATGATGCTTGGATTAAAGGATCCGACAGAAGGTAAGGTCTTTATATTTGGAAAGAGTCCAAAGCATAGAGATGTTCGTAATAGCCTCGGTGCGATGCTGCAAGAAGTAAGTGTCATTGATAGTATTACGGTGGAAGAGGCAATCGAGTTATTCCGTAGTTATTATACGAATCCTATAGCGAAAGAAATGTTACTGCAGTTATCAAATTTAGAATCAGAGCGAAAGCAAAGATGTGAGAAGTTATCAGGTGGGCAAAAAAGAAGGTTGAATTTTGCGCTTGCACTTGCGGGAAATCCAGATTTGTTATTTTTAGATGAGCCGACAGTCGGAATGGATATTACGTCTCGAAGAATGTTTTGGGAAACGATTCGAAAGTTAGCAAGTGAAGGGAAAACAATTATTTTAACGACGCATTATTTAGAAGAAGCAGATGCTTTAGCAAATCGTATCTTATTATTTGCGAACGGAAAGATTATCGCAGATGGTACACCAGACGAAATGAAAGCGACGATTTCGCGAAAAACAATCACATTTTACTCGAAGGAAAGTATTCCTACAAAATTACTAAAGGAATTACCAAATGTAACAGAAGTAAAGTCAAGCGAAGGACGCTTCATTTTAACAACGGAGGATACGGATGCAACTTTAAAAGCCATTTATCAAAAGAGTTTACCTGTAACAGATGTTTCAGTTGAACGTGGAAGTCTTGATGAAGCATTCGAACAGTTTGTCGCAAATCAGAAGGAGGAAATCGCATGAGAGCATTATGGATGCAATGCAAAATAGAAATTTTACGTACATTCCGCAATAAATTATTTATCTTTTTCTCATTATTAATGCCTGTTATGTTTTACTACATTTTTACAAATGTTGTTCAAGTACCACAAAACGGAGATGCGTGGAAAGCACACTATTTAATTTCGATGGCAACTTTCAGTATTGTAGGGACTGCACTCTTTAGTTTCGGTGTGAGACTTTCTCAGGAAAGAGGACAAGGATGGACACATCTTTTGAAAATCACACCACTTCCAGAGGGTGCGTATATAACTGCTAAAATTATTGCACAAACAGTAGTAAATGCTTTTTCAATATTAGTTATTTTTATAGCAGGGATACTAATTAATCATGTTGAGTTAACGGTAGGGCAATGGATTGGTGCGGGATTATGGTTATTGTTAGGGGTAACACCATTTTTAGCATTAGGAACAGTAATAGGTTCCATTAAGAAGGCGGACGCAGCTGCTGGCTTAGCAAATATTTTAAATATGAGTTTAGCTATAGTTGGCGGGTTATGGATGCCGATTGAAGTATTCCCAAAAATATTAAGAACAATTGGTGAATGGACACCAACATACCACTTCGGAAGCGGTGCGTGGGATATTGTAGCTGGAAAATCAATTGGATGGGAAAATATCGCGGTATTAGGAGGTTATTTCCTTATGTTTGTTGTAGTATCAATATATATAAGAAAAAGACAGGAAGCGGTATAAATGATAGAGAAGAAGAGGATTGAGATTTTTCCGAAACATATGGGATTCTTCCCGTATATGTGGTTTGTTTATCTATTATTTCCAATTTATCACTTAGCGCAGGCATCAGGATGGAAGCTTGTAATAGGAAGCGGTATGTTGATAATTTTTATCGTCACATACCGTCAGCTTTATTTTGTTCAGAGGACGTTTGTTTTTTGGGCGTGTATTCAAATGGTACTCATCTTTTTATTTGCTTTATTTTATAATCCTTTTATGATATTTTTTGGCTTTTTCACAGCAAGTGCGATGGGATTTGCGCCAAATAAGAAAGTATTTCGAGTGCTGTTATGCTTGTTAGTTATAATGCTTGGAGCATTTTTATTTGTAAATATGAATCAAATAACAACTACAAGTTTAGTAAATATCGTTCCGATGTTTATTTTAATGCTTCTTACGCCATTTGGTATGCGTAATTTTAATCAGAAAAAGATGTTAAGAAATCAATTAGATGAGGCGAACGAGCAAATTAAAGATTTAGTAAAACGTGAAGAACGGCAGCGAATTGCAAGAGATCTTCATGACACATTAGGGCATACCTTATCTCTTATTACTTTAAAAAGCCAGCTCGTTGAGAAGTTAATTGTGAAAAATCCAGAGCGTGCAAGTGCGGAAGCTAAGGAAATTACACAAACTTCTCGTACAGCTTTAAAACAGCTGAGAGAATTAATTTCTGATATGCGTATGATTACGGTAGAAGAAGAGCTAGAGCAAATAAAAGCGATCTTACAAGCAGCTAATATTGAATTAGAAGTGAGGCAAGAAGCAAGATCGAGCTCGTTATCACCAATTGAACAAAATATTGTCGGGATGTGTTTACGTGAGGCCGTTACAAATGTTGTAAAACATAGTAAGGCAACGCGGTGCGCAGTTTCTGTATTAGAATCACAAGGTGAACTGATTTTGAAAGTAGAAGATAACGGAATCGGTTTAACAGATCAAAATCATGATGGAAATGGTATTCGCGGCATGAAAGAACGAATTGCTCTTATTGATGGATTTGTTGAACTAGGTACAATCAATCCAGGGACGTTATTAACGGTAAAAGTTCCAGTTGTTATTAGAACAGGAAAAGATGAGGTGAGGGCATGATTCGAATTATTATTGCAGAAGACCAGCGGATGCTTCGTGGTGCATTAGGGGCCCTTCTTGATCTAGAAGATGATATCGAAGTAATTGGGCAAGCTGCGAACGGGGAAGAGGCGTTAAAATTAATTGAATCGTTAAAGCCAGATGTAAGTATTATGGATATTGAAATGCCGATTCAAAGTGGATTAGATGTTGCTGAAGCGTTAAAAAAAGAAAAATCATTATGTAAAGTAATGATTTTAACAACATTTGCACGGCCGGGATATTTTGAAAGAGCAATGAAAGCTGGTGTGCACGGCTATTTATTAAAGGATAGCCCAAGTGAAGATTTAGCGGCAGCAATTCGTAATGTAATGAAGGGGAAACGAGAGGTCTCCCAAGATTTAATGTTTGGCTTATGGCAGGAGCAAAATCCGTTGTCAGATCGCGAAAAGGAAGTATTGTTGCTTGCGAAAGAAGGAAAGACGGCAAACGAAATTGCGAAGGCACTTTATCTTTCGCCGGGTACAGTACGTAATTATATTTCTGAAGTATTAGCGAAGCTCGATGCGAAAAATAGAATTGAGGCAATTACAATTGCGGAAGAAAAGGGTTGGATATAAAAAGAAGGTTACCTATGAGAGGTAACCTTCTTTTTATAATTATTGTATTTCTATTACTTGATTTACTTTTTGTAACGACTTGTAACCATGTGCTTCAAATGCCTTTGCAAATTCATTTGATACGGCAGTGCCATATAAATCTTTTGCAGCTTGTACGATATGAGATTGAAGTGATTCAAAGTCTTCAGCGGAAGTTGCATAATTTTGCAATGCACGCATAACAACTTTACTTACTTTTTCATTGCCTTGCTTTTGAACAGCAACATCGTTATATGTTTTACCTTCAGCTAATTGATATAATACGTGACTGATAATACCAGAATTCACGTGTGATTCTTGATTATTACCATCGTTATAGAAATCTTGTAAATTTGTATATAGTTTATGACCGCCGTCACCAATTTCCCTTGGGATATCACGAATTGTTAGGCCACCTAATGTATCGCCCATAATCCAGTTTCCTTTATCTTTCTTTACGTAATATTCAATTTGTGTACCCCAGAAATCCGCTAATCCCTCGTTTAGTGCAGATGTTTCAGCGCTTGGATATCTCACGACTTTATTTTTCGTCGTGCCACTGAATACAGCATGTCCAAATTCATGAGCTGTTACGTCAAGAGCGGATGTTAGTTTTCCGTCTAAACCATCACCAAATACCATTTGGTTCCAAGCGGGATGCCAAAATGCATTTACATAGTCTTCTTTTACACCATCACTAACTTCAGTAGAATCAAAACCGTGTACACTAGCAACAACTTTTGAATCTTTATTGTCGTAACTTTTTAGATTATGTTCTTTCTTAAAGTAATCGTAAATATCACTCATGTTCTTCATAGCGCCCGCGGCTTCTTTATCTGCAAAATTAGGATTGCTACTTGAAATTAGTGTCCCTGGATAACCAGCTTGACTATATCCTCCGAGGGAATCGGCGTAGTTTGCATTATAAATATAAATACCATTTCCGCGTGATAAATCCGCTAAATAAAATTTCCCATCAGTTCCTTTGGCAATATTGAAAGAGATGTTTTCTTGAAGTGCATTTTTCCCAGTTCCTTGCTCACTTGCAGGGGATAATCTAGGTGATGTTACTTGATTTATAGTCTTATTCTCTTTGTTTTTAATGAACTTTTCTTGGAAAAGTACTTCGCCAGTTTTTAGATCAACGATAGCATTGCCGTTTATAATTTGTTCATTGTTTTCATAAGTAAATGTAATAACAGTTGCGAATGTATAATAGCCATCTTTTTTCTTATAAACAACGGTTTCGCTAGAGAATTCTGTCTCAACTGCATCACTTGGAATTTGAACTATATCGCGTAATTTAGATTTTACTTCATTTTTCGACAAAAAATTTGTTATAGTAAGATTAGGTTGTTGATTTAAATTTTGAATAACTTTACCACTAACAGTTGTGATCACTCCATTTTTATCTACTTTTACAATGAGATCTTGGCCATATACTTTATAGTTTTTATATGTTTGTGCAAGGCGAACTTCGGTTTGATTTTCTTTGGTTTCTTTATTTGTAGGTTGGAAATCTACATTTTTTTCAGTAGTGACTTGTTCTTGTTGAGCTTTCGCCCCATTTACCTCACCCTTTAAATACTTTTTAGCAATATTTTCTTTCGTATCATTTTGAGGTTGTGTTAATTTCCCGATTGTTAAACCAGGCTGAGCAATTTCAACTTTGACTGCACTTTTGTCTAATTCTTGAGCATGAATAGCTTCTGTTGATAAAGGACAAAGAAGACCGAATGTAACGAAAGCACTAGCAAGTTTTCTATAATTCATCTATAACACTCCTAATCTATTATTGTATGTGAGATGAATTGTATGAAAAATTTGCCGAATTTTATATATATTATGCATTATTTCATATCAAAAATTGTCGAATTCACATTATTGTAGTGGTATGACAACTTAACAAATTAGATTGTTATAATGGGATGGTGAGTAAGTATGCACGCAGAGAAATTAGGAAGTGAAATTAAGAAAATTAGAGTGTTGAGAGGATTAACACAAAAACAGTTATCCGAGAACATATGTCATCAATCGGAAGTGAGCAGAATTGAATCGGGTGCGGTATACCCAAGTATGGATATATTGCAAGGTATTGCAGCAAAGTTACAAGTTCCCATTATTCATTTTTATGAGGTACTCATTTATTCCGATATTGAGAGGAAAAAGCAGTTAAAAGATCAAATCATTATGCTTTGTAAGCAAAAGAAATATAAAGAAATTTATAATAAAGTATGGAATGAGTTGAAAAAGGAAGAATATCATCCTGAGTTTCAGCAATTTCTTCAATGGCAATATCATGTAGCAGCGTATGTATTGAAGAAAAGTGATTATGAATATTGTATTTTAGAATTAAAAAAATTGTTAAATCAACAATTAACTGGGATTGATGTGTACCAAAATCTTTATATAGAGAATGCAATTGCAAATATTTATGCTGAAAATGGTTACTTTAAGAAGGGCATGGAGTTATTTGAAGGTATATTAAAGCAATTAGAGGCATTACCTGAAAATAAAGAGTTTGATGTGAAGGTAAGACATAATTATGCGAAAACATTATACTTAGATAATCAATATGAAGAGGCTCTTTATCAAATAAATAAAGCTATTGAAATATCGTGTCGAATTAATAGTATGGCATTGATTGGGCAGCTATACTATCAAAAAGGTGAATGTTTAGAAAAGCTAGGCTATGATGAGACAGAGAGTGAAGAAGCTTATGAAAAGGCTTATTTCTTTTTTGATATATTAGAAATGCATACGTATAAAGAAAAATTTATGAAAAAAATGACGAAATAAAATAACGCAAAAACTAAATATGCATAATTGCATAATGTATGGATAAATTTTCATGATATATTAAAAGAAAAAATGTGGGTGATGGAATATGAAGAAACTACTTATCGGTAGTCTATTAACGTTAGCAATGACATGGGGTATTTCATTAGCGGATACAGCTTTAGAGAAAAGCCAAGTAATTTCTCATGATGATCAAGAGGTACAATTAGCTTCAGATATGCCTTTTGAGTTTTAAAAAAACAACCGTCTTACTTAGACGGTTGTTTTTTTATGGAGTAACATCCAAACGTCTTTACTAGAAACAGGTTTGCTAATAAAGAATCCTTGAATGTGATCACAATTTTGTCTATGTAAAAATTCCCATTCTTCTTCCGTTTCTACACCTTCTGCAATCACTTCTAAATTTAGTTCTTTTGATAGTGTAATAATGGAAGAGACAATTGCTTCTTCTAAAGGGCTAGTTGTAATTCCACAAATAAACTCTCGAGCAATTTTTAATGTGTTAATTGGATATTTTGTTAAATAAGCTAAAGAACTATAACCAGTTCCAAAGTCATCGATTGAAATTTGAATGCCGAGATTTTGAAGCTGTTCTAGTTTTGCAACTACAGATTGATTTTGATTAATTGCGATGCTTTCCGTAATTTCAATATCTAGTGCTTCTGGTTTCAGTTCTGTTTCTTCCAACACCTTTGAAATAGTTGAGATTAAATCTGCATGGTTAAATTGAACAACAGATAAATTCACACCAACTTTTAAGTGAGAAAAACCTTGATTATGCCATCTTTTTGCCTCTAAACAGGCAGTACGTAAAATCCAATTACCAAGTTCAATAATAAAACCAGTTTCCTCTGCTAGAGGGATAAATTGGGCTGGAGATACGATGCCAAGTTTTGGATGCTTCCAACGTATTAATGCTTCAAAACCGATAATTTGTTTTGTTTTTGTGCTTACTTGTGGCTGGTATTCAAGGAAAAATTCATTTTGTTGTAATGCTTTTGAAAGTTCACCTTCTAAGAATTGAATTTCATTTTGAGCGATACTCATTTCTTTTGAGAAGAAAACAAATCTGTTTTTTCCATTTGCCTTCGCACGGTACATAGCCATATCAGCATTTTTCATTAACTCATTTACATCAGTTCCGTAATCAGGATACATCGCAATTCCGATACTTGGTGTAATAGAGAGTTCTTCGCCTTGAATGAAGAATGGTTTGTTTAAAATAGTTAAAATCTGTTCAGCTATAAAAATTGCACTTTTTTCTGAGTACATTTCTGGTAATAGAATGGTAAATTCATCTCCACCTTGGCGAGCGACGACATCTTTTGAACGCAAGCAACCGCGTAATCTTTTTGCTACTTCAATTAATAATAAATCTCCGACGTCATGACCAAGTCTATCGTTAATTTTTTTAAATCGATCTAAATCAAGGAATATGACGGCGACATCATTTGCGTTAGTTTGGGCTGTATTTAAAATGGCTTTTAAATCTTTTTCGAACTTTCGGCGATTTGGTAATCCAGTAAGTGCATCGTGAAAGGCTAAATGTTCTACTTGTTTTTGTTTTTCATATAAAGTGGTAATATCACGCGCTATCCCAAACATTCCGACCACTTCTTTGTTTATAAAAGTAGGGATAAGTGTAATATGGAGATAATAATAATAGCCTTCTTGTTCTTTTGTACGAACTTCTAACGTTTGTGGCCTACCTTCCTTTGTAATTTGTAAAGCCTTCTTTAGTAGTTCGTGGTCTTTTGAATCAATGAAGTGTACCAGAGAATAGCTTGCCACTTCGCAATAATAGGCAGTAAATAAGCTTTCGCATGCCTTATTAGAGTGTTGAAAAATGCCATTCATATTTAAAGAGAAAACGGCATCGGGATGATCTTCGAATAAAGATTTATAACGTTGTTCACTTTTTGATAATGCAAATGCACCTTCTTCAACTTCATCCTCTAGTTGTGTAGTCAACTGTTCATATGTATGGATTAGTGCTTGATTATCTTTCCACATGTAAAGTTGCCGCAAGAATAACAAAATAAGTGATAATACGAGACCGATTAACATGAACTTATCATCCCAAGGTTGAATGATAATAAAAGAAAAAGTAATAATTATACTAAAATAAGGTAGTATAAAACGTACATAATCGAATCGATAATATTTTGTTTTCGTTTCATGCTGCATTGGTTTATCTAAAATATATAGTATGGAAGAAAGTCCAATTAATAAAATAGAAGCAGTGTGTATTAAATAATTAATTTCAGCAGAAGTTTTCATCCCAAAGTTCAATTGAAACAGATGAATATAACCGTATATGAGTATAATAGTGAAGCCGATAATTAATGCGACTCTACTAGAAGAATATTGTTCTCTTCTATATAGGCTAATAACGGCGTAAATTACTAATGATTGTGCAATGAAATACCCAATTAAAATCCAAGTATCCTTTGTTAACATGCGGAAACTTGAAAGATCTAAGATAAAAGTTAAGGTGAAATAAATGTTCATAATAATAATAAAGATGCTATCGAATGAAAATTGCGAAAGCCCCTTAATAGAGTAATTCTTTATAAACTTTATAGCAAATCCAACAAAGAGCAAAATATATTGTATGATAAAAAAAGGCAATGCTTTATATGAAAATATAGATTGATCATGTATGGAAAGTGAACTAAGAAATAGGGTTATCTCCATAATTAATCCACATAGGCAAGTACATAGTAATAAAATCCAAAATAGTTTATCACTGCGTTTCATTTTCTTAATAGCTTTATATAAACAGTGGCAAGAAAAAAGTGCAGCGAAACAGAATAAGAAAAGAATCCCAATTTCCTTTATATGCGACTCATTTGGAATAAAGAGTATCCAAAGAGCGAATATAGATATGTATATTATGACAAATTGTACATACTTTTTTTGACTAATCATATTATGACTCCGTTTCAATAAAGTTGAATCTCGGGGGAATGCTAATTTAAATAATAGCATATAAAATAGGATGTTTTTTACTATAAAAATTACTTTTTTGAAAAAATGGTGCAAAGTTACAATTTACCACTGTAACTTTGCACCACTTATTCTTTTAATTCCTCTTATAGCAGAAAGTTCATCTATTAATTGGAATAGTGCTAAGTCTTTTTGTTTACTTTCAATCATAATATCGAAATTATGATTGTTTTTTTTTGCAACGTGTAAGAAGGGCTTGATAAACTCTAAATCGATATATTCAGCATGAGCCCTAAATTCTTTTTCCGATCTCGGAGAGGAAATGTGAACTTTAGGAGAGATATTTGTATGTGACCAAGTTTCAAAAATTGCAGGAAGCAACTCTTCTAGTGGTTCCTCGCAAAGATTGGCCATATGATGATGATAATCAAATACAAATGGAATATTTTCTTTTTGGCAAATTGATAAAGTTTCAGCGGTTGTATAGGTTTTATCATCATTTTCAAGAGTCATTTGTTTTTTTATATGTGCAGGAAGTTTTTTTATGTTTTCATGGAAGCGCTCAATTGCCTTTTCTTTATTTCCATAGGCTCCACCTACATGAATATTAATGTAAGAGGAATCTGCAATGCCTATAGCATCTAATACTTTATAATGATAAGTCATATCCGTAATAGCGTTAGTAGTAATATGTGGCTTGTCGCTTGTAAATAGCGTAAATTGATTTGGATGAAAACTTATTCGTAAATTGTGTTCTTTAATTAAAGCTCCTATTTTACGCCAAAGTGGTGTGAATACCCCAATATAGTCAAACTCGACTTCGGGATGTGTTGCAAGTGGGACGATTGAAGACGATAGGCGATATAGTGGGATTTCATGCGCTATATTGTAATGTAGGATACGTATTGTGTGCTCTAAATTTTGCCTTATAACGTGGTACAGTTTGTCTTCTCGCTCTTGCTTGCTGAGTTTCTTAAAGCTTGTAAACGTCATTGTTTTGGCAGGAGAACAGTCCCAGAGTGTCATTGCATGTGAGACATATCCAAACCGCATAATCATATAAGATACACCTCTTTTATTCATTGTCTTTCCTATAAAAAGAAAGCAAGCATTGTTCCAATCAATTCCTTTCCTCTATCGATAAGAGAAGTTGGGTTTACATCGCTATAGGAAAGTATGGATGCATTCTTTAGGTCTTCATGGAATTTATTTTTTACTGTTTGAACGAAATGTTTACTATATAACAGGCAGTTTATTTCATGGTTAATATATAAACTTCTCATATCAAAGTTTGCTGTTCCGATATCACAAATATCATCATCCACTATAATAATTTTGGCGTGAAAAAAACCTTGTTGAAATGCATAAATATTGCAACCAGCCTGTATTAATTTTCGGCAGTATGGGAATTTTGCTTCTCGAACGAGAGGGTGATCAGCTTTTTCTGGAACAAGAATTGTGATTTGAACCCCTCTTTCTCTTGCTTTTAATAAGGCATTCATAATTTTTTTTCCAGGAATGAAATATGGTGTACCGATACAGATTTCTTTTTTTGCTCCGTTAATTAAATGTAAAAAAGTATGCTGTAAATAAGCACCATCAGTCGGAATAAATTGATGCAGTATGGTACCTGGGTTTTGTTTTGGAAAATAAAGAGAAGCATTCAATAAATCCTGTTTCGTATCATCAAACCAGTCATGCAAAAATTGCTTTTGTAAATCTTGAACCCCTTCTCCTGTAAGACGTAAATGATAGTCTCGCCATAATCCTAAATATTCATTATGCCCCAGATACTCTTCGCCGATATTAAATCCCCCGATATAGCCAGTTTTCCCATCAATCACTGTAATTTTTCTATGGTTTCTTTGATTGGCAGAAAAGAAAAGCAGAGGAAATTTTACCTTATGACAAAATGAAAAAGATACACCATGTTTTCGGAGGGAGCGAATAGCTTCGTTTGATAAAGAATGGCTGCCAAATCGATCAAGTAAAAGTCGTACTTCAATTCCTTCCTGAGCCTTATCAATCAGCAAATTTAAAAATTCACGACTGATTTTATCGTTTTTTACAATGAAGAATAAAATATGAATGTGGTGCTGTGCTTGTTTTATATCAGTAAATAAAGCGTCATACAAATCTTTCCCGTATGTATAAAGGTGAAAATCACTTTGACGTAAAGGGAAAGTGCGAGAGCTTACCCGTTTTAAATGAAGAAATCTCCCGTATGAAAGATCAATTGTAATCCAAAGAGCAACGGATATTAACAAAAGAGATAAGTAGAGCATCAGTGAATTCCCTCCTTCGCATTCTTTTCACCTTCAGTGTGTTACAAATGATACGGGTAGCACGGCTGTTATTATAAATTTCATCAGATGATAGTATGTTGCACTGATTAAAGTTTCACTTTATCCCGCTTTAACGGGCAGTAAGCCTCCACCTCAAAAACTGGTGGATAAGTAGAAGTTAGTTTGGAAATCAACTGCCCGTAAAAGCCCTACTGATTAAAGTTTCACTTTATAGTTTCACCGAAATAAACAGCTTTATGAAAAAATGTGTTGTTCTATAACAAAAAACTGTTGACTGAATGCTCACTCATTATATAATGGGGATAGGGGATATAATTCAGAAAATTATATATTTTTGAAGATTCAAAAAAGAAAGAGGGCTTACAAAGAGAGGGGTAGCATAAAAATGAATAGCTTACTGATCATTAATTGGCTGGCTGCCATTGCTGTTATTGCTTATGCAGGATATTTGTTTGTATATCTTATACGGACGAGAATGGCCTACATACAATTAGGAAAAAAAATTGAATTTGACCGTCGTTTTAAAGAGCGTTGGGATCTCCTTAAGGTCAATGTTTTCGGTCAGAAAAAGCTGCTGAAAGATAAGAAAAGCGGCATCATTCACGTTATGTTCTTTTACGGATTTATTCTTGTCCAATTTGGAGCAATTGACTTCGTTTGGAAAGGACTCGCACCAGGATCACATCTTCCACTTGGACCACTATACCCTGCATTTACATTCTTCCAGGAAATTGTCACACTTGTTATTTTAATTGCAGTATTTTGGGCTTTTCATAGACGTTATGTAGAAAAGCTTGTTCGTTTAAAACGTAACTTCAAATCAGGTCTTGTTCTTATCTTTATCGGTGGCTTAATGATTTCTGTGCTACTTGGTAACGGTATGGGACTTATATGGCATGGTGAGGAGCTTTCATGGAGTGAACCAATCGCTTCTGCGATCGCTTACGTTTTTAGCGGGATAAATGAAACCGTAGCCATTTCAGTGTTCTATTTTTCTTGGTGGGTGCATTTACTAATTTTGTTAACGTTTTTAGTCTATGTTCCACAATCAAAACATGCGCATTTAATTGCGGGACCAGCTAATGTATTCTTCGGTCGTCTTTCAAACCCAGGAAAGCTTGAAAAGATTGATTTTGAAGATGAAACACAAGAAACATTTGGTGTTGGTAAAATTGAAGACTTTAGACAAAATCAACTTATTGACTTATACGCTTGTGTAGAGTGTGGTCGTTGTACAAATATGTGTCCGGCAACAGGAACAGGAAAAATGTTATCGCCGATGGACTTAATTTTAAAACTTCGTGATCATTTAACTGATAAAGGAGCTGCGGTAACATCAAAAGCACCATGGGTTCCAGTAGTTGCCTTCAATAATACACAAGGAAATCAGTTAGCGATGATGGCAGCTGGAAAAGGACAACAAGAATCAGCGGCTACAACTCTCGCTTACGATCCGAGTTTAATCGGAGATGTTATTACAGAAGAAGAGATTTGGGCATGTACAACGTGTCGTAACTGTGAAGATCAATGTCCAGTTATGAATGAGCATGTTGACAAAATTATTGATTTACGTCGATATCTCGTTTTAACAGAAGGAAAAATGGACGCGGAAGCACAACGCGCGATGACAAATATTGAGCGTCAAGGGAATCCGTGGGGTCTGAACCGTAAAGAGCGTGAAACATGGCGCCAAGGTGATGACGAAGTAACAGTTCCAACTGTAAAAGAAAAATCAAAAGCTGGGGAGGAATTCGAGTATTTATTCTGGGTTGGTTCAATGGGATCATACGACAATCGTAGTCAGAAGATTGCGATATCGTTTGCGAAGTTAATGAACGAAGCAGGCATTTCATTCGCAATTCTCGGTAATAAAGAAAAGAATTCTGGAGATACACCACGCCGCCTTGGAAATGAATTTGTATTCCAAGAGATGGCGACAAAGAATATCGAAGAATTTGAAAAGGCAGGAGTGAAGAAAATCGTTACGATTGATCCTCATGCTTATAACACATTTAAAAATGAGTATCCGGACTTTGGCTTGCAAGCAGAAGTCTATCATCATACAGAATTGTTAGCTCAGTGGGTGAAAGAAGGGCGCTTAAAGCCTGTTCACGCTATTGAAGAAACAGTTACGTACCATGATTCCTGTTATTTAGGAAGATACAACGAAGTGTACGAAGCGCCACGTGACATTTTGAAAGCGATTCCTGGAGTGAATCTTGTAGAAATGGCACGTAACCGTGAAACTGGAATGTGCTGTGGCGCAGGTGGTGGCTTAATGTGGATGGAAGAAACAACAGGTTCTCGTATTAACGTTGCTCGTACAGAACAAGCATTAGCTGTACAGCCATCCATTATCGGTACAGGTTGTCCATATTGCTTAACGATGATCAGTGATGGAACGAAAGCGAAAGAGGTAGAAGAGAAAGTTCAAACTCTTGATGTGACAGAGATTTTAGAACGATCTGTTATCGGACAGAAAAAAGAAGCGATGTAGTTTATAAGAATGTATACAACTTTAGAAAGAGGTGCAATGATTGCACCTCTTCTCAACGTAGGGATACCGAGCGAGCGCTCAGTGTTAAAAAATGAAATGGGGGAAAGAAACATGAGTAAAACAGTTATTTTAAGTGCTGCAAGAACACCAGTTGGAAAATTTGGAGGATCTTTAAAAGATGTAAAAGCGACGGAACTTGGAGGAATTGCAATTAAAGCAGCGCTTGAAAGAGCAAATGTTGCGGCTAGTGATGTTGAAGAAGTTATATTTGGAACGGTTATTCAGGGGGGACAGGGGCAAATTCCATCGCGTCAAGCTGCAAGGGCTGCTGGAATCCCTTGGGAAGTGCAGACGGAAACAGTGAATAAAGTTTGTGCATCAGGACTTCGTGCGGTTACGTTAGCGGATCAAATTATTCGTACTGGCGATCAATCACTGATTGTAGCTGGCGGTATGGAGTCGATGAGTAACAGTCCTTACATTTTACGCGGAGCAAGATGGGGATACAGAATGGGCAACAACGAAGTTATTGATTTAAACGTTGCTGACGGTTTAACATGCGCATTTTCAGGTACACACATGGGTGTTTATGGCGGAGAAGTTGCGAAGGAAGATGGAATTTCTCGCGAAGCACAAGATGAATGGGCATATCGTAGCCATCAGCGTGCGGTTTCAGCGCATAAAGAAGGACGTTTTGAAGAGGAGATCGTGCCAGTAACGATCCCGCAAAGAAAAGGCGATCCTATTGTCGTTGCAAAGGATGAGGCGCCACGTGAAGATACAACGATTGAAAAGTTAGCAAAGTTAAAACCTGTATTTGATAAGGAAGCGGCGGTGACAGCTGGTAATGCGCCAGGACTAAACGATGGTGGTGCCGCACTTGTGTTAATGAGCGAAGACAGAGCGAAGCAAGAAGGAAGAAAGCCATTAGCGACAATTTTGGCGCATACAGCAATTGCAGTGGAATCTAAAGATTTCCCAAGAACGCCAGGTTATGCAATTAACGCATTGCTTGAAAAAACAGGCAAGACAATTGAAGACATCGATTTATTCGAGATTAATGAAGCATTTGCAGCAGTAGCAATTGCAAGTACAGAAATCGCAGGAATCGATCCAGAAAAATTGAATGTAAATGGCGGCGCAGTGGCGATGGGACATCCGATTGGAGCAAGCGGAGCGCGCATTATCGTAACACTAATCCATGCACTTAAGCAGCGCGGCGGCGGAATTGGAATTGCTTCGATTTGTAGCGGTGGCGGTCAAGGGGACGCAGTGATGATTGAAGTTCATTAATTAAAGTTCGAGGGTATAAAATTTATTAACAATTAAGGGGGAAGAAAAAATGGGTGTACAAAACATTGTTGTAATTGGTGCAGGGCAAATGGGATCAGGAATTGCGCAAGTATGTGCAATGGCAGGGTATGACGTGAAGGTACAAGATTTAAAACAAGAGCAATTAGATAGAGGATTGGCTATCATTACGAAAAATTTAGCGCGCCAAGTAGAAAAAGGACGCATGAAGGAAGAAGAGAAGGAAGCGACATTAAATCGTCTTACAGTAACGCTTGATTTAGATTGTGTGAAAGAAGCGGATCTTATTATTGAAGCAGCTGTTGAGAAAATGGATATTAAAAAGAAAATCTTTGCGAATCTAGATGAAATTGCTCCAGAACACGCAATTTTAGCGACGAATACGTCATCTCTGCCAATTACAGAAATTGCAGCGGTAACGAAGCGTCCGGAAAAAGTAATCGGCATGCACTTTATGAATCCAGTTCCAGTTATGAAGCTTGTTGAGATTATTCGTGGTTTGGCTACAGATGATGCGGTATATGAAGCAATTGAAGATATTACGAAAAAAATTGGGAAAGTACCAGTTGAAGTAAATGATTTCCCAGGCTTTGTATCAAACCGCATTTTGCTACCGATGATTAACGAAGCAATTTATACGTTATATGAAGGTGTAGCGACGAAAGAAGCAATTGATGAAGTAATGAAGCTAGGTATGAACCATCCGATGGGGCCTTTGACGCTCGCTGATTTTATCGGTTTAGATACGTGTTTATACATTATGGAAGTGTTGCATGAAGGATTAGGAGATAGTAAATATCGCCCATGTCCGTTATTACGTAAGTATGTAAATGCAGGATGGTTAGGGCGTAAAACAGGTCGTGGATTCTACGTTTACGAATAAATGCCCCTTTTGTTACAAAATAGTGGTCTTACCAAATTGTTAAAAGGATATATAGCAAATGGAGGCGGAATATATGAACTTTCGTTTTAATGAAGAGCAGCAAATGATGAGGAAAATGGTTCGGGATTTTGCACAGAAGGAAATAGCTCCCTTTGTTCCTAGTATGGAACAAGGGGTGTTCCCGAAAGAGATTTTGCAAAAGATGGGTGATCTTGGATTAATGGGTATTCCAGCACCTGCAAAATACGGCGGGGCAGAAATGGATTTTATTTCTTATATTCTAGCAATTGAGGAAATCTCAAAGGTAAGTGCAACAGTTGGTGTAATTTTAGCTGTACATACGTCAGTTGGAATGAATCCGATTTTATATTTCGGAACAGAAGAACAGAAGAAAAAATATGTTTCTAAACTTGTAACCGGGGAATATTTAGGCGCATTTGCTTTAACAGAGCCAAATGCAGGATCAGATGCAGGGAGTTTGAAATCAAGAGCTGTCAAAAAAGGCGATCATTATATTATTAATGGATCGAAAGTGTTTATTACAAATGGTGGTGAAGCAAGTACATACATTGTATTCGCTTCTACAAATCCAGAGGCAGGGAAAAGTGGTATTTCTGCATTTATAGTAGAGAAAGATACACCTGGTTTAATCATCGGAAAAGATGAACATAAGATGGGGCTCCTCGGTTCTCGTACAGTACAACTTACTTTTGAAGATATGAAAGTGCCAGCGGAGAATTTACTTGGGGAAGAAGGACAAGGATTCAAGGTGGCGATGGCGAATTTAGATGTTGGGCGAATTGGAATCGGTGCACAGGCGTTAGGAATTGCTGAAGCGGCGCTTGCATGTGCGATTGATTATGCAAAAGAACGAGAACAATTTGGGAAACCAATTGCGGCGCAGCAAGGGATTGGCTTCAAGCTTGCAGATATGGCAACAAGTGTCGAAGCAGCAAGGTTACTCGTATATAGAGCGGCGTCTCTTAGGGCACAAGGATTACCATGCGGTAAAGAAGCATCTATTGCGAAATTATTTGCTTCTAAGACAGCGGTTGAAGTCGCGATTGAGGCGGTGCAAGTATTTGGTGGTTACGGTTATACGAAAGAATATCCAGTAGAACGATTTTTCCGTGATGCGAAGATCACGCAAATATATGAAGGAACAAGTGAAATACAGAAACTTGTTATTAGCCGTGCTTTATAAAAGGGCGAGGGGGAGACGGAGATGCATTTTAAACTATCAGAAGAACATGAAATGATAAGAAAAATGGTTCGAGATTTTGCTAAAAATGAAGTAGCACCAACAGCAGCTGAGCGTGATGAGGAAGAGCGATTTGATCGAGAGTTATTTGATCAAATGGCAGAGCTTGGTTTAACCGGTATTCCGTGGCCTGAAGAGTACGGTGGAATTGGAAGCGATTACTTAGCGTACGTAATTGCGATTGAAGAATTATCTCGAGTTTGTGCTTCAACAGGTGTAACACTATCTGCGCATACTTCACTTGCAGGATGGCCAATTTTTAAATTTGGGACAGAAGAACAAAAGCAAAAGTTTTTACGACCGATGGCTGAAGGGAAGAAAATTGGTGCATACGGCTTAACGGAGCCAGCATCTGGATCGGATGCTGGTGGAATGAAGACAATCGCAAAGAGAGATGGCGACCATTATATTTTAAATGGATCAAAAATTTTCATTACAAATGGCGGTATTGCTGATATTTATGTTGTTTTTGCGCTAACTGATCCTGAATCGAAGCAGCGCGGTACGAGTGCATTTATTGTAGAAAGTGATACACCGGGATTTTCAGTTGGGAAGAAGGAGAGCAAGCTAGGGATTCGCTCTTCACCAACGACTGAAATTATGTTTGAAGATTGCCGTATTCCGGTAGAGAATCTACTTGGAGAAGAGGGGCAAGGATTTAAAGTTGCGATGCAAACATTAGATGGAGGTCGTAACGGTATTGCGGCGCAAGCTGTTGGTATTGCACAAGGGGCTTTAGATGCTTCTGTAGAATATGCAAGGGAGCGCCATCAATTTGGAAAACCAATTGCGGCGCAGCAAGGGATTGGCTTTAAACTTGCGGATATGGCAACAGATGTAGAAGCGGCACGCCTTTTGACATATCAAGCGGCTTGGCTTGAATCAGAAGGGCTTCCGTATGGAAAAGAATCAGCGATGTCAAAAGTATTTGCAGGGGATACAGCGATGAAGGTGACGACTGAAGCGGTGCAAGTATTTGGTGGTTACGGTTATACGAAAGATTATCCAGTAGAGCGTTATATGCGAGATGCAAAGATTACACAAATATATGAAGGAACACAAGAGATTCAGAGGCTTGTAATTTCTCGTATGTTAACGAAGTAGGAACGAAAGCGTAGGTATTCTCCTACGCTTTTTCCTTCCAAAAAATAATAGAGAGAGGTGAAGGGAATGGTTAAACATAATGTACATGCATCGGTGAAAGATGAAAAATTAGTTGCGTTAAGACGTGAACAAATGATTAAAGGTGCGGTGCAACTGTTTAAACAAAAAGGATTTCCGCGTACAACAACGAGAGAGATTGCAAAAGCGGCTGGATTTAGTATAGGGACACTTTATGAGTACATTCGTACAAAAGATGATGTTTTGTATTTAGTTTGTGATAGTATATATGAACATGTAAAAGAACGATTAGAGGAAGTAGTATGTACAGAAAAAGGGAGTATAGAAAGTTTAAAGGTAGCGATAACGAATTACTTTAAAGTGATGGACGAATTACAAGAAGAAGTATTAATTATGTATCAAGAAGTACGTTTTTTACCGAAAGAATCTCTCCCATATGTATTAGAAAAAGAGTTTCAAATGGTAGGAATGTTTGAGGATATTTTAGAACAGTGTACGGAAAATGGAACATTTATATTAAATAAAAAAGAAATACAGCTTCTTGCACATAATATTTTTATACAAGGACAAATGTGGGGGTTTAGACGTTGGGCACTGCAAAAACTGTATACGCTCGAAGAATATACAGAAATGCAAATTAGGTATGTGTTGCAAGGTGCCCATATGCTTCCGAAATAAGGAACAGACAAATTATTAATTTTATTACCAAATAAAAGTTTCCCGTTTTTTTTGTAGCATATTTGTGCGACTTTTGTTTATAATGAATAGTATGGATTTTTTTAGGCAGACCGTTATATATAAGGTTATATTTGATGAAAGGAAGTGCCGCATAAGTGAATTTTAAGCAATATTCACCAGAAGAGCTAAAAGAATGTTCAATGATTGAAGTTGTACATAGCGTTTTAGGGGATAAAAGACAAGCAACGACATTCAACGAGTTGGTTCAAGAAATCGCTCAAGTGCTGGGACTATCTCAAGAGCAAGTTAATGCGAAACTCGCACAATTTTATACAGACTTAAACATCGATGGACGTTTCATTAATTTAGGAGAAAATCGTTGGGGACTACGTAGCTGGTACCCATATGAGCAAATTGATGAAGAAATCTTACCGCAGCCAAAACCGAAGAAGAAACGTAAAGTTGAAGAAGACGGTTTTGACGACTACATTGAAGAAGATGAAGATGACTTTGACGATGCAGACGGAAATGTAGACGAAGAAGATGATGTAGAAGATTTGGACAAGGTTCTTGAAGATGAAGACGGAGATGACGACGATCTTGATGATTTAGAAGAGGATGAAGACGACGACTTCGCTGAAGAAGAACTTGAGTATGATGAAACTGAAGAAGAAGAAGAGGAAGAACTGTAGTTCTTGACTTTTCATTATCGTCCATGTAGAATCATTTTTGGGCTCTTTAAAAAAGGACGATAATACTTTTAAAGTGTAAATATAAAAGAAAATTGCTCCCTACTTGTTACTTTATGTGATGAGGGGAGCAATTTTCTTTTTTGTTTTTTGTTTAGAAAATAAAAAGAGTCTAACAATAAGATGGATACAGTGTTATCTACATACGTTGCGCTTTGCAACGGTGATTATATAACAGCAAAATAGAAGGGAGCTTTTTCATGACTAAGTATATTTTTGTAACAGGCGGTGTAGTATCGTCTTTAGGGAAAGGTATTACAGCAGCATCTCTTGGAAGACTTTTAAAAAATCGTGGTTTAAATGTAACGATTCAAAAGTTTGATCCATACATTAACGTAGACCCAGGGACTATGAGCCCATACCAACACGGTGAGGTATTCGTAACAGATGATGGCGCAGAAACTGACTTAGACCTTGGTCACTATGAGCGTTTTATCGACATTAACTTAAACAAATACAGCAACGTAACAACAGGTAAAATTTACTCTTCAGTTCTTCAAAAAGAGCGTCGCGGTGAATATCTAGGAGGAACAGTTCAAGTTATTCCTCACATTACTAACGAAATTAAAGAGCGCGTATATCGTTCTGGCCGTGAAACAAATGCGGATGTTGTTATTACAGAAATCGGTGGAACTGTTGGTGATATCGAGTCTCTACCATTCTTAGAAGCAATCCGTCAAATTAAGAGCGACATCGGTCGTGACAATGTAATGTACATTCACTGTACGTTAATCCCGTACTTAAAAGCAGCGGGTGAAATGAAAACAAAACCAACGCAACATAGCGTTAAAGAACTTCGTAGCTTAGGTATTCAACCAAACATTATCGTTGTTCGTACAGAACTTCCTGTTTCTCAAGATATGAAAGACAAGCTTGCATTATTCTGTGACATCGATACAAAAGCAGTTATCGAAGCTCGCGATGCAGATACTTTATATGCGGTTCCATTATCTCTTCAAGAACAAAACATGGACCAAATCGTTTGTGATCACTTAAAATTAGACAATCCAGCTGCAGATATGACAGAGTGGACTGCGCTAGTTAACAAAGTACGTAACCTTTCTAAGAAAACAAAAATCGCTCTTGTTGGTAAATATGTAGAACTTCAAGATGCATATATTTCTGTTGTAGAAGCACTTCGTCATGCTGGTTACTCATTCGACACAGATGTAGAAGTAAAATGGGTAAATGCTGAGCACGTAACAGCAGAAAACGTAAAAGAATTAGTTGGCGATACAGATGGTATCCTTGTACCAGGTGGCTTCGGCGATCGTGGTGTAGAAGGTAAAATCGTTGCGATTCAATATGCTCGTGAAAACAAAGTTCCATTCTTAGGAATTTGCTTAGGTATGCAACTTGCATCAATCGAATTCGCACGTAATGTATTAGGTTTAGAAGGTGCTAACTCTTCTGAAATCAATCCTGATACGCCATATGCAATCATTGACTTATTACCAGAACAAAAAGATGTAGAGGACTTAGGTGGTACACTTCGTCTTGGTCTATACCCATGTAAGCTTGCTGAAGAAACAAATGCTTACAATGCTTATAATGAGCCGGTTGTATATGAGCGTCATCGTCATCGTTATGAGTTCAACAACCAGTTCCGTCCGGATATGGAAAAAGAAGGATTCGTATTCTCTGGTACAAGCCCAGACGGCCGTCTAGTTGAAATCATTGAATTAAAAGACCACCCTTGGTTCGTGGCAGCACAGTTCCACCCAGAACTTGTTTCTCGTCCAAACCGTCCACAACCATTGTTCCATGACTTCGTAAGAGCTTCTATTACGAATAAAGAGAGCAAGTAATAAAAAAAGCGCCTGAAATAAGGCGCTTTTTTTAATATTCATTTAACATTTCATCAATTATAAATTTGATTCCGTGATAAGCAAATAAAGCTACTATTAAGCTTGGGAACCCGTAGCGATTACCTTCATCGTCTGGAATAAGACCTTTTAACAATTTTGTATCAATATGTACGTCTGTATATTGTTCCAGTGATTCCGTACCTTCTTGAAGAGCAGAAATGCCGACAATAGAGTGTCCCTCTTCTTGTAGTTTTTTTGCAATTTCTACAACCGCTTCATCTGTTGAAAAACGGCTAATAAGAAGTACACGATCCGCAGAGGTTACTTCTGCTTCTTTACCATTTTCAAATAAGCGTTTTGCTTGCTTCATTGGTTCAGCACCGAATAGTGCTTCGGCAACAACGCCCTCCATTTCATTTGTACCATATAAATAAATGAAACCATCGCCAACTAGTGCTTGAGCAAGTAAACGAGCGCTATCTTCTATATTCATTTCTTCTTTTTGAGAAATTTTGGAGAAATAACCACTTAATTGAGTTGAAAAAATTTTTAACATAATATTACTCCTTTCGTACGTGCTTGCCGGCTTTCATTATAGTTTATTTTTTTAGAAAGGTGAAATCGTAGGGTAGCATAACAAAATAGGAAACGGTAAAATAAGAAAGAATAGGAAGGAATTTGCCAAAGAATAGCGAAAATAAATCGTTAAGATATAAGAAGCTTTAAATCTTGTACTTACACAGAAAGGTTGGGAATTATGGAAGGTAAAATTTTAATTGTTGATGATCAATATGGGATTCGTGTGTTATTACATGAAGTGTTCCAAAAAGAAGGTTATCAGACATTCCAAGCAGCGAATGGATTTCAAGCTTTAGATATCGTGAAAAAAGATAATCCAGATTTAGTAGTGTTAGATATGAAAATTCCAGGCATGGATGGTATAGAGATTTTAAAGCATGTAAAAGAAATTGATGAGAGTATTAAAGTCATTTTAATGACTGCTTATGGAGAGCTTGATATGATCCAAGAAGCAAAAGATTTAGGAGCTTTAATGCATTTTGCTAAACCATTTGATATTGATGAAATTCGTCAAGCTGTGAGAAATGAGCTCGCTGTAGAGGCGTAAAAATGAATTTTTTATAAAAAATATGGAAAAAAGCGTTTACATGGACTATTGTGCAGGTGAATACGGTTGAGTTTTTGAGTACAAGTTGTTATCCTATTGAGTGTAGAAAAAAGTCCGGTATGTAGATATACATATTTTACCTTATTCTGGTCATACTACCAGCGATAAGAACTTATCGGATACAAAAAACGTTTTTTAGGAGGATTCACCATGCCTTTAGTTTCTATGAAAGAAATGCTAAACAAAGCACTAGAAGGAAAATACGCAGTTGGTCAATTCAACATGAACAACTTAGAGTGGACTCAAGCTATCTTAGCTGCTGCGGAAGAAGAAAAATCTCCTGTAATCCTAGGTGTATCTGAGGGTGCAGCTCGTCATATGACTGGTTTCAAAACAGTTGTAGCTATGGTTAAAGCTTTAATCGAAGAAATGAACATCACTGTTCCTGTAGCGATTCACCTTGACCATGGTTCAAGCTTCGAAAAATGTAAAGAAGCAATCGATGCAGGTTTCACATCTGTAATGATCGACGCTTCTCACCACCCATTCGAAGAAAACGTTGAAACTACTAAACAAGTAGTAGAATACGCACACGCTCGTAACGTATCTGTTGAAGCTGAGCTTGGAACAGTTGGCGGACAAGAAGACGACGTAATCGCTGAAGGCGTAATTTACGCTGACCCAGCAGAGTGTAAGCACCTTGTTGAAGCAACAGGTATCGATTGCCTAGCTCCAGCTTTAGGTTCTGTACACGGTCCTTACAAAGGTGAGCCTAACTTAGGATTCGCTGAAATGGAACAAGTTCGTGACTTCACTGGCGTACCTTTAGTATTACATGGTGGTACTGGTATCCCAACTGCTGATATCGTAAAAGCTATCTCTTTAGGTACTTCAAAAATCAACGTAAACACTGAGAACCAAATCGAGTTTACAAAAGCTGTTCGTGAAGTATTAAACAAAGACCAAGAAGTTTACGATCCTCGTAAATTTATTGGACCTGGCCGCGACGCTATTAAAGCAACTGTTGCTGGTAAAATGCGTGAGTTCGGTTCTAACGGTAAAGCGTAAGAATAAAATTCCGTTTTGGAAACCGTCTAGTCTTTTAGACGGTTTCCTTTCGTTGTATAATGAAAGCGTGAACAAGTCGAAAGATTTTATCATTTTTGGTTTTTAAATAGAAAATAATGTGCATAGTCCTATTAATAAATGTGATAACGTATCTAAATTGATAAAGTGAATTCGATGAATAGTTGATCTTTATCTATTCGTGCTACAGGAGAAATGGAGATAATGGTTTCCTATTTATTGAGTTTTGGGATGGAAAGAGTAATTGAGATTCTTAAGGGGAGCTTTCTATGAAAAGATAGAAAGTAAATACATTCACAAGAAGGGAGCTCAATATGGAAAAATTGCTAATTGAAGGCGGAAGAGCTTTAAATGGAACAATTCGAGTAAGCGGTGCAAAGAACAGTGCCGTTGCATTAATTCCAGCGACAATTTTAGCAGATACTCCAGTAACTATTGGTGGTGTCCCTAATATTTCGGACGTGAAAATGTTAGGTGACTTACTAGAGGAAATTGGAGGGAAAGTAACTTATGGACAGGAGGAAGAGATGGTAGTCGATCCTTCTAACATGGTTGCAATGCCTTTGCCAAATGGAAAAGTGAAAAAATTGCGCGCTTCTTATTATTTAATGGGTGCGATGCTTGGCCGTTTTAAAAAAGCTGTTATTGGGCTTCCGGGTGGATGTCACTTAGGACCGAGGCCGATTGATCAGCATATTAAAGGGTTTGAAGCGCTAGGTGCACATGTTACAAATGAACAAGGTGCCATCTATTTAAGAGCAGATGAACTACATGGAGCACGTATTTATTTAGATGTTGTTAGTGTGGGGGCTACGATTAATATTATGCTAGCAGCTGTACGAGCAAAAGGTAGAACTGTTATTGAAAATGCAGCGAAAGAGCCCGAGATTATTGATGTAGCTACATTGTTAACAAGCATGGGAGCACGTATTAAAGGTGCTGGTACAGATGTAATCCGAATAGATGGTGTGGACTCTTTACATGGTTGTCACCATACTATCATCCCAGATCGTATTGAAGCTGGTACGTATATGATTCTAGGAGCTGCATCAGGAGGAGAAGTAACGGTTGATAACGTTATTCCTCAGCATTTAGAATCAGTTACTGCTAAGCTAAGAGAAGCTGGTGTTCAAGTTGAAACGAATGATGATCAAATTACAGTGAACGGTAATAGAAAGTTAAAAGTAGTTGATATCAAAACGCTTGTATATCCAGGTTTTCCAACAGATTTACAACAGCCGTTTACGACGCTTTTAACAAAGGCGCACGGGACGGGAGTTGTAACAGATACAATTTACGGTGCCCGTTTCAAACACATTGATGAATTACGTCGTATGAATGCTCAAATTAAAGTAGAAGGTCGTTCGGCAATTGTAACTGGTCCTGTGTTACTGCAAGGTGCAAAAGTGAAGGCGAGTGATTTACGAGCGGGAGCAGCACTTGTTATTGCAGGGTTAATGGCAGATGGAATTACAGAAGTAACAGGACTTGAGCATATTGATCGAGGTTATGAGAATATAGTGGACAAGCTTAAAGGGCTTGGAGCAAACATTTGGCGAGAACAAATGACAAAACAAGAAATTGAAGAGATGAAGAACGCATAAGTGATACTTCCGTAAGGGGGAAGCGAAGCATCACTACTTGCGGAAGTACACTTTATAGAAAAACACGGTTCACAAAATACGGCAGAAATACAAAGACTTAAAGGAGAGGGATTATTGTGGAAAGAAGTTTATCTATGGAGTTAGTACGTGTAACAGAGGCTGCAGCATTATCATCAGCGCGTTGGATGGGGCGCGGGAAAAAGGATGAGGCAGACGGTGCAGCAACATCAGCTATGCGTGATGTATTTGATACAATTCCGATGAAAGGTACAGTCGTAATTGGTGAAGGTGAGATGGATGAAGCACCAATGCTATATATCGGAGAGAAATTAGGTACAGGATATGGACCACGTGTAGACGTTGCGGTTGATCCTTTAGAAGGGACAAACATCGTAGCAGCTGGTGGCTGGAATGCTCTTGCTGTTATTGCAATTGCAGACCACGGTAATTTGTTACATGCTCCTGACATGTACATGGATAAAATCGCGGTTGGCCCAGAAGCAGTTGGGGCAGTCGACATTGATGCGCCTATTATTGATAACTTACGTGCAGTTGCGAAAGCGAAAAATAAAGACATTGAAGATGTTGTAGCAACAGTTTTAAACCGTCCACGTCACCAAGCAATTATCGAAGAAATTCGTAAGGCTGGTGCTCGTATTAAATTAATTAACGATGGAGATGTAGCTGGAGCAATTAATACAGCGTTTGACCGTACAGGTGTAGATATTCTATTTGGATCTGGTGGAGCACCTGAAGGTGTATTAGCAGCAGTTGCTTTAAAATGTTTAGGTGGAGAAATTCACGGAAAACTATTGCCACAAAACGAAGCTGAATTAGCACGTTGTAAAAAAATGGGCATAGAAGACATTAATCGTATCCTTCGTATGGAGGACTTAGTAAAAGGTGACGATGCAATCTTTGCAGCAACAGGTGTAACAGATGGTGAACTATTACGTGGTGTTCAATTTAAAGGTAGCGTAGGAACAACACAATCTCTTGTTATGCGTGCAAAATCAGGCACAGTTCGCTTCGTAGATGGTCGTCATAGCTTAAATAAAAAACCGAACTTGGTTATTAAGTAAAAGGTGGAAGCGGCTCGCTCAGAATCGCAGGACATTGGAACTCTCGACCTTGAAGCGCTCTTTGCTTCGAGTGAGAGAGTGAAATGACCGGAGATTCTAGCCACTGGAACTGGATTAAGTAAAAAGCGTAAGCGGCTCGTTCAGAAAGGTTAAAATGGTCGATCTTTTTAACTATCGGAGCCGGAACTAAATTAAATAAGAAGCGAAGACAAATTTTCTTGTCTTCGCTTCTTGTATTTGTGTTCCAACGTATTGATTAAAACTAGATAAAAGGGTTACAATAGTGAATATTACCCTACTTGAACTTATTGCCTTTCATTATTAATTATTTGCCTTCCGTATTTTTTCCCTTTACCCATGAAAAAAGAGAATAACGTTAAAGTGTGGTGTCTGAATGAATTTGTCAATTGCAGCATTAGAAAACATGAAATTAAAAGAGTTATACGAGCTTGCGAAAGAATTTAAGATTTCGTATTATAGCAAGTTAACGAAAAAAGAGTTAATCTTTTCTATTTTGAAAGCTCGAGCAGAAAAAGAAGGTTTCTTTTTCATGGAAGGCGTATTAGAAATTATTCAATCAGAAGGATTTGGATTCCTACGTCCTATCAACTATTCTCCAAGCTCAGAAGATATTTATATCTCAGCTTCGCAAATTCGTCGTTTCGATTTACGTAATGGAGACAAAGTTTCTGGTAAAGTACGACCTCCGAAAGAAAATGAACGCTATTTTGGGTTATTACAAGTTGAAGCTGTAAACGGAGATGATCCAGATTCAGCAAAAGAGCGTGTGCATTTCCCTGCATTAACACCATTATACCCAGATCGCCAAATGAAATTGGAAACGGAACCGAAAAAGTTACCGACACGTATCATGGATTTAATCGCACCAGTTGGATTTGGACAACGTGGTTTAATTGTTGCGCCTCCAAAGGCTGGTAAAACAAGTCTATTAAAAGAAATTGCACACAGTGTTACAACAAATCATCCAGAAGCAGAATTAATTGTGCTTTTAATTGATGAGCGTCCAGAGGAAGTAACAGACATTGAACGTTCTGTTAAGGGCGACGTTGTAAGTTCTACTTTTGATGAAGTACCAGAAAATCATATTAAAGTAGCTGAACTTGTGTTAGAACGTGCAATGCGTCTTGTAGAGCACAAAAAAGATGTTATCATTTTAATGGATAGTATTACCCGTTTAGCGCGAGCTTACAACCTCGTTATTCCGCCAAGTGGTAGAACATTATCGGGTGGTATCGACCCAGCGGCTTTCCATAGACCGAAGCGTTTCTTTGGAGCTGCACGTAATATTGAAGAAGGCGGTAGCTTAACGATTTTAGCAACAGCCCTTGTTGATACAGGATCTCGTATGGACGATGTTATTTACGAGGAATTTAAAGGAACTGGAAATATGGAACTTCACTTAGATCGTTCGTTAGCTGAACGTCGTATCTTCCCAGCGATTGATATTCGTCGTTCTGGTACACGTAAAGAAGATCTATTAATTCCAAAAGAGCATTTAGACAAGTTATGGGGCATTCGTAAAACAATGCGTGATACACCAGACTTTGTTGAAAGTTTCTTACGTAAGCTTCGTCAAACGAAGACAAACGAAGAATTTTTACAAAACATTGTTGCAGACTCGAAAAGATATGTAACAACTAAGTAAAGGGAAAAGATTGGGACTCGCTTATTTTATAGTAAGCGAGTTTTTTATGCCTTTTAGGTGATATTAAAGAGAGAAATAAGTGGGAGAACCTTAGCTGGTCAGAGCAGAACGAACCGCCTCCACTTTAAGGTGATATCTAGCTCCAGCGGCTAGAATGGTAGGTGGCTTCGCGTCTTCCTACGAGGTAAAAAGCACCTCTACGTCAGAAGCTCCATCCCCCTCCCATTCTGAACGAGCCGCTTCTGCTTTTAAATTGTATCTAGTTCCGACGGCTAGCTCTTCGTGTCTAAGAACCTCCCGCACTAAAGGTAAAAAGCACCTTTTGTGCGAGAGAACCTTAGCCAGTCAGAGCTAAACGAGCCGTCTACACTTTAAATTTCAAAAGACAAAAACAGGTAGTTGCAAAATGAAGTTAGCCTTGTTATAATTTCATCATATGTGTTTCATCAATATAGTTGTGTATGCAGCTGAAGATGAAAAACTCTGTTTCGAAAATGATTCAGGGCGGAAGGAGATGAAAAGAATGAAAGCAGGAATTCACCCAGATTACAAGAAAGTTGTATTCATGGACACAAACACAGGCTTCAAATTCTTAAGCGGGTCTACTAAAGGCTCTAGCGAAACTGTTGAGTGGGAAGATGGTAACACTTATCCATTACTAAAAGTTGAGATCAGTTCTGATTCTCACCCATTCTACACTGGACGTCAGAAGTTTGCTACTGCAGACGGACGCGTTGATCGCTTCAATAAGAAATACGGTATCAAGTAATAAAAACATAAAACAGGCAAGTGTATGTATTCGCTTGTCTGTTTTTTTTGTGAAAATATTATACCTTTACCCTACTTTTAACTAAAAAGTAGATGAAAGGAGAGCTTCATGTACTTAATAAATCAAAATGGCTGGATTGAAGTGATTTGCGGTAGTATGTTTTCTGGTAAATCAGAAGAGTTAATCCGCCGTGTGCGCCGTACGCAATTTGCGAAACAACATGCAATTGTATTTAAACCATGTATTGATAATCGCTATAGTGAAGAAGACGTTGTATCACATAACGGATTAAAGGTAAAAGCAGTTCCTGTTTCAGCTTCAAAAGATATATTTGAACATATCACTGAAGATATGGATGTAATTGCAATCGATGAGGTACAATTCTTTGATGGGGACATTGTGGAAGTGGTGCAAGTATTGGCAAATCGTGGCTATCGTGTCATTGTAGCTGGTTTAGACCAAGATTTCCGTGGTCTACCATTTGGACAAGTTCCTCAGCTGATGGCGATTGCTGAACATGTAACAAAGCTACAAGCAGTATGTTCTGCATGTGGATCTCCGGCAAGTCGTACACAACGATTAATTGATGGAGAACCAGCGGCATTTGATGATCCGATTATTTTAGTTGGGGCTTCAGAATCGTATGAGCCACGCTGTCGTCATTGTCATGCAGTTCCTACAAACAAAGATAAGTAAAACTCGCTGCGCAAGGCGGGTTTTTTTCAGAATAGAGAGTGTGGTTGGTGTGAGCCGCTTACGCTTTTAAATATAATTTGCGTTTTTTTGAGTAAGTACCATATACTATTTGTATTAGATACTAGGATGTAGAGGTGAATGATGTGTTAGATCGTTTGCAAGCTGTAGAAAATCGTTATGAGAAGTTAAATGAATTGTTAAGTGACCCAGAGGTTATTAGCGATACAAATAAACTTCGTGAATATTCAAAGGAACAGTCTGATATACAGGAAACGGTAGAGGTGTATCGTGAGTATAAGGATGTTCGTGAGCAATTAAAAGATGCGAAAGCAATGTTAGAAGAGAAGTTAGACGCAGAAATGCGTGACATGGTAAAAGAAGAGGTTTCTGAGTTAGAATCACAAGAAAAAACGTTATCAGAACGTCTGAAAATTTTACTAGTTCCAAAGGACCCTAATGATGATAAGAACGTTATCGTTGAGGTTCGTGGGGCTGCTGGTGGCGACGAGGCCGCTTTATTTGCTGGTGACTTATACCGCATGTATAGCCGTTATGCTGAGGTTCAAGGTTGGAAAACAGAAATTATCGAGGCTAGCTATACAGAGTTAGGTGGATATAAAGAGATTATCTTTATGATTAACGGTAAAGGTGCTTTCGCGAAGCTGAAATTCGAGAATGGTGCTCACCGTGTACAACGTGTTCCTGAAACGGAATCTGGTGGACGTATTCATACATCTACAGCAACTGTAGCTGTATTACCAGAGGCAGAGGAAGTAGAAATCGACATTCACGAGAAAGATGTTCGTGTTGATACATTCGCTTCTAGTGGTCCTGGTGGACAAAGTGTTAATACAACGATGTCAGCGGTACGTTTAACGCATTTACCGACTGGTGTAGTTGTATCTTGTCAGGATGAGAAATCACAAATTAAGAATAAAGAAAAAGCGATGAAAGTATTACGCGCACGTGTTTATGATAAGTTTAGACAAGAAGCACAAGCTGAATATGATCAAAACCGTAAACAAGCTGTTGGTACGGGTGATCGTTCAGAGCGTATTCGTACGTATAACTTCCCGCAAAACCGTGTTACAGACCATCGAATCGGTTTAACGATTCAAAAGCTAGATCAAATCTTACAAGGTAAGTTAGATGATTTCATCAATGCCTTAGTGATGGAAGATCAGGCTCAAAGGATGGAGGCAGCTGAGTAATGCGTGTCTATGAAGCCCTGAAATGGGCTTCTTCTTTTTTACAGGAAAATGGACGAGATGAAAATGCGGGAGAAATTGTCCTTTGTCATGTATTAAAGATGAACAGAACAGGATTACTTATGAATATGCGTGAAGAAATAAATGAGGAACAAGAGGCAAGCTTTACAGAGTTTATCCACAAGCATGTAGAAGGTATTCCTATTCAATATATGATTGGTTATGAAATGTTTTATGGCCGGTCGTTCTTTGTGAATGAAGAAGTATTAATACCAAGACCGGAAACAGAAGAGCTTATAGTAGGAGTATTAGAAAGAATTGAGCGCCATTTTGGCGACAAGGAACTACATGTAGCAGATATAGGCACAGGTAGTGGAGCGATTTCTATTACGCTTGCTTTAGAAAATAAAAATCTCCACGTGTATACAGTAGATATTGCACAAGAGTCGATTGAAGTTGCAAAAGAAAATGCAAAAGCTTTAGGTGCAGAAGTAACGTTCTATCACGGTGATTTATTGTCACCATTTGATAAAACGGGTCAAAAGCTAGATGTTGTTGTTTCAAATCCTCCATATATACCGGAAGAGGATTGGCGTGGTCTTTCTCCTGTTGTGAAAGAGCATGAGCCGAAGAGAGCGCTTGTTGGTGGAGAAGACGGATTAGATTTTTATCGCCGTTTTATGGAAGAATTGCCGAATGTGTTGCAGGAGAAAGCAATTGTAGCGTTTGAAATTGGAGTAGGACAAGGTGAGGATGTAAAAAGATTGTTACAACAAGCTTTTCCACATGCCCATGTTGAGGTTGTTTTTGATATTAACGGAAAAGACCGTATGGTATTTGCAGAGATGGAGTAAGGTTCACACCTTACTCCATTTTTTTGTGGGAAAATTCATATAGATTTTGAATTTAATAGTTTAGAAATATGAAAGTCTGTCCACACTGTTTGTAGAGGGGACGGTGGAGGAAATGAAAAAACAAGTTATTGCTTATCTTCTTATATTATTAATTGGTGCACAGTTACTTGTGCAGTTTGGATATATGAAAGCTGATGCAAAAGGGCCTTCAGTTATTCCGAAAGAGGCCGTTCGATTACGAATTTTAGCAAATAGTGATTCAGATAAAGACCAGGCATTAAAGCGTAAAGTGCGTGATGAAGTAAAAGCACAAATTGATGGATGGGTAGCGGATTTAACTTCATTTGAAGAGGCGCGCAAAGTAATTCAAAGTCATATTCCAGAAATCGAGAAAACGGTGGAAAATACGTTAAAAAGAGAAGGAAGTAAAGAATCATTTCAAGTGAAATTTAGTAAGAATGTAAAGTTTCCTACAAAGGTATATGGGAATTTTATTTATCCAGCAGGAGAATATGAAGCGGTATTGATTACAATTGGAGAAGGTGAAGGGGCGAACTGGTGGTGTGTATTATTTCCACCAATGTGTTTCTTAGATTTTTCGAGTGGGACAGCTGTAAGAAAAGAAGAGCACGTTGTGAAGGCGGAATCTCCTGAAGAGGAGCAGGTGAAACAACTAGATGAGGAAGTAGTAAATACAGAAGAGAAGAAAGTGGATAAGGTAAAAGAAACGAAAGTTGTAAAACAGGAGGTAGTAAAAAAAGTAACATCTTCTGAAAAGAAAGTAGTAAAAAATGAAACAAAAGTCGAAGAGCAGCCTGTAAGTAAAGAAGAAACAAAAACTGTGGAAAAAGTGGAGAAACCTGTGGAGAAAAAACAAGAAAAGCAAAATGAGTATGTAAAAGTAGAAGAGGAAGAAGAAAAGCCAGAAGTTAAATTGTTTATTGTAGAAGCTTTTACATCTTTATTCTCTAAATAGTACTATTAATAAATCCCTCCTCATATATAAAAATGAGGAGGGATTTATTATGAAGAAAGTGTATTTTGCTACGAAAGCAGATGTGGAAAGATTACATTCTTTTTTCGGACAAGCTAATAAAAAAGATGATAAAATAAATGAGTTGTACGCACAATTTATGATTTTGGAAGAGGCGGAAGAAATACGAGCTGTAATTGGTTATGAACAAAGTGGGGAAGATGTACTTATTCGTTCTTGTTTATTCACACCTCATGTGGATAAACAGACTTTCTTATATTTTTTTGAAATGTTTTTGCAGTATATGAAAGAAAAAAGTGTTCAACAATTGTACTTACTAACAAACCATCCACAATCTGTACCAATCTTTCAGTTCTTTGACTTTTTTACTATAGAAAAGGATGAGGTTCCAGAGGGAATTCAACAGTTAGAACATTTTTGTAAAAATATAAAAGAGCAGAATGCAATAATACTAAATTGTCAGCTATTCACAAAGTTATCCACGGATTAATTAGGTTTATCCACATTTTGTGGATAAACCTTGTTTGTCTTTTGGATAAATCTCATAGTAAACTAAAAATAGACAAGTATTTAAGGGTAGAAAAGGACGTGGAAAAAAATGCATACAAATATGTGGGTTGTGGATAATGTTGTGGAAAGAAAAAAATATTATCCACAGTTACAAGAAGCAGCAAAATTATTAAGAGAAAATGAGGCGGTTGCTTTCCCTACGGAAACAGTATATGGGTTAGGTGCAAACGCGATGGATGATGAAGCAATCGCAAAAATTTTCGAAGCGAAAGGAAGACCGAGTGATAATCCACTCATTGTCCACATAGGTACAAAATCTCAGTTAGATGGGATTGTGAAAGAAATTCCACCAGTTGCAGAGAAGTTAATGGCGCATTTTTGGCCAGGACCATTAACAATTATTTTGCCGAGAAAAGAAGGGATTTCAGAGAGGGTGACAGCAGGACTTAATACGGTTGGGGTAAGAATGCCTGATCATCCAGTTGCACTTGCTCTTATTGAAGAGGCGAATGTACCTGTTGCGGCACCAAGTGCGAATCGTTCAGGGCGTCCAAGTCCAACACTAGCTTCTCACGTATATGAAGATTTGAACGGGAAGATCGCAGGTATTGTTGATGGTGGTGCAACTGGAGTAGGCGTTGAATCAACTGTAATTGATTGTACAAGCACGGTTCCAACAATATTACGTCCAGGTGGGATTACGAAAGAACAATTAGAAGCAGTGATAGGTACCGTTTCTTTAGATCCAGCTTTAAAGGATGAGAAGGAAAAACCGAAATCACCTGGAATGAAATACACACATTATGCGCCGAAAGCACCACTTAGTATTGTTGAGGGCTCACGTGAGTTTATTCAGCATCTTGTAGATGAGAAAAAGGAAGAAGGATTTAAAGTAGGCGTATTAACGACAGAAGAGTATCAGCATGTATATAGCGCAGATGTTATATTATCTTGTGGTGTTCGAAGTGACTTAGCTAGCGTTGCGACTAAATTATATGATGTACTTAGAACATTTGATGCAAGTGAAGTGGATGTTATTTTTAGTGAGTCGTTCCCTAATGAAGGAATAGGAAATGCTATTATGAATCGTTTAACAAAAGCGGCAGGACATCATATTATTATTGAATGATAAGGTACGATTAGCAAACAGAATATTTCTCCTTGGATAAGCATATTGTGAAGTAGCACGTCCAAGGAGGGGCATGAATGACGTTTGAACAGCTAATACCTTTAATAATTATGGCATTCGCCTTAGGGATGGATGCATTCTCGGTGAGTCTTGGTATGGGGATGATGCCCCTAAAGTTAAGACAAATCCTGTATATTGGTATGACGATAGGGATATTTCATATTATTATGCCGTTTATAGGAATGGTACTAGGTCGTTTTTTATCAGAGAAATATGGAGATATTGCACATTTTGCGGGTGCTATTTTATTAATCGGATTAGGTTTTTATATCGTATATTCGACCATTTTACAAAATGAAGAGACTAGAACTGCCCCTATTGGAATTAGCTTATTCGTATTTGCATTTGGCGTTAGTATAGATAGTTTCTCAGTAGGGCTTAGTCTTGGTATTTATGGGGCACAAACAATCATTACAATATTACTTTTTGGATTTGTTAGCATGTTATTAGCATGGATTGGCCTATTAATTGGTAGACATGCGAAAGATATGCTCGGTACATATGGCGAGATAGTAGGTGGCATCATTTTGGTTGGATTTGGATTATATATCCTTTTTCCTATATAATTTTATGTAGGAGGGAATTACGAACAAGCTATTGGAATGGTATGTTAAGTTTTTAACCTTCTTTCCTCGATGGCTAAGAATACTTATAATTTGGGGTATTATTTTGCAAATTTCGATGTTAGGTTGGATTAAGTTAATTCGTGAATGGTGAGATGGTTCCTTTCTGTGAATATTTTGTTTGTACTATATTTATTGCACTAAAAATTACAGATATAGAAAGGATGAGATGAATGACGAGATTGAAGCAAGTTTTTGGTGTTATTATTAGTTTTTTTGTTTTTTGGTTTAGTATGCTCGGTGTACAAATGTTTGCTGAGTTTTTAGATATTGAGTCATTGAAATTTGTTGCGGGAAAGACTGAGGCGGCGCGTGCCTTTTACTCTCCGTACCCGTTTTTAATTGTTTTTCTTATTACACTGCTTTCCCTATACTTCTTCGTAATGAAGCTAGGGAAACCGAAAAAAGAAAAACTGCCTACTTTAGAGGAAAAGAAGGAAGAATTACAATGATAAAAATCCCCTGCTAAAAAGCAGGGGATTTTTATGTTTGAGTGATGGCAGGAATCGATTCTGAGCGAGCCGCTTCCGCTTTTAGATATTATCCAGTTCCAGCGGCTAGAATGGTCGGTGGCTTCGCGTCTTCCTGCGAGGCAAAAAGCGCCTCTACGTCAGAAGCTCTATCCCCCTCCCATTCTGAGCGAGCCGCTTTCGCTTTTAAATATTATCCAGCTTCAGCGGCTAGAATCTCCGGTCATTTCGCTCTCTCGCATGAAGCAAAAAGCGCTTCAAGGTCGAGAGCTCCAATGCCCTGCGATTCTGAGCGAGCCGCTTCCACTTTTAGATTGGCCTAACTAATTCAAATTGTTCTCCTAATTTTGCATAGTTGTGTCCTGCTAGGCGGCTTATTGGTTTGAGTCCTTCTGCGTGAATGCGCCCTTTTTCATATAGATGTTCGGCAACGTGGAAACGAACGACGCGTCCAATTAGTAGATCACAAGCTGGTGAGTCTTCTGTTCCACCAAGTGGAATTGCACGTTCTAATACGCATTCCATTCGAATATTTGCTTCTTTTACACCTGGAACGGAGATGACTTCACTTTCAATTGGTGTTAGTTTTGCTAGTTCAATTTCACTTTCATTTGGCGGGAGATTAGCTGCTGTTTCATTAATTGCTGCTACATATGATTCGTCAGAAATATGTACGACAAATTCACCTTTTTCAATTGCGTTTCGGGAAGTGTCCTTTCTTTCTCCGGCTTTTCGTTGTACAGATACTGAGATAAGTGGTGGATTAGCAGCGACAATATTAAAATAACTATATGGTGCGCCGTTTAATACACCGTCTTTTGTTAAAGAAGTAACGAATGCGACAGGGCGAGGGATGATACTTCCAGTAAGTAATTTGTAATTATCTTTTTCAGTTTGTTCATTTGGATTAATGGATAACATGCTTGTAATCCCCTTTCTAAATATGAATACTTATTGTTTGTTTACAAGATAACGATGAGAAAATCCTGCTGGAAATAATATTTTGTTTCATAAAAAGAACTTACTTCAATTGTAATGAAGTAAGTTCTTTTTCAAGAATCTCAAATCTGAGATAAAAATTAAAGTAAAACGTATGCGCCAGGTCCGATTAAAGCTACACCAACAGCAACAGCGATTAACATTAAGTTATATTCATATCCATTTTGTGTTACCCAGTAACCATTTTTTCCGTGAACAGTGAAGATAGCCATTAACATTGTTCCAACGATAAATAATGAACCAACTACAATGAAAATACCTGATGCGAATAAGAAACCACCTAGTAATTCAGTTGCGCCAGCCATAAATGCCATAAATACACCAGGGCGTAAACCGATTGACTCCATCCAGCCACCTGTTCCTTTTAAACCGTAACCGCCGAACCAACCAAATAATTTTTGAGCGCCATGACCCATGAATGTAATTCCTATAATAAGACGAATAATAAGTAGACCGAAATCCATCATTTTTAAAAAACCCCCTAAAAGTTATTAACTTACCTTACGTAAGTAATAATAAAATAGTTACTTACTTTAGTCAAGTGGATTTTGAAAAAATTTTGAATTAAATTTTACAAATTAACAACAAAAAATAAAATGTGGTAAAGACCTCTAGACAAGTTGGGCAAAAAAAGAGAAAATATAAATAGAAGTTAACTTCTTATTGTTATTCAGACAATCAGAATTGACTGGAATTTTGTGAAGCGCTACAATAAGAGTCTATTAGTAATGACGTAATTTATTTCGAAAGCGTTTTTACAGTATAATATTCGAAGTATGAAGTCTTACATGTATCCCGAGCTTTACTAGGGATTGCCCTATAAACTTTTAGGTAAATTATAAGGAGGACTATCCTATGTTTAAAAAATTATTCGGTCTTGGTTCAAAAACAAATGAAGAAACAATCGTAGCTCCATTAACTGGAGCAGTGAAAAATATTGAAGAAGTACCAGATCCAGTATTCGCTGGTCGTATGATGGGTGACGGTGTTGCAATCGATCCTACTGAAGGTGTAGTTGTATCTCCAGTTGATGGTGAAATCGTACAATTATTCCACACAAAACATGCTATCGGAATTAAAGCGAAAAACGGCACAGAAATTTTAATCCACGTTGGATTAGAAACTGTAAAAATGGAAGGCGAAGGTTTCGAAGCTCACGTTTCTGAAGGCCAAGCTGTAAAAGCTGGAGATAAATTAATCTCATTCGACTTAGAATTAATCCGTGAAAAAGCGAAAAGCACAATTACTCCAATCGTTATTACAAACACAGATGCAGCTGAGTCTATTAAGACAACTGTAGGCGTAACAGCTACAAAAGGTTCAACAGAAGTAATGAAAGTTACAATGAAATAATTGCTGTATAAGAGGAATCCGTTTCGTATGAAATGGATTCCTTATTTTTGTTGCATATTCAGTAGGTATGTTAAAATACTCTGGGCACTTGGAAATAGGGTTTCACATATATGTGGATAAGGCGCATTTTTCTTAGAAAAAATATAAGAGAAATGCGCCTTTTGTATATTCACATTTCTTTTGTTCTATTCTAATGTAAGTTATGATGAGTGGTAAGAAATCGAATATAGGGGTGGGTTTGGATGAAACGAGTATTATTTGTTTGTACTGGCAATACATGTCGTAGTCCAATGGCTGAGGCGTTGCTTCGTCATCACGGAGGAGATAGGTTTGAAGTACAATCTGCCGGTGTTTTCGCCTATCCTGGGAGCGATGCATCGGTACATGCGAAGGAAGCTTTAGCTGAAAAAGGGATTTCAATTGACCATACCGCGCAGCAAGTAAACGAAACTTTGCTTGATTGGGCTGATATTGTCGTAACGATGACAGAAAATCATAAACAAATTGTACTTGGGCATTATCCGAGTGTTGAAAAGAAATTGAATACGTTATATGGATTAACTGAAGGTATAGGCAAGGACATTTCAGATCCATTTGGAGGCTCGCTTTCTATTTATAAAGAAACGTTAGATGAGATGGAAAAACTTGTACAAACTTTACTGAAAAAACATTCGGTAGGTTGATGTTTCGTGTATAATACGATATTGGAGATCACTTCGTCCTATTGAGGTAGCGAGTGTGAAATGAAGATAATTGATTGAAACTTTGGAGGGGTAAAAATGAAAGTAGTAATAGCATCTGATCACGGCGGTATGAATATCCGCAAAGAACTTGTAAATTTATTAGAAGAGTTAAATATTGAATATGTTGATTTAGGTTGTGAATGTGAAGCTGGTTCTGTTGATTACCCTGACTTTGCGTTTCCAGCAGCTGAAATGGTAGCGAATGGTGAAGTGGATCGTGGTATTTTAGTTTGTGGGACAGGCATTGGTATGTCAATCGCAGCAAACAAAGTAAATGGTATCCGTTGTGCGTTAGTTCATGATACTTTCAGCGCGAAAGCAACGAGAGAGCATAATGACACTAACATGCTAGCAATGGGCGAGCGTGTAATTGGTGCTGGTCTAGCGCGTGATATCGCGAAAATCTGGTTAACAACTGACTATGAAGGTGGTCGTCACGAAAACCGCGTAGGAAAAATTAAAACATACGAAACAAAGTAATACATTCTAACTATCAGTAGTGTGAAATATAATTTGGTGAACCAACCTGTGAAAGGAAGAGGCGTAATGACAGAAATCGTAAAGGTAAGAGAACAGCTACAAATGTCGCTTTCTGATTTCCAAGAACAAGCTTCATTACAAAGCGGTCAAATTTTTGTAGTGGGTTGTAGCACGAGCGAAGTGCTAGGCGAAAGAATTGGAACATCAGGAACGATGGAAGTAGCAGAGGCGATTTTTTCTGAGTTAAAACAATTTCAAGAGCAAACAGGTATTGAATTAGCGTTTCAATGTTGTGAGCATTTAAACCGTGCTTTAGTGGTTGAGAGAGAAGTAGCGATAAAATATCAATTTGAAATTGTAACAGTTACGCCTGTTAGATCAGCAGGTGGTGCATTGGGAACATATGCGTATCACAATTTGAAAGATCCGGTAGTAGTTGAGTTTATTAAAGCAGATGCAGGAATGGATATTGGTGATACGTTTATTGGTATGCATTTAAAACATGTAGCTGTTCCGGTTCGTACAAGTGTGAAGGCAATTGGAAGTGCACATGTAACGATGGCCAAAACACGTGGAAAACTAATAGGTGGAGCACGTGCTGTTTACGCGGTGGCGGAAGAGACTACCACTTGCAGTTAAATATGAGAAATTAGGAAGTCATATAGTAGCTGTTTATCATAAGATAAAAGGTATGTTGTCTGACTTTATAGTAGAAGAAAGAAAAGACCGATTTTCGGTCTTTTTTTTCTTTTATGATATAGAAAGTCATGTTAGAATGTAGTTGAAAACATGAAGGTTCGAAAGAATTACAACCTGAATTTTCGTTTTTTCTGAATAAATAAGAAAAAACTGTTGGGAATTGATGTAATTCGTTCAGAAAAGGGGGATTTTGGTGGATCATTTAAAACGTCAAGATGAAAAGGTATTTGCTGCAATTGAGGCAGAACTAGGAAGACAGCGTTCGAAGATTGAGTTAATTGCTTCGGAAAACTTCGTAAGTGAAGCAGTAATGGAGGCGCAAGGTTCTGTTTTAACGAATAAGTATGCTGAAGGATATCCTGGAAAACGTTATTATGGTGGCTGTGAACACGTAGACGTAGTAGAAGATATCGCACGTGATCGCGTGAAAGAAATTTTCGGCGCAGAGCACGTAAATGTTCAACCACACTCTGGTGCACAAGCGAACATGGCAGTATACTTCACGATTTTAGAGCAAGGCGATACAGTACTTGGTATGAATTTATCTCATGGTGGTCACTTAACACACGGAAGCCCTGTTAACTTCAGTGGAGTACAATATAATTTCGTAGAATATGGCGTGGATGCTGATTCTCACCGTATTAATTACGATGATGTATTAGCAAAAGCGAAAGAACATAAACCAAAATTAATCGTTGCAGGTGCAAGTGCATACCCTCGTGTTATCGATTTCAAGCGATTCCGTGAGATTGCAGATGAAGTGGGCGCTTATTTAATGGTTGATATGGCACATATCGCTGGTTTAGTAGCTGCTGGTTTACATCCAAATCCAGTACCACATGCACATTTCGTTACAACGACAACACATAAAACGTTACGTGGCCCGCGTGGTGGTATGATTTTATGTGAAGAGCAATTTGCAAAACAAATTGATAAATCAATCTTCCCTGGTATTCAAGGTGGTCCACTTATGCACGTAATCGCTGCAAAAGCTGTTGCGTTTGGTGAAGCACTTCAAGATGATTTCAAAACATATGCACAAAATATCATTAACAATGCGAACCGCTTAGCTGAAGGTCTTCAAAAAGAAGGACTTACACTTGTTTCTGGCGGAACAGACAATCACTTAATCTTGATTGATGTTCGTAACTTAGAAATCACAGGTAAAGTAGCAGAGCACGTATTAGATGAAGTTGGTATTACAGTGAACAAAAATACAATTCCATTTGAAACAGCAAGCCCATTTGTAACAAGTGGTGTACGTATCGGTACAGCAGCTGTAACATCTCGTGGTTTCGGTTTAGAAGAAATGGATGAAATTGCGTCACTTATTGCTTATACATTAAAAAATCATGAAAATGAAGCTGCATTAGAAGAAGTACGTAAGCGTGTAGAAGCGTTAACTAGCAAATTCCCAATGTATCCAAATCTATAATAGATTGAAGAAGACTGCCGAGACTTAATTGTTTTGGCGGTCTTTTTTGTGGACATATATTATTTTTAAAGTATGTATACAAATGATGAATAAATTTTGGCGATATAATGAAGGATACAGCTCCCATAATTGGTAAAGATACTAGATAGATTCATCGTAAAATCATGATTTTGCCAAATTTGCCCTTGAATATTAGTAGCGTTTTCTTTACAATCGTAAATAGTGTAAAAAAGCGTGCAAACGCATGAATATCATCTAAAGGAGAGATTCACATGGGAAAACTGTATGTATTTGATCACCCGTTAATTCAACATAAGATTACATATATTCGCGATAAGAATACAGGTACGAAAGATTTTCGTGAATTAGTGGACGAAGTAGCAAGCTTAATGGCTTTCGAAATTACTCGCGACCTTCCGCTTAAGGACATCGAAATTGAAACGCCTGTAAGCAAAGCGACAACAAAAGTGATCGCTGGTAAAAAACTTGGTTTAATTCCGATTTTACGTGCAGGTTTAGGAATGGTTGATGGAATTCTGAAATTAATTCCAGCAGCAAAAGTAGGACACGTTGGTTTATACCGTGACCCTAAAACATTGCAACCGGTAGAATACTATGTGAAACTTCCAACGGATGTAGAAGAGCGCGACTTTATCGTACTAGATCCGATGCTAGCAACAGGTGGTTCTGCGGCTGAAGCGATTAACTCTCTGAAAAAGCGCGGTGCGAAACAAATTAAATTAATGTGTATCGTTGCAGCTCCAGAAGGGGTAAAAGTAGTACAAGAAGAACATCCTGATGTTGATATTTATGTAGCAGCATTAGATGAGAAATTAAATGACCACGGATATGTAGTACCAGGTCTTGGTGATGCTGGTGACCGTTTATTCGGAACGAAGTAAGACAACTGACGAGCAGGGGAGATTCCCCTGCTCGTTTTTTTTTTGCTGCAAACAAGTAGGGGAGGGGGAGGATAAATATACATCGTATATACAACATAAGTTGCATACACATCACATATAATATAGAAGTCTTACGTCTGAGGAACACTATATTATGGAAGAAAAGCGTTATATCTCGAAAATATAATAGTGACAAACTTGTGAACATTTCCTTCTATTATAAAGAGAAAACTGTTAGAAATTGCATATATGTAACCAGTATTTAGAAGGGGAACGTTTTCATTTTTGGGAGGAAATGCCTAATACTCAAATTTTTAGATTTTTTACGATTTCTCGTTGACACTGTTAATACCCTATTGTATGCTAACAACGGGGATAGATGGTAGGGCTTTCAGTGACAAAATTACATCTATTCCGTGACGAAAATGTAAACTTTTTGTTTTGTATAGGATTTATGCAAAAAAATGAGTTATTATTAACACATCGTGAATGAGGGTTACATATTGGAGGGATGAATCCTTGCAAAAAAACGATCGCAGCCATATAAAAGCATATGCTTTAATGTCAGGAATTCTTGCTCAGTTAGTCGGTTCTATACTTGTTGGAATCTTTGGTGGGCAGTGGATTGATAATAAGGTTGGAACGTTTCCATTGTTTCTTATTATAGGGTTATTACTCGGGTTAGGAACAGGGGTATACGCAATGATTCGACTCATTCGACATTACTATTCGGGAGAGCAATGATGATAGACGTACATGGACTTGTCCAAAGACAAAAGAAATATATGTACTACTTGCTTGCGCTTCTAGTGCTAGGATGGGGATTTACCTCTTACAAGGATGTATTTCTTGGGCTGATTATCGGAACGATTTTCAGTTTTCTTAGTTTGCGCATCATTGCACGTAGAACAGACAAGCTGTTAGATCGCGTAACAAATGGAGAAAACGTGAAGTTTAAGGCGACAGCTGTAAGTACATATTCAAGATTCGCCACGATTGGGTTATTAATTTTATTTGCAGCCAAATATCAAGAGTTAATTGCGATGTGGGGCTTAGGTGTAGGATTGCTGACAGGATACCTTGTCATGATCATAGATTTTCTTTATTTAGAGTATAAGAGCAGGGAAGAGAGGTGAATTACTAGTGGAACACGGTAAATTAGTTGAATTTCTAGGTTTAACGTTCGATTTGTCATCAGTTATGATGGTTACTGTAGCAGCAGTTATTGTTTTCTTAATCGCTGTTATCGGAACTCGCAGCTTAGCCCTTCGCCCAACCGGGATGCAAAACTTCATGGAATGGGTGTTTGACTTCGTGAAAGGGATTATCAATAGTACGATGGACTGGAAAACAGGTGGACGTTTCTTAACGCTTGGCGTTACGCTTATCATGTTTATCATCGTATCGAACTTCCTTGGTTTACCATTCATGTATTCAGCAACTGAAGCTGGCGAACATATTGCATGGTGGAGGTCACCAACGTCTGATCCAGCAGTTACATTAACATTAGCCGTGATGGTAGTTACCCTCACCCATTATTATGGAATTAAGATGAAGGGTACGAAAGAGTATGTTAAAGGTTATTTCCAACCTATGAAATTCTTATTCCCATTAAAGGTTATTGAGGAGTTTGCTAACACATTAACGTTAGGTCTTCGTTTATTCGGTAACATTTATGCAGGTGAGATCTTATTAGGATTACTTGCTAAGTTAGGCGGGGCATCATTCCTTGGAGCATTAGGTGCGCTTGTACCAATGTTAGCATGGATGGGATTCAGTGTATTCGTTGGATCAATCCAAGCATTTATTTTCGTTATGTTAACGATGGTTTATATGGCTCATAAAGTAAGTCATGACCATTAATATAATTTAAGTAAGAAAAAATTTATTTTTTTATAATACAAAGGAGGACAAATTAAATGAGTTTAGGTGTAATCGCAGCTGCAATTGCAATTGGTTTATCAGCATTAGGTGCAGGTATTGGTAACGGTCTTATCGTATCACGTACAATCGAAGGTGTTGCTCGTCAACCAGAATTAAAAGGCGCACTTCAAACAATTATGTTCATCGGGGTTGCTTTAGTTGAGGCACTTCCAATCATCGGTGTAGTTATTGCATTCATCGTAATGAACAAATAAGGGAGACTCCCCTTACATAGATGGCGAAGAGTGTTTTTCCGAACTTTCTTCGCCATTGCTTTATGAACGAAACGTATGTCTTTTTTTTTCATATGATCAATTTAGATATTTTGAAGGGAGTGAATCCTTGTGCCAACTTTATTATTAGGAGCTGCCATTCCATTTGGAACGATTGCTTATACATTGTTCATTTTCTTAATTCTATTAGTAATGCTACGCAAATTTGCGTGGGGTCCTTTAATGGGAATTATGAAAGAACGTGAAGAGCATGTTACTAATGAAATCGACGCTGCAGAAAGAAGTAACGCTGAAGCGAAGAAGTTAGTAGAAGAACAACGTGAAATGTTAAAACAATCACGTGTTGAAGCACAAGAGTTAATCGAAAGAGCGAAAAAACAAGCTGTAGATCAAAAGGATGTTATTGTTGCTGCTGCGAAAGAAGAAGCAGAGTCAATTAAAGCATCTGCTGTACAAGAAATTCAACGCGAAAAAGAGCAAGCGATTGCTGCTTTACAAGAACAAGTCGCTTCTTTATCTGTTCAAATTGCTTCTAAAGTAATTGAAAAAGAATTAAAAGAAGAAGATCAAGTTAAGTTAATTCGCGATTATATTAAAGAAGTAGGAGAAGCGCGATGAGCAATGGGATTGTAGCAAAACGTTATGCTGTCGCTCTTTTTAAAATTGCAAAAGAAAAACACGTATTAGAAATGTTTGAAGAAGAATTACGCCTTGTACAAAACGTTTATGTAAAGAACGGAGAACTACATAGCTTTTTAACGCAACCGAACATTTCAAAAGAGCAGAAGAAAACGTTTCTTGCAAACGTATTCGGATCTGTTTCTGAATCAATTTTAAATACGTTATATATTTTAATTGATAACAAGCGTATTGATATCTTACCTGAAATTGCAGATGAATATGTTGTTCTTGCTAATGAAGAACGTAACGTAGCGGATGCAACTGTATATTCTATTCGTCTTCTATCTGAAGAAGAGAAGCTTAACATTGCAGAAGCATTTGCAAAGAGAACGGGAAAAGATGCAATTCGCGTGAAAAATGTTGTAGATGAAGATTTACTAGGCGGAATTAAAGTACGCATTGGAAATCGCATTTATGACGGAAGTTTACAAGGAAAATTAGCACGTATTCAGCGTGAATTAATGAAGAATAGATAGGGGTGAAGCACATGAGCATCAGAGCTGAAGAAATTAGCGCACTGATAAAGCAACAAATCGAGAACTATCAGTCTGAAATCGAAGTTAGTGATGTTGGTACAGTTATCCAAGTTGGTGACGGTATTGCGCGTGCTCATGGTCTTGATAACGTTATGGCTGGTGAGCTTGTAGAGTTCTCTAACGGCGTTATGGGACTAGCACAAAACTTAGAGGAAAACAACGTAGGTATTATCATTTTAGGACCTTACACAGAAATCCGTGAAGGTGACGAAGTTCGTCGTACTGGTCGCATCATGCAAGTACCAGTAGGAAAAGAACTAATTGGTCGTGTTGTAAACCCATTAGGTCAACCAGTTGATGGTTTAGGCCCAATCAATACAACAAACACTCGTCCAATCGAAAGTCCAGCACCAGGTGTAATGGATCGTAAATCTGTTCATGAGCCACTTCAAACAGGTATTAAAGCGATCGACGCTCTTGTACCAATTGGCCGTGGTCAACGTGAGTTAATCATCGGTGACCGTCAAACTGGTAAAACAGCAGTTGCACTTGATACAATCATTAACCAAAAAGATGAAGATATGATTTGTATCTATGTAGCTATCGGACAAAAAGAATCAACTGTACGTAACGTAGTAGAAACACTACGTAAGCACGGTGCATTAGAGTACACAATCGTTGTAACTGCATCTGCTTCTCAACCAGCTCCATTATTATACTTAGCTCCTTATGCTGGTGTAACAATGGGTGAAGAGTTCATGTACAATGGTAAACACGTATTAGTAGTATATGATGACTTATCAAAACAAGCAGCGGCTTACCGTGAGCTGTCATTACTATTACGTCGTCCTCCAGGTCGTGAAGCTTATCCAGGGGATGTATTCTACTTACATTCTCGCTTATTAGAGCGTGCAGCAAAATTAAGTGATGCAAGAGGCGGCGGTTCTTTAACTGCACTACCTTTCATCGAAACACAAGCAGGGGACGTATCAGCATACATCCCAACAAACGTAATTTCTATTACGGATGGACAAATCTTCTTACAATCTGACCTATTCTTCTCTGGCGTACGTCCAGCGATTGATGCGGGTACTTCTGTATCTCGTGTAGGTGGATCTGCTCAGATTAAAGCAATGAGTAAAGTATCAGGTACACTTCGTCTTGACCTTGCATCTTACCGTGAGTTAGAAGCGTTCGCTCAGTTCGGTTCTGACCTTGATAAAGCAACTCAAGCGAAATTAAACCGTGGTGCTCGTACTGTTGAGGTATTAAAACAAGGATTACACAAACCGTTACGTGTAGAGAAACAAGTTATCATTCTTTACGCTTTAACACGTGGATTCCTAGATGATATCCCAGTAGTAGATATCACTCGTTTCGAAGAAGAATTCCATGCTTGGTTAGATTCTAATGCGACTGACTTATTAGAAGAAATCCGCACAACTAAGAAACTTGCGGATGACGACAAATTTGCAGCAGCAATTAACGGATTTAAAAAAGTATTCGTAGCTTCTGAATAATAATAAAAGTGAAGCCGACTGTTCAGCCCCATCGGCTAAGAGGCGGAACTAGATTAATAAAAGCGGAAGCGGCTCGTACAAGCCGCCGACGCTAGATAATATATAAGGCATCTCAGCCTCTGAGATTGCTGACGGTTATGTAAAGGAAAAGAGTAGGTGCACCTATTCTTTTCCTTCAATCATGAGCAAGAATATCTTGCAACGTAGATTAGGAAGAGGATTCTTACTAATCGTGCCAACTTCCGGAAAAAAGGTGGTGAAAACCTGTGGCATCTTTACGCGATATAAAAGCGAAGATTACCTCGACAAAGAAAACGAGTCAAATTACGAAGGCGATGGAGATGGTATCTGCATCTAAGTTAAACCGTGCAGAGCAAAATGCTAAATCTTTCGTTCCGTATATGGAAAAGATTCAAGAAGTAGTAGCGAGCATTGCGCAAGGAAGTAAAGGAATTAATCATCCAATGCTAAATGCGCGTCCTGTAAAGCGTACAGGATACATCGTTATTACATCTGATCGCGGACTAGCAGGTGGTTATAACAGTAACGTATTACGTACAGTAAGTAACGTAATTCGTGAACGTCATAATATGGATTCAAATCAATATTCAATTATTGTACTTGGACGACTAGGACGTGATTATTTAAAACGTCGCGGCTTTAACATCATTGATGAAGTAGTTGGATTATCTGACCACCCATCATTTACTGATATTAAAGATCTTGCTTCTCGAGCAATTGCGATGTTCGCAGATGGTGCTTATGATGAGCTGTATATTTACTACAACCATTACGTAAGTAAAATTTCACAAGAAGTAACGGAAAATAAAATTTTACCGCTTACTGATGTGGCGTCTGACAAACCGACGACAGCTTATGAATTTGAACCTTCTGAAGAAGAAATTTTAAAAGTATTATTGCCACAATACGCAGAAAGCTTAGTGTACGGTGCATTACTAGATGGTAAAGCAAGTGAGCACGCAGCGCGTATGACAGCAATGAAGAGTGCTACAGACAACGCAATGGAAGTTATCGATTCACTTACACTTTCATTCAACCGTGCGCGTCAGGCAGCGATTACGCAAGAAATTACGGAAATCGTTGGTGGAGCAGCAGCGTTAGAATAGTAATAAAAAGTGGAAGCGGCTCGTCCAGAACAGGAGGGCATTGGAGCTCCTGACGAAGAGGCGTAGTTTGCCTCACAGGAAGGCGCGAAATGACCGACTGTTCTAGCCGCTGGAACTAGATTCAATAAAAAGTGGAAGCGGCTCTTTCAAAAGAGTCGCGTAAGCTAAACTAATAAAAAATTAAAAGCCGACTTCGCTTAGAAAGCTGGCTAATTAAAAGAAAGCTAGGAGGGAACCCGATGAATAAAGGGCGCGTTACGCAAATCATGGGTCCGGTTGTAGACGTTAAGTTTGATGGCGGAAAGCTACCAGAAATCTACAACGCCCTTACGGTAAAACAAAGCAACGAAAACGGAAGCATGAACTTAACATTTGAAGTTGCACTTCATTTAGGTGATGATACAGTTCGTACAGTTGCGATGTCTTCCACAGATGGACTTGTTCGTGGCACAGAAGTAGAAGATACTGGTAAAGCAATCTCTGTACCAGTTGGTGATGCAACACTTGGTCGTGTATTCAACGTATTAGGTGATGCAATTGACTTAGATGGTGAACTTCCTGCGGATGTACACCGTGATCCAATTCACCGTCAAGCACCTGCATTCGAAGAATTATCTACTAAAGTAGAAATTCTTGAAACTGGTATTAAAGTAGTAGACTTACTTGCTCCTTACATTAAGGGTGGTAAGATCGGCCTATTCGGTGGTGCCGGCGTAGGTAAAACAGTATTAATTCAGGAATTAATTAACAACATCGCACAAGAGCACGGTGGTATCTCTGTATTCGCTGGTGTAGGTGAGCGTACTCGTGAGGGTAATGACTTATACCATGAAATGAGCGATTCTGGCGTAATCAAGAAAACTGCGATGGTATTCGGACAAATGAATGAGCCACCTGGAGCACGTCAACGTGTTGCATTAACAGGTTTAACAATGGCTGAGCATTTCCGTGATGAGCAAGGACAAGACGTACTTCTGTTCATCGATAACATCTTCCGTTTCACGCAAGCTGGTTCTGAAGTATCTGCCCTTCTTGGTCGTATGCCATCTGCGGTAGGTTACCAACCAACACTTGCAACAGAAATGGGTCAATTACAAGAGCGTATTACATCTACAAATAAAGGGTCTATCACGTCTATCCAAGCGGTATATGTACCAGCCGATGACTATACTGACCCAGCACCAGCTACAACATTCGCTCACTTAGATGCAACAACAAACTTAGAGCGTCGTTTAACACAAATGGGTATTTACCCAGCCGTAGATCCATTAGCATCTACATCTCGTGCACTTTCTCCAGAAATCGTAGGAGAAGAGCATTATGAAGTAGCACGTCAAGTGCAGCAAACTTTACAACGTTACAAAGAACTTCAAGATATCATCGCTATCTTAGGTATGGATGAGTTATCTGAAGAAGATAAGTTAGTTGTACATCGTGCTCGTCGTATTCAATTCTTCTTATCTCAAAACTTCCACGTAGCTGAGCAGTTTACAGGTCAAAAAGGTTCTTACGTACCTGTAAAAAATACAGTTAGTGGCTTCAAAGAAATTCTAGAAGGAAAATATGATGACCTTCCAGAAGATGCATTCCGCTTAGTTGGTAGCATTGAAGAAGTTATTGAGAACGCGAAGAAAATGATGGCGTAAGGCCTTAGGAGGGACGAAGTATGAAGACATTTCCAGTCAGTATTGTAACTCCTGATGGACCGGTTTACGAAAAAGAAGTAGAAATGGTAAGTGTAAAAGCAGAGAGTGGGGAAATGGGGATCTTACCAGGTCACATTCCAACTGTTGCACCATTAAAAATTAGTGCAGTTCGTCTGAAAAATGGTGGACACACTGATTATGTAGCAGTAAGCGGTGGCTTTATCGAAGTTCGTCCAGATAAAGTGACTGTATTATCATCATCTGCTGAAGAAGCAAACCATATCGATATCCATCGTGCAAATGAAGCGAAGCGTCGCGCTGAGCAACGTATGCAAGACAAACAAGCACATGTTGACTTTAGACGTGCAGAAATGGCCTTGCAACGTGCCGTGAACCGTTTAAACGTTTCTGATATGAAATAAAAAAATCTGTAAGGGCTCTTGCCCTTACAGATTTTTTTTGTGTGTATTTTATGGATAATTTTACAAAAATGGTATAATTATATTGATGCTTGTATAAGTAGAAGTGTACAACAATTTATATTTTATGAAGGGGATGAATCAATGATTGGTGAAATGAAACGAGAAGCATTGTACTCTTTAAAGGGAAAATGGGGACTAGGTGTTGGATCAACGATTTTATATTTTATTTTAAGTTATGTCGTTTCGATGGCTGCAATGCTTATATTATTAATTCCAGGAATTATTATATTTCTTTTAGTTGTAAGTGTGACTGGATCATTTGAAGCGGAAACGATGTCAATTGGAGCGGGTATTACCTTTGGAATTTTTTATTGCATTATGATAATTTTGAGTAACGCATCGTATGGGATTACGTCATATGGTTATACAAATGTATTTTTACAGATTAGTAAACGAGAAGATGCTAAAGTAGATTACTTATTCGAAGGATTTCGTGGCTTTAAAAGAATGATGAAAACAATGTGGGCAATGCTTGCAATTTTGTTATATACGGGTACATGGATTCCGATGTTGTTAACAGGTTTATTCATATTCTTAGGTGAAGAAGGAAATCTGTCGTTTACAATAGCTTTCTTCGTACTATTAGCAATTTCAATTGTTGGTATGATTGTGATGTATTTTTCTTATGCACTGACGTACTATGTGATGATTGAAAATCCAGAATATAGTGTTTCGCAGGCGATGAAGGAAAGTAAGAATCTTATGAGGGGTCATAAGTTAGATTTGTTTCTTTTATGGCTGAGCTTCATAGGCTGGGTTGTTTTAGCGCTTCTTACTTTTGGAATAGGATTTCTTTGGCTTAGTCCGTATATGAGTACAACGACAGCACACTTTTATCGTTACATTTCAAAAGGTGAATTGCAATAGGAACATGCTATACTAATAGAATTATTGTGTATAGGAGGCGAGGCTACGCATGATTAGTGATTTAAAAGGAGAAGCACTAGATTCATTAGAAGGGAAATGGGGATTAGCTGTTGGAGCTACACTGCTCATTTCAATTCTTATCACGGCTTTTAGTTTTAGTGTTGATTGGGGATTTTCTTTAATTTTCGGTTGGCAAAAAACAAATGGTTCACTTTCAACGAATATTCTTACATTTTTTGTTACTGGACCGTTAACTTTAGGTGGATATTACCTTGGTTTAAATATCCTTCGTGAAAATCAAGCTAGTATCGGTAATGTATTCATTTGGTTTTCAGAGGGAAAGAGATTTCTAAAATCATTTTTATTATATTTATTAGTAAATCTTTATCTTTTCTTATGGACGTTATTGTTCATTATTCCAGGTATTATTAAATCATTTTCTTATGCGATGACATACTTTATTATAAATGATCATCCTGAGTATTCACTGAACCAAGCTATTACAGAAAGTCGTCGTATGATGGATGGACATAAGATGGAGTATTTCATTTTATGTTTAAGTTTTATCGGTTGGTTTATATTAAGTTGTATTACATTAGGGATTGGATTCTTATGGTTAATTCCATATTTCTATACGACATCTGCAGCTTTTTACGAAGAGATTGCAGAAGAATATTATGAGAAAAATATTTAGCACTATAAAACCCCCAGTATGAATTATTTGTTCATACTGGGGGTTTTTTGTAGAAACTTTATAAATTGATTGCTAGTAAGTGGTTTACTGAAATAGTAACCTTGCATATATTTACATTTATGTTTTTGCAGGAACTTAAGTTGTTTTTCGGTTTCAATTCCTTCGGCAACGACTGAAAGATTTAAAGTATTTGCGAGGGAAAGGATTGTAGAAACGATGGCTCGTTCTTCAGGACGATGATCAGCTAATTGTGTAAATTCTCTCGGTACTTTTAATGTGTCGATTGGAAAAATTGATAAATAAGCAAGAGAAGAATACCCAGTACCGAAGTCATCAATGGAAGTTTGGATACCGTATTCTTTTAATTGCTTCAGTCTTAATAACGTTTCTTTCTCGTCAATCATTGCAATTCTTTCTGTTAACTCAAGGGTTACATATTTTGGGTCGACTTGCACGTCGTTTAATATTTGTGAAATGTTTTCGATTAATTGATCTTGCCGGAACTCTTTTGCAGATAAATTAACACTTATTTTTAAATTTTGGTAGCCAAAGGTATGCCATATTTTTAATTGGAGACAAGCTTCTTGTAATACCCAATGTCCAAGTGGGACTACTTGTGGCGTCTCTTCTACAATTGGAATAAACTCACATGGTGAAATATCACCTAATAGCGGGTGTTTCCACCGTATTAAAGCTTCAGCACCGATAATTTTATTTGTTGTCGTATCAATTTGTGGTTGATAAACGAGATAAAATTCTTTGTTTACTAAAGCGATTGGCAGATCTTTTTCAATTCGAGCTTTTCGCTCCATTTTTTTATATAGTTCTTTCGTGTAAAGAGAGCTACCGTTTTTTCCTTTATTCTTTGCTTCGTACATGGCCATATCAGCATGCTGCAAAATGGATAGTGGATCTTCACCTGCTTCAGGATATATTGCAATTCCGATACTTGGTGAGATTTGTAAATGTTGATTTTCGATTTCAAATGGCTCATTCATGGCCGCTACAATCATATCAGCCATTTTTTGGACATCTGGCTTTTTTTTGTAATTTTCGATAAGGATCGTGAACTCATCCCCAGCTAGCCGAGCGAGTTTCATATTTGATGTTGATATTCTTTCGAGCCTTTTTGCTACTGCGATAAGCAATAGGTCTCCTACTCGATGACCGAGGGTATCATTAATAACTTTAAAACGGTCTAGGTCGAGAAACATAACAGCAAAAGGCTTTTTCGATACTTTTGCTCGTGCAATTGCCTGTTCTAAATGTTTATGAAATGCACGACGATTTGCAAGCTCTGTTAAAGTATCATGGTATGCTAGGAAATTAATTTGTTCTTGTTGTTGTTTGCTTTCCGTAATATCTTTAATCATTAAATAAACCCCAGAAATTTTCTCCTTTAAAAAGATCGGTACGGCGGTAACGTGCAAGTAGTAAATATCTCTGTTTTTATGGTACGCCCGTATTTCTAAAGAGATAGAATATCCCTTTTTTACACGATGAAAGGCGTTAATCATTTCTTCTAAATCTTCTTCGTATATGAGTGAATAGTAAGGCTGGTTTAATAATTCATTCGTTTGATAACCAAGTAAAGTAGTACCAGCGTTATTTACTTTGAGAAAATTACCGTACAAATCTAATGTGAAGATTGGATCTGGATGATGCTCGTATAAAGATTTAAACATTTGTTGATTATGATAGAGTTCATTTTTCTGTTCTACTAAATCTTCTGTACGTAGTTCAATTTGTTTCTCGAGTTCTGAGTTGAATTGCATTTGAGCTAGCAATAATATTTTATTTTGTTTTCGAACTAAACTATGACGTATGAGAACGAAAGAGAAAGTTATTATAAGTCCGATTACTATAATAGGCGCAAAAACGTATTCGACTAATATAAAAACAATAAGCATTACTACCGAAATATACGGTAATGATAATCGGATTGCTTCACCAATTTTAAGTGTTAGTAGTACTTGTTCTTGTTTTTCAGGTTCTTTTGTATGGAGAATACAGGCAATTGCTACTAGTACTAAGGTTACTTGATAGAAAGGAGTAACTGTAAACATAGAATACTCTGGTATGAAGTATTTTATATAAGCATAAATCGCATCGGTAGTAGCATATAAAATTAAAGCACTGCCAAGAAGCGCACCAACCTTTTTAGGTAATAAGGATAGTGGTTTGAATAAAAGATTGATTCCTATTAAGAGAAAGAGTAAATCAGCCATTGGATAGGTAAGTTGAACAAATATGTCGATATAGGATGTTGTAAAGATGTGAATGGTTCGTTCAATAAGTAAGTAGTAACTTAAAGTAAATTGGGCTGTAACGATAATACAAATATCACATAGCATAAAAAGTTTTTCTAATAAATCTCGGTTGTAAATGATTTCGTATAGAAAGGCAAAGGCAAAACTAACTAAAAAAAGTAAGTAAAAAAAATCAGACGGATCAACGAACGTATAGAAGTCCTTTACAATTAAACGCTGATAGGCAACGACTATATCACCGATAAAATAAGAGAGAGCTCCAACAGATAATATGATCCAAAATAAACGAGGTAGCCCTTCTTTCATGTTTGAAAAGTAAAGAATATAACTACAAGCGATAATATCAATTAATAGGGTACTCGTTCCGATTAATAGCTGAAAAGGAAATGAGTATTCATATAGAAAAGGCATCGCTACGTAGTGAAGCGTTATGGACAGCAATACAATGCTTATAAGAATACTTACATGTGTTTGTTTTTTCATTTATATCACCTACGGTTCCTTGAAAAGCATATATAAGTTTTATATTTATTTTGCACAATTATAGCAAGTTGTAAAGATAGATTTTAATAATTCTTGTTTCTGTCTCCCAACATATCGACATAGGAATTTGAAGTTTGCTATAATGATTAGAATAGTTGCATTATTTAGAAAAATTTAAAAATAATAATTACTGCAACTAGGACATATTGTTTACTATGTGAACTTGTTCTTAATTTAGGGGGGAGGGTTTCACAATGGCAAGTGTATATGAAAATAGTTATATGATCGTTTTGATTTTCTTGCTATTAGGTATATTGCTGCCGGTAGTGGCTCTTACATTAGGAAGGATGCTGCGCCCAAATAAACCAAGTGCAGCAAAGGCGACGACGTATGAGAGTGGAATTGAGCCTTTTCACGATGCAAATATTCGGTTTCATGCTCGTTATTATATTTTCGCTTTATTGTTTGTGATCTTTGATGTAGAAACTTTATTTTTATATCCTTGGGCTGTTGCGTATGACAAGCTAGGTTTATTTGCATTAATTGAGATGCTCATCTTTGTTGTAATGTTGCTAGTTGGATTAGCGTATGCTTGGAAAAAGAAGGTGTTACAATGGTTATAAATTTTGAGGAATTACATCCAAATGAGCGAGCAGAATTAGAACGAAATATCTTTTTTTCTACATTGGAACAGTTGAAAGGATGGGCGAGGAGCAATTCTTTATGGCCGATGACATTCGGACTGGCGTGCTGTGCAATTGAAATGATGGGAGTAGGCTCATCACATTATGATTTAGATCGATTTGGGTCATTTTTTCGAACTTCACCAAGGCAATCGGACGTCATGATTGTATCGGGAACAGTAACGAAGAAGATGGCTCCTATTGTTCGGCGTTTATATGATCAAATGCCTGAACCGAAATGGGTTATTGCTATGGGATCTTGTGCGACAGCAGGTGGTCCGTATGTAAATTCATATGCTGTTGTGAAAGGTGTAGACCAAATCGTACCAGTTGATGTGTATATTCCTGGTTGTCCCCCAAATCCGGCTGCTTTAATTTATGGAATTAATAAATTAAAAGAAAAAATTCGTTACGAAGCAAAGACCGGGAAGCAGGTGACGAATAAATGAGTAATCCAAACAAAGATTTAGAGGATCTGAAAAAAGAAGCAGCTAGGCGTGCAAAAGAAGAAGCGAGAAAACGCCTTGTAGCGAAACACGGGGCGGAAATAAGTGAGCTTGAGGCAGAAGATCGAGAAAAAGAGAAAGCGCTACCAAAAAATGATGATATTACTATAGAAGAAGCAAAACGACGTGCAGCAGCGGCAGCAAAAGCGAAAGCGGCGGCGTTAGCGAAACAGAAAAGAGAAGGGACAGAAGAAGTAACGGAAGAAGAAAAAGCGAAAGCCAAGGCAAAAGCGGCAGCGTTAGCGAAGCAGAAAAGAGAAGGAACAGAAGAAGTAACGGAAGAAGAAAAAGCGAAAGTGAAGGCGAAGGCAGCAGCGGCAGCAAAAGCAAAAGCGGCAGCGTTAGCGAAGCAGAAAAGAGAAGGAACAGAAGAAGTAACGGAAGAAGAAAAAGCGAAAGTGAAGGCAAAGGCAGCAGCGGCAGCAAAAGCGAAAGCGGCGGCGTTAGCGAAACAGAAAAGAGAAGGGACAGAAGAAGTAACGGAAGAAGAAAAAGAGAAAGCCAAGGCGAAGGCGGCAGCAGCTGCAAAAGCAAAAGCGGCGGCGTTAGCGAAACAGAAAAGAGAAGGGACAGAAGAAGTAACGGAAGAAGAAAAAGAGAAAGCCAAGGCGAAGGCGGTGGCGGTGGCCAAGGCAAAAGCGGCAGCATTAGCGAAGCAGAAAGCCTCGCAAGGTGATGGGGATTCGGGAGATGAAAAGGCCAAGGCAATTGCAGCGGCAAAAGCGAAAGCAGCAGCGGCTGCAAGAGCGAAGACAAAGGGAGCTGAAGGTAAGAAAGAGGATGAGCCGAAGCAGGAAGAACCGTCCGTAAATCAGCCGTATTTAAATCAGTATGTTGAGGCTATTAGGGAGAAGGTAGGAGAGGGTGCATTAGTAGATTCCTACATTAATAAACTGTCAAAGGATGTGCCAACTCTTGTGGTGGATCCTGCAAAATATTATGAAGTGATGGAGTCACTGCGATTCCATGAGGGACTTGCTTTTGATTATATGTCAGAGCTACATGCGACGGATTTTGTGACACATATGGAAGTGTATGTTCATTTGTTTTCATATGGTAAGAAACAATCGGTAGCGGTGAAGGTAAAGCTAGACCGGGAAGCGCCGCAAGTTGAATCTGTGACAGCGCTTTGGAAAGGGGCTGACTGGCCGGAGAGAGAAGCGTACGATTTGCTCGGAATTGTATTTAAAGGGCATCCGAATTTAACGCGTATTTTAATGCCAGATGATTGGGTAGGATATCCGCTTAGAAAAGACTATGAACCGTATGATGTGGAGGTGTAGCTATGATCCGCACGGAAGAGATGCTTTTGAATGTAGGACCTCAGCATCCGAGTACACATGGTGTGTTTAGGCTCGTAATTAAGATTGACGGAGAAATTATTAAAGAGGCTACACCGGTTATTGGGTATTTGCATCGCGGGACGGAAAAGATCGCTGAGAGCTTACAGTATACGCAAATTATCCCTTATACAGATCGAATGGACTATTTATCAGCCATGACGAATAATTACGTCATTTGCCATGCTGTAGAGACGATGATGGGGCTTGAAATTCCGGAGCGTGCCGAATACTTGCGAGTACTTGCGATGGAGCTTGGGAGAATTGCGAGCCATCTCGTTTGGTGGGGGACAAATCTTCTTGATATAGGAGCGGTCAGCCCGTTTTTGTACGCGTTTCGTGAACGAGAGATGATTATAAATTTATTAAATGAATTATGCGGGGCACGGCTTACTTTTAACTATATGAGAGTTGGCGGTGTGAAGTGGGATGCGCCAGATGGTTGGATTGAAAAGGTGGAAGAGTTTATTCCCTATATGAGAGAGCAATTGGCAGGTTATCATGATCTTGTTAGCGGTAATGAGATTTTCTTAAATCGTGTGAAAGGCGTTGGTATATATAGCGCGGAAGAAGCGATTTCGTATTCTTTAAGCGGAGCAAATTTGCGGTGCACTGGAGTAAACTGGGATCTTCGCAAAGATGAGCCGTATTCGATTTATGATCGTTTTGATTTTGATATTCCTGTTGGAAGCGTGGGAGATGCTTGGGATCGCTACGTTTGCCGAATGCAAGAAATCGAAGAGTCTTTAAAGATTGTTGAGCAAGCGGTTCAGCAGTTCCCAAAAGATGGAGCTGTGCTGGCAAAAGTACCGAAAATTATTAAGGCACCTAAGGGAGAAGCGTTTGTACGTATCGAATCGCCGCGCGGAGAGATTGGTTGTTATATCGCTAGTGACGGAAAGAAAGAGCCGTACCGTTTGAAGTTTCGCAGGCCATCTTTTTATAACTTGCAAATTTTACCGAAGTTATTAAAAGGTGAAAATATCGCTAATTTAATTACGATTTTAGGTGGAGTTGATATTGTACTTGGGGAGGTTGATGGCTAATGATTGAGACGCTCTTACAATCACCTTCAAGCTGGACGAATTTCTTCATTTTTTTCGGATTAGCGGTGCTTCTACTATTTGCAGTCCTTGGCTTCGTTACATATGGAATCTTGGCAGAACGGAAAGTGATGGGGTTTATGCAAGGCCGGATTGGACCAAACCAGGTTGGAGGCCGATTCGGTTTACTGCAAACGGTAGCTGATGTTTTAAAACTATTATTGAAAGAAGATAGTATTCCGAAAGCAGCAGATAAACCGCTGTTTATATTAGCGCCTGTCATTGCATTTGCGCCAGCATTTATGGTGCTTGCAGTTATCCCGTTCACTGATAAATTTCAATTTGCAGATATTGGAGTCGGGCTACTTTATTATATTGCTGTTTCCGGTATTACGACGATAGGTGTTGTAACTGGGGGATGGGCATCAAATAATAAATATTCCCTTTTAGGAGGGATGCGTGCGGCGGCGCAAATGATTTCTTATGAGATTCCGCTTGTAATGAGTGTAATTGGTATCGTTTTGCTAGCTGGGAGCCTGAATTTAAATGAGATTGTAGCGGCGCAGGAGAAGGTTTGGTACATTTTCGTACAGCCAATTGGCTTCGTCGTTTTCTTAATCGCAGCAGTTGCAGAGTTAAATAGGACGCCATTCGATTTGCCAGAAGCGGAGTCAGAACTTGTTTCTGGATACCATACGGAATACTCAGGTTTTCGCTGGGCGTTTTTCATGCTTTCAGAGTACGTATATTTCTTCGGGATGGCATCGTTAATTACAGTGCTCTTTTTAGGAGGATGGAATCCAGTCATGTTTCTTGGATTTATCCCAGGTGCCGTATGGTTTGCTTTGAAATTTAGCAGTGTAGTCTTTCTATTAATTTGGTTCCGCGTTACATTCCCGCGTATAAGAGGTGACCAGTTAATGGAGTTTGGATGGAAAGTATTATTGCCGATTGCACTTGCAAATATTTTCTTAACGGCATTGATTAAGGAGTTATTCTTCTAATCTATGAGGGGGGTGCCAGTAAGAGATGAAAGGACTATTTAAAGGATTAAAATATACATTAAGTAATTTAAGCAAGAAGAAGGTAACGTATGATTATCCAAATCAACCGTTGCCGTTGCCAGACCGTTTTCGGGGAATTCAAAAATTTTATCCGGAAAAATGTATTGTTTGTAATCAATGCTCTAACATTTGTCCGACAGACTGTATTCAGTTAACAGGAAAGAAACATCCAGATCCTAAGAAAAAAGGGAAAATTATCGACACGTATGATATTAATTTTGAAATTTGTATTCTTTGTGATTTATGTACAGAAGTTTGTCCGACAGAGGCAATTGTCATGACAAATAACTTTGAACTCGCGGAATATTCACGTGATGACTTATTTAAAAATTTGCAGTGGCTTGACGAAAACGACGAAAACGTCAGGAAGGAGAATAAGGCATGAATGGCGAGTTTGTAGCATTCTTTATACTATCCTTGTCTGCAATTATCGGCGGTGTTCTTATGTTGAACTTAACGAAAGTTATGCACATGATGCTAGCTCTCGTTCTGACATTTCTCAGTATTGCAGGTTTGTATTTTCTTTTATCAGCCGAATTTATAGGCGTTGCACAAATTTTACTTTACTCTGGTGCAATCACAATTATTATGATTTTCGGCATTATGTTAACGAAACATAACGCGGAAAATGAATCGCATCTTACTCTTCGAAAATGGATTATCTTCTTTGCAGTTGTAGCATTTGGAGCGGTTATGTATTTCGCTGTTAATAATGTTGATTTTGCAAATGAAAGCACACAAGGAAGTTTACCTCTCCATGAAAACAACACACTCCAAATCGGTACGCTTCTCTATTCAAAATATATTATTCCATTTGAACTAACTTCAGTTATTTTACTTGTAGCACTCGTTGGCGCAATTATACTTGCGAAAAAGGACGAGAAAGAGGAGGATTCCAATGAGTAGCGTTCCAGCTTCTGCATATTTAACACTTGCGATTATTTTGTTTTGCATCGGTCTATTTGGAGCTTTAACAAAGCGGAATACAGTAATCGTATTAGTTTGTATCGAATTAATGCTGAATGCTGCCAATTTAAACTTAGTGGCGCTTAGTAAATTAGGCCTATTTCCGAATTTAACAGGTCAAATTTTCTCACTGTTTACGATGGCTGTAGCGGCAGCGGAAGCGGCGGTAGGACTCGCTATTTTAATTGCTTTGTATCGTAATCGTACGACAGTTCAGGTGGATGAAATGGATACGCTCAAAAGATAGCATTGTGACCGAAAAAGGGGGAAGGAAACAATGATCGATTATGCATGGCTCATACCGCTTTTCCCACTCGTTTCGTTTTTGTTACTTATTATATTCGGGAAGAAAATTAGAGAAGGAAGCAGCGTACTTAGTATTTTTTTCGTCTTTCTCTCCTTTATACTTGCGGTACTTGTGTTAATAGAAAGATTTTCAGAAGCAAGTGTGAAGCATAAGTGGATGTGGCTTAGAGCCGGAGATGTTGATATATCATTCGGCTTTGAAGTGACTGCATTAGGAGCTTTAATGTTGTTTATCGTTACGCTTGTGAGTCTGCTTGTACATGTGTATTCGAAAGGTTATATGAAAGGTGATGAACGATTACCAACCTTTTACGCATATTTAGGACTCTTTACATTTGCGATGTTAGGGCTTGTTATATCAACGAATTTATTACAGCTTTATATATTTTGGGAATTAGTTGGCCTTGGCTCATTTTTACTTATCGGTTTTTATTTCTTTAAAGAAGAAGCGAAGGCTGCTGCAAAAAAGGCTTTTATTATGACCCGTATTGGGGATGTTGGTTTATTTATCGGGATGATTTTAATTTTTTGGTATGCAGGTAGTTTTGAATATGACGCAATATTTAGGGCGATTTATACAGGGGATTTACCTCCTTACATGATTACGATAACGGCGATATTAATTTTTATCGGGGCGATGGGGAAATCAGGTCAGTTCCCGCTTCATACGTGGTTGCCAGATGCAATGGAGGGGCCAACGCCTGTTTCGGCACTTATTCACGCGGCGACGATGGTTGCAGCGGGCGTATATTTAGTAGCGACGATGTTCCCATTATTTTCGGCAAGTGCGGTAGCGATGCAGACAGTGGCAATCGTTGGAGCTTTCACTGCAATCTTTGCGGCCTCTATCGGTCTTGTGCAAACAGATATAAAGAGAGTACTTGCTTATTCTACAGTTAGCCAGCTTGGATATATGATGCTCGCGTTAGGTTCTGCAGGTTATGTAGCCGGTGTCTTCCATTTAACGACACATGCTTTTTTTAAAGCACTACTATTTTTGGCAGCAGGAAGTGTAATTCATGCAGTGCATACGCAAAACATTAATAAAATGGGCGGTTTACAGAAGAAGATGAAAGTAACTGGTACGCTATTTCTAATAGGTACCCTTGCCATTAGCGGTGTTCCGCTCCTTTCCGGTTTTTTCAGCAAAGATGAAATTTTAGCGGCGACTTGGATGAATGGCAATTACGTTTTATTTACTTTAGCAGTAATTGCGGCGTTTTTGACAGCGTTTTATATGTTCCGCCTATACTTTCTTGTCTTTACCGGAGAAACGAAGACGAAGGAAGATGTGCATGAGTCGCCCCGCGTTATGACGTATCCAATGATTGTTCTCGGCGTTCTCGCAGTAGTGGCAGGATATATAAATACACCATGGTTCGGTACGTTTCTCGGAGATTGGTTGACGAAAGATGTAGGGTTTAAGGTTGAAGAAGCGCATGGGCCAGTTTGGATTATGATTGTTGCGACGCTCGTTTCATTTGCGGGAATCGCTCTTGCATATTTCATATATGGCAAGAAATCAATTTCTAGAGATTGGGCTGGGGGTACGGAAACCTCGCTTTATAATCTTTTGAAAGAAAAATATTATGTGGATGAACTATACAACATGACGGTGATCCCTATTACAAAAGGAATCGCTCATGTGCTTCGCTTATTTGAAGTGTATGTAGTCGAGGGAATTGCAGTTTTAATTGGAAGCGTAGTTAAAGGCACAAGTAATCTTGGATCGAAACTTCAAAACGGGAATGTACAAGTGTACGGTACTGTAACGGCGGTTTCGCTCGCTGTACTCGTCATTATTTTGCTCTATACAGGAGGGGATTTACGATGAATGATTTGTTGTTAACGTTCTTCATTTTTTCCCCGCTTTTAGGAATTTTATTGCTTGTATTAACACCGAAAAAGGAATTGCGTACAGTGCGGGCGCTTGGCTTATTTGGGACGGCACTTCCATTTGGAATCGCTATCGTCCTCGCTTGTACATATGCTTCTGGAAAGAGTTTGTCACTATTTGATGAAAAGGTGAAATGGATTAAGTTCGGAGATTTTACAGCGGTGGATAAAAGGTGGTTTTCTATTTATTACGAGCTCGGTATTGATGGTTTGTCGCTTGTTATGATGGTGCTGACGGCTCTTCTAGCGATGCTCGCAGCAATTGCAGCCTTTTCTATTAAAAGAAATTTAAAAGCATTTTATATGCTGTTACTCATGCTAGAAATAGGGATGCTCGGCGTCTTTGCTGCTCAAAACTTAATGTTGTTTTTTATCTTCTTTGAAATTACGTTGCCACCAATGTTCTTATTGATTGGGAAGTGGGGAAAATTGTCGAGCGAAAAGGCTGCGTATAGTTATTTAATATATAACGGTATTGGCTCAGCTATTTTGCTCATTGTTTTTTCAATTTTGTTCGCGAAAACAGGTACAACAAATATTGTGGAGCTAAAAGAGATATTAAGAAGCGTAAGTGCAGAAGGAGAACTCGTCATCCCAAGTAGCTTGCAGCTTGGCGTATTTATCGCCATAATGATTGCCTTTGCAATTAAACTACCTGTTTTTCCGTTGCACCGCTGGATGGTCAATGTGCACATAGAAGCGCATCCAGCTGTAGTTATGCTTCATGCTGGTGTTTTGTTAAAGATTGGAGCGTACGGTATTATTCGCTTCGGGAAAGGGCTATTCCCGGAATATTTTCACGATGTTGCAACGCTAATTGCGATATTAGGTGTAATTAATTTATTATATGGTGCCTTTTTAGCGCTCATCCAAACGGACTTTAGGAAAGTACTGGCTTACTCTAGTATTTCGCATATGGGAATTGTTTTAATGGGGCTCGCGGCACTTAATGCACCGGGTACACAAGGGGCGTTATTCCAGGTTGTATCGCACGGTTTAATTGCAGCCTTGTTGTTTTTCTTACTCGGTGTTATAGAACAACGTTTCGGAACATCAGACATTACAGTGCTTGGTGGACTCGCAAAAAGTGTCCCAGTACTTAGCGGCTTCTTCTTAGCAGGAGGAATGGCATCGCTTGGATTACCAGGGATGTCTGGGTTTGTTAGCGAATTTCTTGCCTTTCTCGGTTTATTTCAAGGAGAGCCCGTCATTGCTGCAGTCGGTGTGATTGGCATCATTTTAACCGCTGTATATGTATTAAGGGCGACACTTCAAGTGACATTTGGAAAGAAAGAGTGGGAAGCAAAATCTGATATACATGGATGGGAGTATGTCCCTGTCTTACTGCTTATCTTTTGTATTATTGCAATTGGAGTTATGCCAGAGATACTAGGGGATCCGCTTCAAAATACATTGAAAACATTGGGGGTGAAGTAGGATGGATATGAATACGTTACTTAGTTTATCTTGGCATCTAATGGTGCCAGAATTTATTATTCTCGGGGCTGCCATCCTTCTTTCCATATGTGATTTGTTTTTTAAGCTGAACCATAGATATGTAGCTCTTGGTGCGATCGCTGCCATCGTATTAGCAATTGTGTCATTAATTACGCTATATAGCGAACCAGCTGGAGATATTTTAAATGGATCGTTTGTGTTAGATGGATTTTCAAAAGGGTTTAAAACGTTGTTATTAGGCGCCTCAGCTCTCATTTTATGCATCGCAATGAGCGATGATAAGAAGAATCCGATTGAAGATAAGGGCGAATATTATTACTTATTTTTAATGGCACTTCTTGGTGCGATGTTCATGGCTTCTAGTATTGACTTTATCACCCTTTTCGTTGGTTTAGAGTTACTTTCACTTTCTTCTTATATTTTAGTAGGAATACGAAAAAAGAGCCGTGCATCAAATGAAGCGGCAATGAAATACGTCATTAGCGGAGGAATTGGAACGGCGATTACGCTCTTCGGAATGAGTTATTTATACGGTATTACAGGTTCAACTAACATTGTAGATATGCAAAAGGTACTCACTGGGGAGCTCGCTAGTGGTATTCAGTTATTGCTAGCTCTCGCATTTCTTTTATTGCTAGTCGGTCTCTCATTTAAAATTGCCACAGTGCCGTTTCATATGTGGGCACCTGATGTGTATGAAGGAGCGACTACACCTGTTACCGCTTTTCTTGGAACGATTTCTAAAATTGCTGGGTTCCTACTCATTATTCGTTTGTTCCTTATGGTTTTTGCAAGTGTATTAATACAAGGAGATATGAAATCTTTATATGGGCATATGAGTATATATATTGCGGTGCTAGCAAGTATTACGATGATTGTTGGGAATGTAGTCGCGTTAAAACAATACAACGTAAAACGTTTATTTGCTTATTCAGGCATTGCGCATGCTGGGTATTTGCTCGTTCCACTTGTGGCATTATCACCATTTACGCTGGATAGCATGTGGTTTTATATGTTGGCATACATGCTTATGAATATAGGCGCGTTTGCCATTATCCACGGTTTAATCTTACAAAACGATAAGGAAAATATAACGATTTTCACCGGATTATATAAGAAATCACCATTTGCAGCGATCATGATGACAATCTTTATTTTATCGCTGGCCGGGATACCAGGGACGGCTGGCTTCATTGGAAAGATTAACATCTTTTTAGGCGCGCTTCATGTAGAGCCAGCACATTACGTACTAGCTTCGATTATGATGGGTACGACAGTTGTTTCATTCGTATATTATTTCCGTATTTTACAACAAATGTTTTTCCGCACCGGAGAGACAGAAGAGAGGATACGGTTACCATTAAATATAAAGGTTGTTATGAGCCTTTGTGCAATTTCGATTGTAATACTAGGGATTATGCCGATGATTGGGTACAATTTCTTTTATGAATATTTTCCATTAATGAAAGATTTCTTCTTCTTAGGGAACGTGGTACAATAGTGAAAATAAAAGGTGTGGAGTCAGTACTCTGCGCTTTTTATTTTGTGTTAACTTGTAATGTAGATATACGTTTTTTGAAAGAAAATCACGATGTAAAATGTAAGATGTCTATGTGCATTTGAAAAAGTGTGGCTCCTACTTATTATGGTATCGTTTTTATATTCTTTCATAAGTAGTAGCTGAGTAAAAAGGGGTCGATTTTTTGGCACAACTTTTAGGGCAACAAGCACTGATTGCCATTGTTTCGCATTTATTGTTTATTACCATTACGTGGTGGGCTTTGCAAGGCATTCACATTGAGCGTTTAATGAAGTCCGGAAAAGTGCTGCAGACGCGAGTATTACTCATCTTAATTACAATTGCAATTGGGACATCTGTAAGTAACTTTTTCCTTGATTATTTAGGCTATTCGAAGAGTTTAACGTATTTAGTAAAGTAAGTGTATAGAACCTCAAATCTCCGTTAACAATGGGGATAGGAGGAGATGAAATTGAAGCTTAAAGCCATTCTTATTGTTGCACTTAGTGTTGTTTTATTTTTGGTTGGATATAGAGAGATGAAACCGATAAGCGATGAACAGAAAATGGAGAGCATGATTAAGGCTTTAGAGAAAAATGATGCTAAAGTAGAAAAATGGTCATGGTTAGCTAGAGAAACAAAAACAATTTCTAATATACATACGTTTCAAAAGTTGTTAAACGATGTGAAGGACAAGGCAAATATTCAAAAGTGGGAAGTAGAGCAATCTCCAGATGGATATAAAGCTACATCCTATAAAAAGTTTGCTTCTCATGAAGAACGAGTAGTAGTAACTTGGAGTAAAGAAAATACTAAAGAAAACACTTTCATTATCTTTGAAGTAAGTGGGGCGAAATGGGACCCGAAGTATGTTCAAAAAGTAAATAAAATTTTTAGTGAAAAACCTATAATTTACACTTGTGTTCAAGGTGTACTGAATGATAAGATTGAAGGTGTTTTGCAAAATAAAACCAATCAGGTTTTGAAAGATCTTTCAGCAAGAGCGATCGAACAAGTAGAAGAAAGAGCATTTGTGTCAGTCTCCGCATACAATAAAAAGTGGGATGACGCTCTTTCAACAAATAGAGAGAAAATAAATGTGCAAATAGCAATACGTTCTACAGACAACAAAGATACAATTGTGGTTGGCACACCGATCATAACTTCTGAGTATTGAGTGAATAGATACTGAAAAAAGGACACGGAGGGGAATAATTTGGAAAAGATCATCGTCCGTGGCGGAAAGCGGTTAAACGGCACAGTGCGTGTTGAGGGCGCAAAAAATGCTGTATTACCTATAATCGCTGCAGCCCTATTAGCGAGTGATGGAAAGAATGTACTATCTGAAGTACCAGTTTTGTCTGATGTATACACAATTAATGAGGTATTACGTCATTTAAATGCTGAAGTCGTATTTGAAAATAATCAAGTAACAATCGATTCTTCTAAAGAACTAAACATTGAAGCACCATTTGAATATGTACGTAAAATGCGTGCATCTGTTCAAGTAATGGGACCATTATTAGCACGTAACGGTCGTGCTCGTATTGCACTTCCTGGTGGATGTGCAATCGGTTCACGTCCAATTGACCAACATTTAAAAGGCTTCGAAGCAATGGGAGCAAAAGTACAGGTTGGTAACGGTTTTGTTGAGGCATATGTTGAGGGAGAACTAAAAGGAGCTAAAATCTACTTAGACTTCCCAAGCGTAGGCGCGACAGAAAACATTATGTCTGCAGCTACATTAGCAAAAGGGACAACAATTCTTGAAAACGCAGCGAAAGAACCAGAAATCGTTGACTTAGCTAACTTCTTAAATGCGATGGGAGCGAAAGTACGCGGAGCTGGAACTGGAACGATTCGTATCGAAGGCGTTGATAAATTATATGGTGCAAACCACTCTATTATTCCTGACCGTATTGAAGCGGGAACATTCATGGTTGCAGCAGCAATTACTGGTGGAGACATCTTAATTGAAAATGCTGTACCTGAACATTTACGCTCAATTACAGCGAAAATGGAAGAAATGGGTGTTAAAATTATTGAGGAAAACGAAGGTGTACGTGTTATCGGCCCAGATAAGTTAAAAGCGGTTGATATTAAAACTATGCCTCACCCAGGTTTCCCAACAGACATGCAATCACAAATGATGGCATTATTACTACAAGCTGATGGAACAAGCATGATTACAGAAACGGTATTCGAAAACCGCTTTATGCACGTTGAAGAATTCCGTCGTATGAATGCTGATATTAAAATTGAAGGTCGTTCTGTTATTATGAACGGTCCAAACAGCTTACAAGGTGCTGAAGTAGGCGCAACTGATTTACGTGCTGCAGCTGCATTAATCTTAGCTGGTTTAGTATCAGAAGGTTATACTCGTGTAACTGAGTTAAAACATCTTGACCGTGGTTATGTAGATTTCCATAAGAAATTAGCTGCATTAGGTGCAACTATTGAACGTGTAAACGAAAAAGTAGAAGAAGTGAAAGAACAAGAAGTTTCTGATCTTCACGCTTAATTGAAATAGTCTCTATGTCTTTTGACATAGGGGCTATTTTTTTGGGTTATTACTGTTATAGTCAATAAATTCTATACTTATGCACGTACCAGTAAAAATATTTAGAAAATTTCCGTTTTATGCTCTTCCCCTTAAGTGTGTTCTAAAAGAAAGAGTTGTTCCATAAGAATGAATGGAGTAAAGCTTTTATATTGGGGGAAAAATAGGATGAAATTTTCAAAGCCACTTTTTATTACAGTAGCGCTCTTAATAGCGCTCGTTATCATTGTACCTGCAGCCCTTGTTATCCCATTTGCGAAAGCAAAAGTAGGGGAAGAAACGGCCTCTAAAACTCCTCCAGCGATAGAAAGTATACCAGCTCCAGGAAAAGTAGATACAGCGGTTCAAGTTGCTGTATATCGTGAGAAACAAAAGAAGGTAGAATCATTACCTATGGAGGAGTATGTGACCGGTGTAGTAGCTTCTGAGATGAATGCCAGTTTTGAAATAGAGGCACTAAAGGCACAGGCATTAGCAGCAAGAACATTTGTAGTACAACGTATGCTAAGCGGAGGAAAGAAAAATAATGCAGACGTGACAGATACGGTGAAAGATCAAGTGTACAAAAGCAAAGATGAATTGAAGAAGCAATGGGGCAATAACTACGAAAATAATTTGAAGAAAATCGAAGAAGCTGTTTCGAAAACAGCAGGACAAGTTTTAACGTATGATGGAAAACCAATTTCAGCATCCTTCTTTTCAACGAGTAATGGTCGAACAGAAAATGCAGCTGACTATTGGGGAAATGATTATCCGTACTTGAAAAGTGTAGATAGTCCGTGGGATCAAGCCTCTCCAAAGTTTACGAGCGAGCAAACATTTACAGTAGCTGATTTTCAAAAACGTCTCGGTGTGAAAGTGCTAGCAGACGGGAAGGTTGGAAACATTAAAGACCTTACGGAAGGAAAGCGCGTAAAGGATGTAGCTTTTCAAGGAAAAACATTAACGGGAAAAGAAGTTCGTGAAAAGTTAGATTTACGTTCTTCTGATTTCACGTGGAAACAACAAGGGGATAAAATCATCGTTACGACGAAAGGCTTCGGTCACGGCGTTGGTATGAGTCAATACGGGGCGAACGGCATGGCAGCAGAAGGAAAGAAATATACAGATATCGTCGCCCATTACTATAAAGGCGTTGAAATAAAGACGATGAATGATTATGAAGGAAAATTGATGGTGAAGAAATAGGTGTCAGAACTCTGGCACCTATTTTTTTCTGTTTAAAATATCATAATTTTCCATTAACTGTTTGGTATAATAGGATAAAAAGTATTTGGGGGAGACGAAATGGCGCTACTGGAGTTGAAACAGTTAGGGAAAACGAACCAGTTACCGGCAATAGAGCTAAAGGTTGAAAAAGGGCAATGTGTTGTTTTGCAATGCAATAACCATACAGCTAAAGTGTTGCATCGTATCATTATTGGTGAAGAAGAAGCTTCAACTGGCAATGTGCTATTTGAAGGTAAAGCGATTGGAAAGAAAAATTATTCTCGCATCGGCTTTTGTTTTTTGAAAGATGAGGCATATGATCGTTTGAAGGTGAAGGAATACTTTAAGTTTTTACTAGGTCTTTATGAATCGAATATGAGTACGGAAGAAATTGTACAATATGTCGGTCTTTTAGATAAGTTAAACGTTAAGATAGAAAAACTATCATTTTCAGAGAAGCGTCGTCTTCATATTGGACGAATTATGATTCATAATCCGGATCTAGTCATTTTGGAAGAGCCAGAGCAAAATGTAGATACAGAGAGTACGGTTATTATTCGAAAAGCAATCATGAAAATGAAAGAACAAGGAAAGGCAATCTTTATTACGTCATCATTTCTATCGGATGCCCTTTCGTTAACAGAGGATGTATACATATTAAACAACGATGGTGTGAAAAAGATAGAAATTGAGCAAGAGGAAGTGGAAGAAGTCGATGAAGAAAAAGTCATTCAAATGATTCCGCAAATGAAGTTAGAAAGAATACCTGCGAAAGTGAACGATAAAATCATTTTACTTGATCCGATGGAAATTCATTTCATTGAAACGCAAAACGGAGTAACACATATTCACGTTCGTGAAGGGGATTTCGTATGCGCCTTAACATTAAGTGAACTAGAAGCGAGATTAACAGGTTTTGGTTTCTTTAGATGTCATCGCTCGTACCTTGTAAATTTACAAAGAGTACGAGAAGTGATTACTTGGACTCGTAACAGTTTTAGCTTAATTTTAGACGACGAAAGAAAAAGTTCAATTCCACTTTCAAAAGGACGAATGGATGAATTAAAAGGCGTGATTGGGCTATAAAAAGTGCTCCAATAAGCTCAACATGCGATTCATTCACCGGTAAAAATACTCCTTTTACCGGTATTTTACTGCGTAAACCCTTTGTTTTTCATATGATTGAGTCAAGAAAAGCGAAACAAACGAACGAAAAGCGCTAAAGCGACTTTCATCTATAAAGAAGAAAAACAAAGGGGATGAAGAAATGACATTGGCAATTGAAATGAAAGATGTAATGAAAAGTTTCAGTGGAAAAACGGCACTTCGAAATGTAAATATTGAGGTGAAGCAAGGAGAGATATTCGGATTCCTCGGACCGAGTGGATCTGGTAAGACGACAACAGTAAAAATTTTAACTTCTCAATTGCTTCATAGTGTTGGAACGGTAAGAGTATTAGGGAAAGATATTACAGGACCAAGTAGCATCGATTACAAACGAATTGGTATTTTAACAGATAACAGCGGCTTATATGAAAGGCTTAGCATTTATGATAACTTATTATTATTTTGTGACTTATACGATTGTAAAAAAGAAAGAATCGATGAAGTACTAACACAAGTAAATTTATTAGATGATAAAAAAACACCAGTAAAGAAACTATCAAAGGGAATGAAGCAACGCGTCACACTAGCAAGAGCAATCCTTCATAAACCAGATATCCTCTTCTTAGACGAACCAACATCTGCACTCGATCCAGTAAACGTACAAAACATTCATAAAATCTTAAAAGACTTAAATGAAGAAGGAACGACGATTTTCTTAACGACTCACAACATGGATGAAGCAGAAACGCTTTGTAACCGTATTGCCTTCCTTTGTGGCGGAGAAATTGTAGCGCTGGATACGCCAGAGAACCTACGCTTACAATACGCTAAGGATCAAATACAGGTCGTATTAAAAGATAAACAAAAAGCAGTAGTACAAAAAGATGAATTGGGCGCAAAACGCATTTCAGAATGGATGAAAAAGGGCGAACTGTTATCTATTCATTCACACGAACCAACTTTAGGCGATATCTTTATTGAAGTTACTGGGAGGGGATTATAATGACATTTTCAATGAGAAGATTTTCAGCTATTTTTCGGAAAGAAGTCCAAGATTTTAAGACAAATTCACAAGTGTTATTAATGGCATTTTTACCAATTATACTTTCATTTTTGTTTAGCAGATTTGGAGTGGGAAAGGAAATGTTAGGCACTACTACTATAATGGCCTTCCTATTTGTCGCAGGATTTGTTCAATCTATGGTAATTGCAGAAGAAAAAGAAAAACATACACTGCGTGTGTTGATGTTATCCCCAGCATCTTCTGTTGAAGTTCTTCTTGGAAAGAGTTTATTAACATCGGGTCTGACGATGGTCATTTGTATTGCAAATTTATTCATTTTAGATCAGTTAAATATTAATCTTCCATTGGTAGGATTGGTATTCTTATGTGGAACTATTTTGTTTATCGTGCTTGGAACAATGATTGGATTACTTGCATCTTCTGTACCACAAACATCTTTAATTGGTATGCCTATTTTAATGACGATGTATTTAGCTGTACAATTTGAGCCGATGGTTGAAAATAAAGTAATTAAGACACTAATTGAGTATCTTCCAACATCTCATATTGTAAAAGCAATCAAAAGCTTAGTAGATGGAGCTGGGTTTAGTAGTATTAGTGGGCATGTATTAAATGTTGGAGTGTGGCTTATTATTGCGCTTATTGCGTGTTTAATCGTATATAAGAAGAAACAAATGGACTAAAAACTGGGCCGAAACGCTCAGTTTTTTCTTTTTTCTATCATTTCCTCGGAAATTTTACATTTCTTATACATATTTTTACAAATTTTGTCGAAAAGTAATTAGTTATACGTTGTATAGGATACGTGAATATTGTTCAAAATGATTGCTGAGGTGATGATGGAATGCGAGGAAGAAATAATAAAAAGTCGCAAAAGGTAGTACATTTATTTCAAAAAAGATGGGTGTTTCCGGCACTATACATTGCTTGTGCAGCGGTAATCTTAATGGTTGCGCTATGGTTCCAAGGAGCTAATCCGAAGAAGACTCCAAACCACGATCAAGCAACACCGTATACACAATCGGAAGATCCAGCAGTACCAGTAACGAAATCTTCAGAAGTAGTGAAAATGCCAGCTGCCGCGAATGCGGAAGTAGTCGTACAAAAGAAATTCTATGAAGATGCAGCAACTGAGGCGGAACAAGAAAAAGCACTTGTCTTTTATAACAACACATATTCCCCAAACAAAGGAATTGACATTGCTGCGAAGAATGGAAAAGAATTCAATGTTGCCGCTGCTTTAAGTGGTACAGTAACGAAAGCTGAAAAAGATTCACTTCTTGGTTATGTTGTAACAGTTGATAGTGGAAATGGTGTAGCGGTATCTTATCAAAGCTTAGGCAGTGTGAAAGTAGAAAAAGGTGCAAGAGTTGCACAAGGTGAAGTATTAGGAACATCCGGTCTAAGTGCAATGAATAAAGAGGCAGGCTCTCACGTTCACTTTGAAGTACGTAAAGACAATGTGGCTGTGAACCCTGAACGTTACTTAAATAAATCAGTAACAGAAATTAAAGCTGATGCAGGTGCTGCAAAGGCTACGAATGCTTCTGGTAAAAAAGCTGATGACAAATCTCAAAAAGAAGAGAAGTCAACGAGCACGAAACCAGAAAATAAAACAGAAGACAAGTCTCAAAAAGAAGAGAAATCAACAAGCGGTTCAACTAGTGACAAAAAAGAAGAACCGAAGAAAGAAGAAAAATCAACAAACGGTTCTACAGAATCATCTAACGATTCTTCTTCACAAGAATAATAAAGTGAAAAAATCAGTTCTCATCAAGAGAATTGATTTTTTTATTTTTATATAAAAATAATCAATTTCGAGAAAAAAGTTGTAAAAACAAGGAAAAATGACGAGATTCTCGAATATATATTACAAAAGGGAGGGGATACTGTGTCATTTTTGTTTGTTCTGTCGACTGCTATTATTTTATTGTTTGTTTTATTCACTTTATATTATTATATCGCCGGTAAGAAAGAGGTTCCCCACCATCAGTTGTTAGAAGAAGAATTGGAACGAGAAGAATGACGCCTTTTATACAAGGTGTCATTTTTTTTGGCCATAATAGTTAGTTTTAACGTATTTCTCACAAAAAAACGTAATTTTTCTTAACTTAGTCCGCAAAAATAGTGAACATGTAGCATATATCAGTAGTGCGGGCAATACAATGGTATAAACCAAAGCAAAGAGAGTGTTTGAGGTGAGAAATCGTGAATCATTTCATTATAAATCCAAGAATGTTTAACGCTTACAAACAGCACTCACACTTACTTCTTAGTCGTATGCAGCGAGGCTCATTTCACCCTTCTCACATCCAAATTAGGGAGGCGAGTGGTGTGCACGATTACATCAAAGAGAGAACTATCAAGATTGGTAAGTATATCGTGGAGACAAGAAAGACAGTGCGTGTCATTGCAAAGGAATTTGGGGTATCAAAGAGTACAGTCCATAAAGATTTAACAGAACGTCTACCAGAGATTAATCCAGAGCTCGCAAATGAAGTAAAAGAAATTCTTGATTATCATAAGTCTATTCGTCATTTAAGAGGTGGAGAAGCAACAAAACAAAAGTATAGAAAAGAAGATGTAGAGAAGCCTGTACGTCAATAATGTTACAGTAGCAAACATTCCGTTCACATTCGGTAATATTTTTCAGAAGAATTCTTTTTGCGAATATTACGTTTCTGTTAAATTTATGATAAAATCAGAAATTAGGTGAAAAGAATTCGGGTGTAACCTGATTTTGAATATCGAGGAGGAAAAAACGGGAATGTTTGCGCGAGATATCGGAATTGACCTAGGTACGGCTAACGTATTAATTCATGTTAAAGGTAAGGGTATTGTATTAAATGAGCCATCTGTTGTGGCCATTGATCGTAATAGTGGTAAAGTATTAGCAGTCGGTGAAGAAGCGAGAAGTATGGTGGGACGTACGCCTGGTAATATTGTAGCAATTCGTCCACTTAAAGATGGTGTAATCGCAGATTTCGAAATTACAGAAGCAATGTTAAAGTATTTCATTAACAAATTGGACGTAAAGAGCTTCTTTTCAAAACCTCGTATTTTAATTTGTTGTCCAACAAATATTACATCAGTAGAACAAAAAGCAATTCGTGAAGCTGCTGAACGTTCAGGTGGTAAAACAGTATTTTTAGAAGAAGAACCAAAAGTAGCCGCAGTTGGTGCTGGTATGGAAATCTTCCAACCAAGCGGTAACATGGTTGTTGATATTGGTGGAGGTACAACAGATATCGCTGTACTATCTATGGGTGATATTGTTACCTCTTCCTCTATCAAAATGGCTGGCGATAAGTTTGATATGGAGATCTTAAACTATATTAAACGTAAGTATAAGCTATTAATCGGAGAACGTACTTCAGAAGATATTAAAATTAAAGTTGGTACAGTATTCCCAGGTGCACGTAGCGAAGAACTTGAAATTCGCGGACGTGACATGGTAACAGGCTTACCACGTACAATTACAGTATGCTCTGAAGAAATTACAGAAGCATTAAAAGAAAATGCAGCTGTTATTGTACAAGCTGCAAAAGGCGTATTAGAGCGCACACCACCAGAATTATCTGCAGATATCATTGACCGCGGTGTTATTCTAACAGGTGGTGGAGCTTTACTACACGGTATCGACATGCTTCTAGCAGAAGAACTAAAAGTACCAGTATTAATTGCTGAAAACCCAATGCACTGCGTTGCGGTTGGTACAGGTATTATGTTAGAGAATATCGACAGATTACCAAAGCGTGCTTTGAGATAATTTGAAAGAACTAAGGCTAATGCCTTAGTTCTTTTTTTCGTTTTTATATTTTTTTATTTTGATTTTTTGCGAAAATGGAAGGAAAATAGAGAAATATGAAGGAAACAGGTAAAATATTCATATATATGGTTAAATTTAATATTTCCTTAATTGAAAACGTTTATAATATAATGAGTCGAATACGACATTAAGGCAAATAATGTTTCAATACATATTGCCTTTCCCTAATTTGGGCATACACTCCTTTCCACCTCCGTGTCAGTTGCAAAAATGTGCAACTATTTTAATGGAATAGAGTGTGTGCATTTTTTTTAGGAAGTTGTGCTAAATATAAAATGTTACTTTGTAATGACAAACAATAAACAAAATGGGATAATAGCAATATGTCCAAGTGGTAAGACCAATATTACAAAAGGGGCGATTGTTACATGCTAAATATAGAACAAATTAAAGAAATCATTCCTCACCGCTATCCATTTTTACTTGTTGATAAAATATTAGAAGTAGATGAAGGAAAAAGAGCGGTTGGGATTAAAAATGTATCCGCAAACGAAGAATTCTTTAACGGACACTTCCCTGACTATGCAGTTATGCCTGGTGTACTTATTGTAGAAGCATTAGCACAAGTCGGAGCAGTTGCAGTATTAAAGAAAGAAGAAAACCGCGGAAGACTTGCTTTCTTTGCAGGTATCGACAATTGCCGTTTCAAAAAACAAGTACGCCCAGGTGATCAGCTTCGTCTAGAAGTAGAAATGACACGCGTACGCGGCCCAATTGGAAAAGGAAAAGCAATCGCAACAGTAGATGGTGAAGTTGCATGTGAGGCAGAAATTACATTTGCGATTGGTGATAAAAAAGAATAGATAGTACTAAAAAATCTCCTTGTGAAAAGACAAGGGGTTTTTTAATTTCTGCTATATAACGATGAAACGATAATATACAAACTAATCAGAAAATTACTTGTAAATAGATGGTAATTACCATATACTTACTTTATTGTTTATCTAGAAAACAGGATAAGTGATAAAGGTAATAAAGAAATAAGGGCATTGTCATATTGTTAAGGTACTTAAATAAGACAAAGTAGAATGTTATTGATTATGATGAAATGTGGGGAAATCAGCAAGAATATTAATTAGACGTATGAAATCGAGCATAAGAGAGAGAAAAGGGAAATGTCGCATTTCACAAAAGGAGATTATGAATATGTTCGGGAGAAAGAAAAGAAAACCATTACGACAATTAATTACACATAAAGAGCCTAAATCGCGTATTACAGAACAATACCGTAACATTCGTACAAACATTGAGTTTACATCTGTAGATAATCATGTTCGTTCTATTATTGTTACTTCGGCGGATCCAGGTGATGGGAAAACAACAACAATCGCAAACTTAGCAGTTGTTTTCGGACAGCAAGGAAAGAAAGTTTTATTAATTGGAGCTGACTTGCGTAAGCCGACGTTACAAAACTTATTTGCCATTCATAGTTCAAATGGGTTAACGAACTTATTATCAGGACAAGCAAAACTTATGCAAAGCATTCAAAAAACAGATATAGAGAACGTATACTTAGTGGCAGCAGGTCCAATCCCGCCAAACCCAGCAGAACTATTAGGGAGCCAGGCAATGGACGAGGCATTACTAGAAGCATATAGCATGTTTGATATTATATTAATTGACACACCACCTGTTCTTGCAGTTACAGATGCACAAATACTTGCGAATAAATGTGATGGAATCGTACTCGTTGTAAGAAGTGAAAAGACGGAAAAAGATAAAATCGTAAAAGCGAAACAAATACTAGATAAGGCATCTGGAAAAATACTTGGTGTCGTTTTAAACGATAAAAGAGAAGAAAAAGAGCAGTATGGTTATTACTAAAAACAGTAAAAAGCCAACAAAAATTTTTGTTGGCTTTTTACTGTTTTCTGAAAATTCTTTATCAAGTTACACAGTGTAAAAAACGTGATAAAATAAAAATTTTGGAAAATGATTGGAATGTGTTGTCATATTTAAGATTATTTTGTAAGATTAAACTTGTTTCTTGTGAACAAATATAAAACTGAATTATTAAAAATAAAAAATGTAAGATTTATATGTTATAATTTTTCCTATGTGTAAATTTTAGAAAGTTGGAGGAACCTATGGAAGAAACAATTAGTCTAAAAGAGTTATTTCATATCTTAAAAAAGCGTTTAGCAATGATCCTCGTAATCGCCTTTGGTGCAGCAATTGTAAGTGCTATCATTAGCTTTTTCTTCATGACACCAATCTATCAATCTTCGACGCAAATTCTTGTTAACCAGAAGAAGCAAGAAGGTGCAGCAATTCAGTTGGGGGAAATTCAATCAAATATTCAATTAACGAATACATATAAGGTTATTATTAAAAGTCCAGTAATCTTAGAACAAGTGAATGAAAAATTAAATTTAAATATGACAGCGCAAGAGTTAACGAAAAAAGTTAATGTCGCGAATGAAAAGGATTCACAAGTAATCTCTGTAACAGCTGAGGATAAAGACCCTAAAATAGCTCGTGATATTGCGAATGCGACTGCAGATGTGTTCAAAGGTGAAGTTGCGAAAATTATGAGCGTTGATAACGTAACAGTATTATCTAAAGCAGAAGTTGCAGAAAATCAATCTCCGATTAAACCAGCTCCTATGCTTAATGTAGCAATTGCTTTCGTTGTTGGTTTAATGGCTTCAGTTGGTCTTGCATTCTTACTAGAATACTTAGATAACACGGTGAAAAAAGAAGAAGATGTAGAAAACTTACTTGGCTTACCGGTATTAGGAATTGTAGCTCGTATGGATGAAGAAACAATGAACGTGAAATCACACGCTCCATCATCAAGAAAAGTGAGGGGACAAACAATTGGCTCTTAATTTATTTAAAAAGAAAAAGAATCATCGTCAACGCCGTCAATTAATTGCTCATCAACAACCGAAATCACCAATTTCAGAACAATATCGTAATATTCGAACGAATATTGAATTTGCAGCTATTGATACGAATTTACATTCATTAATGGTCACGTCTGCAAACCCAAGTGAAGGAAAAACGACAACGACAGCGAATATGGCAGTTGTGTTTGCTCAACAAGGAAAAAAAGTATTATTAATTGATGCGGATATGCGTAAACCAGCAATGCATCAAATGTTCCAAGTAGATAATATTTTCGGATTAACGAACGTATTAACACATAGTGAACGTTTAGAGAAGTGTGTACAAACGACATCTGTAGACAATCTGCACTTTTTAGCTTGTGGCCCAATCCCACCAAATCCGGCCGAATTGTTAGGTTCGAAATCAATGAAAGAGCTTCTTGGACAAGCATACAGCATGTACGACTTAGTTATTTTTGATATGCCACCAATTTTAGCTGTTACCGACGCACAAATTATGGCAAATGTATGTGATGCTTCTATTCTTGTTGTTCGTAGTGAATCAACAGAGAAAGAAACAGCGGTAAAAGCAAAAGGATTATTGGAGTCTGCAAAAGGTAAATTGTTAGGCGTCGTTCTAAACGACCGTGAACGTGAACAAGGCCTATACTACTACTACGGTGCAAACTAATTTTAAAGTGAGATATGGTAAAAACATATCTCCTTTTTTCCTTTGAATATGAGATATATCTCATATTCAAAGGAAAAAAGATCTTTATAGGAGAGAGGGAGGATGAAACAAATGATAGATTTACATTGTCACATTTTACCTGGTATTGATGACGGTGCACAGACAGTAACAGATAGTTTAGCGATGGCACAAAAAGCTGTTTCAGAAGGAATACATACAATTGTCGCAACGCCGCACCATCAAAATGGAAAATATGTAAATGAACGTACCTCAATTATTCATCACGTAAAACAATTAAATGATGAACTACAACAACATAATATTCCACTTACTATTTTACCTGGGCAAGAGGTCAGGTTATATGGCGATTTATTAGAAGACTATGAAGCTGGTAAAATCGTTACTTTAAATGAAACAAATAAATATATATTCATTGAATTTCCATCGAATCATGTACCTCGTTATGCCGAACAATTATTATACGAATTACGTGTAAAGGGAATGATTCCAATTATTGTTCATCCAGAACGTAATGCCGAGTTAATCGAGCGGCCAGATAAGCTATATAACCTTGTAAATAAAGGTGTATTAACACAAGTGACAGCAGGTAGTTTGCTTGGGAAATTTGGCAAGAAAATTAAAAAATTCTCACTACAGCTTGTAGAACATAATTTAACACATATGGTCGCTTCAGATGCACATAACACAACGTCAAGAGGATTTCATTTAGCGGAAAGCTATGAACTAATTGAGAAAGAATTCGGAATGAATGTTATGAGTGATTTGAAAGAAAATCCGTACTTATTAATTAGCGGGAAGGCAATTTACAAAGAAGACCCAGAACACATTCGTCGTAAAAAATTGTTCGGTATTTTTTAAATAAAAATTGGTGATGTCTCCTAACCGTTATCAATGGGGGCACTCGGTCGTGCTGTGGGTAGAAATTTTTATTTCGAACCTACCTTAGACGCTTGTCGTCGGGAGTATGACGTGAGGGTGGGTTAGATGCCCATAATTTATTTGTAATAGAAACTCTACCTATGGAGTTATAAACATGACTCTATAGGTAGGGTTTTTGTTATTGTTACATATAGATATAATAATTTATTTTTGGGGGTACTAGATTTGAAAAAAGTAAGGAAAGCAATTATTCCAGCTGCTGGACTGGGGACAAGGTTTTTACCAGCAACGAAAGCAATGCCGAAAGAAATGTTACCTATCGTTGATAAACCGACAATTCAATACATAGTAGAAGAAGCGATAGAATCAGGAATTGAAGATATTATTATTGTTACTGGAAAAGGTAAACGTGCTATTGAAGATCATTTTGATCATTCCTTTGAATTAGAGCAAAGCTTACTAGAAAAAGGGAAGTATGAGATGCTAGAAAAAGTACAAGCTTCTTCAAAAATTAATATTCATTACATAAGACAAAAGGAACCAAAAGGACTGGGACACGCAGTATGGTGTGCACGTAAGTTTATTGGAAATGAACCATTTGCAGTATTACTTGGTGATGATATTGTTCAAGCAGAAACGCCATGTTTGCGTCAATTAATGGATCAATATGAAGGTATACAGTCGTCGGTTATTGGTGTACAAACAGTGCCAGAAAAAGAAACACATCGTTATGGTATTATCGATCCGATTGAACAAAGCGATCGCCGTTATCAAGTACGTCAATTTGTAGAGAAGCCAACTCAAGGAACTGCACCATCAAATTTAGCAATTATGGGACGTTACGTATTAACGCCAGAAATCTTTATGTTTCTTGAAAATCAACAGACAGGTGCAGGTGGGGAAATTCAGTTAACAGATGCAATTCAACGATTAAATGAAGTTCAACGTGTATTTGCTTATGACTTTGAGGGTACGCGTTACGATGTTGGGGAGAAGTTTGGATTTATTAAGACGACGATTGAAATGGCACTACAAAATGAAGAATTAAAAATAGAATTAATTAAATATATGAATGAACTTATAAAGAAAGAGAATGTACATATATAAGGGCGAGGTGAAGAGACTTGGATTCGGCAAAAATATATAATGGAAATCTGGTGGAAGAAAAATTTCAAGAAATAAATCCAGATCAAGTAAATTCTAAAAGAGGATATTTAATAATTAAAAGATTTATGGATATTATTGGTTCACTTATAGGATTGATAATATTAGCTCCAATTTTTTGTATTGTAGCAATAATCATGAAGATTGAGGATCCTAAAGGCCCTATAATATTTAAACAGGTTAGAGTAGGTAAAGACGGGCAAGAATTCCAGATGTATAAATTTAGATCTATGGTAGTTAATGCAGAAGAAAAATTAAAAGACTTATTAAGTCAAAATGAAGTCTCTGGTGCAATGTTTAAAATGAAAGAAGATCCAAGAATTACAAAAATAGGTGGATTTATAAGAAAAACCAGTATAGATGAGCTTCCGCAACTTATTAATGTATTAAAGGGAGAGATGAGCCTTGTTGGCCCAAGACCACCTTTATTACGAGAGGTTAAAGAATACACTGTTTATGATAAACAACGACTTATGGTAACACCTGGATGTACAGGTTTATGGCAGGTAAGTGGAAGAAGTAATTTAAGTTTTAAACAAATGGTTGAACTAGACTTATATTATATTATAAACAGAAATTTTATTTTTGATGTTAAGATTTTGTTAAGAACTGTAAAGGTTTTATTAGGTTCAAAAGATGCATTTTAAAAGATTGCTATTTTAGTAAGAACAAGTTTTTAAAATTATGGAATAAAGGAGTTTTGTTTAAAAGATGAAAAGAAAAGTGATTACCTATGGTACCTTTGATTTATTGCACTATGGGCATATAAATATACTTAGAAGAGCAAAAGCGCTAGGGGATTACCTGATTGTAGCGATATCTACAGATCAGTTTAATGAGTTAAAAGGTAAGAAATCTTATTTCTCATATGATAAAAGAAGATTAATGCTGGAATCAATTAAATATGTAGATGAAGTAATACCAGAAGAGAATTGGGAGCAGAAAAAAATAGATGTAATGAATCATAATATAGATACATTTGTTATGGGTGATGATTGGAAGGGCGAATTTGATTTTTTAAAAGAATACTGTGAAGTTGTGTATTTACCAAGGACTGAAGGGGTATCGACTACAAAAATCAAAGTAGAATTACAATCTATAAATTAATAATGCGAGAGTATGGTAAAATATGAAAAATAAATTAACTAAGAATTTTATTTTCTTATTCTTAATGCAAATGGCTAATTTACTTTTGCCATTAATTAGTCTTCCTTACTTAAGTAGAGTACTACAACCAGAGGGTTTTGGCCTAATTGTATTTGCTCAGTCTCTTATACAATATTTTGTTATTCTTACGGATTTTGGTTTTAATTTATCCGCAACAAGACAGGTATCTATAAACAGAGAAAATCCAGAGAAGTTAAAGCAAATATTTAATTCGGTTTTAATTATAAAGCTAATATTGGTTATAATTTCTTTTGTTATATTGGTCAGCATAGTAATGTTAAACCATAGTTTTAGTGAATACTGGTATGTTTATCTATATAACTTTGGTATTGTAATTGGTAATGCACTATTTCCGCTATGGTTATTCCAAGGTTTAGAGGTAATGCAGTACTCTACTTTATTAAATGTTATTTCAAAATTAATTTTTACTTTGTGTACTTTTATCCTGGTTAAGGATCCAGAGGATTTATATATTGTTCCAATTCTAAATTCAATAGGCTTTATAATTTCGGGGGTATTAGGTATATCTGTGGCACTAAGGAAGTTTAATATGCGTCTTCAATTACCCCAAAAAGATGAATTGATATTGGCATTGAAAGATAGTGCTCAATTCTTTGTATCAAGGGCATCAGTAAGTCTTTATACGACAACAAATACATTTTTGATAGGGATCTTTTTAGGGAAAACAGCTGCTGGTTATTATGCAATTGCAGAAAAATTAATTAATGTTATTTCTATTATCATATCGACAGTAGTGGATGCTATTTATCCTTTTATGGCAAAAACTAGGGATTTAAAATTATTTACTAAAATATTTAAAATTGTAATGATTCTAGGTATTGTAGGATGCTTAGTGGCCTTCATAATTAGTGAGCAAGCTATTGGTGTTATTTTCGGAGCAAATTATCAGGTTAGTGTAACATTATTTAATATTATGTTAGTAAGTTGTTTTATTTCTATTCCTAGCATGCTGATTGGTTATCCATTATTGGCGGCATTTGGGAATTCTACATACCCCAATTATAGTGTATTAGCCGGATCAATAGTTCATATTGTATTACTATTATTATTAATACAGTTAGGAAATATTTATGTAGTTGCAAGCATTTTAATAGTAACACAGCTAGTTATATTATCAATTAGGTATTATGGAGTTAGAAAAATAATACTTAAAAATCACAAAAGTAAAAGAATTGGGGTATAACATGCAAACTAAACTACTGACGTTAGTATATATATTACTATCTCCTATATATTTATTATCAATGATTTTTCCAAAAAAGAAGGATTTAGTTGTAATAGGCGGATCCCTAGGGAAGCATTTTGCAGATAATCCTAAATATCTATTCTTGTACCTTGACCAAAATAAACCTAAATTTCAATATTATTGGTTGACTAAAAACAAGGAATTATGCAAGGAAAAGAATGCTAATAATTTTTTGTATCTGTATACGTTTAAGGGGCTATATATTTTATTACGAGCTAAATATTTAATTTTATCACATCAAATTAATGATATGTTCCCACCATTACATGGTGGAAAAGAAATAATTCAGTTATGGCATGGAACACCATTGAAAAAATTAGGGTTTGATAGAGATGCAGAATTGAATTCGCCTCTGAAAAATGGATTAAAATCAATATTTTATTTCATTTTTCCATATTTATTTTATATGCGAACGGATTATATAGTCGTATCTGCGGAATGTTTAATTAATAATTTTAGTACGGCATTTAAGTTAGAAAAGAGTAAGGTTATACCTTTAGGACAACCTAGAAATGATATATTATTACATCCAGAGTTACTTAACGAGAAGTATACAAATAATAAAGTTTTTTTACATGAATTATCCCATTATGAAAAAGTGATTAGTTGGTTGCCTACACATAGACATGGAACTAACAAAAATATAGTCAATTTACTGGATGATTATGGGTTTGATGCATTTAAGGTTAATCAACGATTGCGGCAGGAGAATAGCATATTAATTATCAAACCACATTTTATAGAACTGGGTATTATAAAAGATAAATTAATAGGATATGATAATATAGTTGTCTACGAAGAGGCTGATCCATATCCACTATTAACATTTACTGATATTTTAATAACGGATTATTCGAGTGTATTCTTTGATTTTTATTTAACAAAAAGGGATATAATTTTTGCGCCTTTTGATTATCATGAATATAAAAGAAACTTTAAAGATTTTTATTATGATTACGATGATTTACTTTCTGAATATCCAAAAGTTAATAATTGGGATGAACTATTAAAACTTGCTTTGAGTCAAGAATATTTTAATAGGAATAACGAATATAAAAAATTACAAGATTTTAATAAATACACTGATGAAAATTGTAAGAGGGTCACTGAATTCATTGAGAAGTTGTGTAAATAAGTTCTATTTAAAAGGCTGGGATTATGTTGATCTTAAGATTTTTTAGTTTTATATATCTAACATTACTATTATTTTTAGTAACGTATCAGGATTTTTTCTTAGTTAATAAGATAGGGGAGATAGGTCGCTCCCCTATCTTTTTATTATTGCCTTTCTTTATTATAGGAGAAATATTAAATATTAAGTGTAAGAAAATAAATATAACTAAACTGCAAAAATATTTGTTTATGTATATTATCTATGTATTTTGTGTTGGGCTTATATATGTTTTTATATACTCTTTAAAAGGGGTATATGTATACTTAAATGAAGACATTTTCTTGAAATTTGTAAAAGGGCAAATGTATTTCATAATAATATTTCTTTTTTATAGGCATTGTTCTTTGTTGTTTTCGATAATTAAGACTAAGGTTATTTTTAGAGCATTTTTTGTTAATTTAATGATATTAAATATTATTATGGCCTTAGAGTATTTTAGTATGCCAAGTGCGTGGATGTGGCTTCATTCATCCGATGAGCCCTACTATAGAATTAGATTATTAACAGTGGAGAGTAGTTGGACTGGAACAATTTATCTTATATATAGTATTCTTACTTTATATTTAGCGAAAAAACTTTTTAATAATTTTAAAGTTAGATTGTATACGATAACTATAATAATTTCATTACTTGCTTATGTATTCCTCACTGGTTCAAAAGGCTTTTTTATCGTTTTTGTAGTAAGTCTAATCTTTTTTGCATTTAACTTTATTAATATATTTAGAATTAGTGTAAAAAATATTATTTTCAGCTTCTTGTTACTATGCTGTACCGCTTTAGTTTTTATGATTTTAAAGGATGATTTTTATTCTTCTCTTATGAGTGATATTGAGAAATATACATCAGTTTCTACAAGACTAGGTTTATTTATGGTAGCAATAAAAGTATTTGTTACAAACCCTTTTGGTGTGGGTACAGGTGTTTATATTGTTTTATTAGTAGAGAGTATTCAGGGGATAATTGAATTATTAAGAGAGATATTTGTTACACTATTTAATGTTTCACCTAATTTAGATGAATTGCAAAGATTAACGGGTACAACCAAAGGATTAGCTATTAAATCTAGCTTTTTTAACTGGTTAGTACAGGGGGGAATAGGAGCTTTACTGTACTTCTTCTATTCTTCTAAAGTGGCTAATCAAATAACAAAAAATGATAAAATGCTGAGATTTTGCTTAATTTTTGTTCTTATATCAGTATTTAGTTTTATAAATTTAGAAATTAAGTATGAGATTTGGTTATTCTTTGCTTTTATAGATTGGAATTACCAAAATAACAAACCTCATTTAAATGGTATGCCTTAGTATAGTTTCAAAAGGAGTGGAATATCTTAAATGTTATCTGTAAGTATTGTGATACCGGTTTTTAATTCTGAGAGTATAATTGGACAAGTGCTTAATTCTTTAATTGAGCAAGATTATGATAAAAATAAGTATGAGATTATTTTAGTTGACGATGCATCTACTGATGAAAGTGTTAGTGTAATTCAGGGGTTTGTTGATAACTACGAAAATATAAAATTATTTGTCAATAATAAAAATAGCGGTCGAAGTAAGACTAGAAATAAGGCAATTGAGAATAGTTCAAATGAATTAGTTATAATGTTGGATTCAGATTGTGTACCTATTACCAATCAATTTATTAATAGACATGTTGAATTTCATATGAGTAATAAGAAGGGATTAGGAATAGGGGCAATTTATTTCCCTAGTAAATCTAATAATTCATTTGATCAATTTAGAGAACAGAGAGAAAATATTAGATTAAGATATGGAGAAAATACAACAAAGTTGGAATTTGTATATGTAACTACGGCTAATTTAAGTATCCGTATGGAAAATTTAAGAGAATCGCAAGGATTTGATGAAGATTTTAAGTATTGGGGATCGGAAGATATCGAGTTTGGTTATAGATTATTTAAAAATGATTATGAGATTAGTTTAATAGAGCAGGATGGGGATGTACATCACTTTGATGAGAGGATAAGTTTAAAAGTATATTGTAAACGAATAAAAAATTTGGCCCAATATAATATGCCTATATTATTAGAAAAACATCCCGAAATAATTAACTTCTTTGGCAACTTTAAATATTTAGAGCCATTAAAAGCTAGAGATACTGTTCCAAAGTATAAAAAATATTGTATACAATTTTTAGTTAAAAATTGTAATTTTGTTTTTAAGCGTATTATAAAGAATGAAGCTAAGTTTAGTTTGAAACTACTATTCTTTGTATATAAATTATATATTGCTAACTTTTATATGGAGGGTGTACAAGAAAGGGTTTTAAAGTAGCTTCTAGATTTAATAATTTTAGGAGTGGATTAAATGAAAGTTTTACATATAGCTGAATATGTAAAGGGAGGAATTGCTACATATCTTCAGGAGGTAATAGAATATCAAGAACAGTGTGAAAACATTGATGACGTTTTTTTACTCTATGGGGATTTACACTCGGGGGAATTGAAGAATATTAATTCTGAGAATATATACGGCTATTCTTATAAAAGGAGCCCAAAATATATAATAAAAGCTATAAAGGAAATTAATGCGTATATAAATTTGATAAAACCAGATATTATTCACGTGCATAGTTCATTTGCGGGCCTATATGTTAGATTACTTTATTTTATTAAGAGAAAAAATGTGAAAATTGTTTATTGTTCGCATGGCTGGTCATTTTTAATGGACACCTCTCAGCTAAAAAAAAGAGTATACTCCTTAATAGAGAGAGTGTTAGCTCTTAAAACCGATACTATAGTTAATATTTCTCTAGATGAGTACACAAACTCACTTAAATATCATTTGCCTAAAAATAAATCTACAATTATATATAATGGGATTTCTGATAGGAGTAATGATAAAAGGGTATCATTAGAAATAGAAAAAGATTGTATAAATTTACTCTTTGTTGGAAGATTTGATAAGCAAAAAGGTCTAGATATTTTAATAGATATTTTTAAAAATAATAATTTACCAAAGATTAAATTATATATTATCGGTGAACCTGTTGTAAGTCAGGCTGAATTTCAATTTCCTCAAAATGTTATAAATTTAGGCTGGATCGACAATAAATTATTAGATAGTTATTATTCTGATATGGATGCGGTTATAATGCCTTCACGTTGGGAGGGTTTTGGTTTGGTTGCGATTGAAGCAATGAAAAATAGAAAACCTGTTATAGTAAGTAATAGGGGGGCATTACCGGAATTGATTAACCAAGAAGTTAATGGATATATATTTGATTTAGAAAAACCCAATGATTTAGTAGATATATTATTAAACCTTGATAAAATAGAATTGAAAGAAATGGGAAAACGGGGCAGGAATATATATGAAGAAAAGTTTACTAGTAATATTATGAATAGAAAAATTATTGAGGAATATCAAAAACTAGTGGATGGTTTAACTCATTAAGTACTATATTAAATAGGAACTACATTTAAAGGAAGAGGCGAATATCTTGAAGAAAAAAATATTTCTTTGGGCTTTAAGTATTATAGGCGTTATCCTAGTTGGCACAGGGATCTATGCATATACTGTTTATTCAAATGTATCTAATACATTAAATGCAGTGCATAAACCATTGGACCGTGAAAAATCAGATAAAAGGGATGGAAAGGTAGATATTGCTGATAGAAAACCTATTTCAATTTTATTAATGGGTGTCGATCAACGTGGGGAAGATCAAGGTCGCTCAGATTCTCTAATGTTATTTACATTAAATCCTAAATCTAATTCAATGAAAATTATTAGTATTCCGCGTGATTCTTATACAGAAATTGTTGGAAAGGGCAAGAAAGATAAAATAAATCATGCCTATGCATTCGGCGGAATCGATATGGCAGTGAAAACAGTCGAGAATTTCCTCGATATTCCAGTTGATCATTATATTGAGGTAAATATGGAAGGATTCAGGGATATTGTAGATGCTGTTGGTGGTGTGGATATTAATAACGATATGAGCTTTAAAATGGACGGTTTTGATTATCCAAAAGGGGATTTACATTTAGATGGGAAAAAAGCTTTAGTATATTCTCGTATGCGTTATGCGGATCCACGCGGTGACTTTGGCCGTCAAATGCGCCAACGTCAAGTTATTCAGGCTGTAATTAAGAAGGGTGCAAGCGTATCTTCTCTGGCAAGTTACGGTGATGTGTTAAAAGCAATTGAGAAAAACGTTAAAACAAGTTTAACACAAGACCAAATGTTTGATATTCAAAAGAACTATAAAGATTGTATGCAAAACAGTGAAGAAATCCAAATCCCAGGCGACGGCCACAAAGCCGCTGATGGTATTTGGTATTACTATGTTCCGGATGCAGCGAAACAAGATATAACGAATAAGTTAAGAGCACATCTTGAATTAACTAAGTAATATGTAATAACCCAGCTCCTTTGGAAGGAGTTGGGTTTATTTTTGCATGAATTTATATTAGTATTATATATTGTGAGATTAATAGATGAGGTGAATCGATGAATAAGAAAGCAGTACTTGTCCTTATTATTTTTGTATTGTTTGCTGCTTCGATTGTGAGTGGTAAAATATACTGGAATAAGAAGATTGCGAATGCAACAGGACAAACGAGTGAAGTAACGAAAACAAAGGCTGAAGTGAAAGATAGCGGAGCGAAGAAAGAAGAGAAAAAGGAAGAGAAGAAACAAGATACGAAGTCATCTTTTAATGAAGCATACGCGAAGAATTTGCCAGATGCAGTGAAAGAGAAGTTAAAGAAAGCTGCTGAGGATAAAAAGGCAGTAAACCTTATTATTGTTGGTGATGAAGCTTCTTCACCTGAAAACGGTGCTTGGGCAGCTAAGTTAACGGCTAATTTAGAAACGGCTTACGGTAAAGGTTTATGGAATGTGACTGTAAAGGAATATAAGGGTGAAAGCACAGAAGAGTTAATCGTGAATAAACGTGATAAAGAGATTGCGAAAGAGAATCCAGATGTAATTTTATTTGAGCCACCGTTTATTACTGATAATGGTAAAACTGGTAATGGAAACTCTGTAGTAAATACACAGAAGTTCGTTCAAGCACTTTCTACTAGTGCAAAGGGTGCTACGATTATGATTCAACCATCAAATCCAGTGTATGGTGCGAAGAATTATCCGAAAGCAATTGAAGCATTAAAACAATTTGCAACGCAAAATAATTATACATATATTGATCATTGGGGAGCGTGGCCGGATGCATCGACAAAGGCTATCCTACCATACTTAAAAGAAGAATTTGGTTTCCCAACTGCTAAAGGTCATGAAGTTTGGGCACAATATGTAACGGATTATTTTGTAGCTAAATAATAAAAGGGGAGAGGGTATCGTCGACAAAATATGTTCGACAATACCCTCTCTTTTTTTGTACGATTTTTGCTATACTAAACTGTACTATAATACATGATGGAAGGAGGAAAATAATGAAAATACTTGTGGTTGATGATGAATCGAGTATTCGTAATTTGATTCGGATGCAGTTGGAGATGGAAGGTTATGAAGTATTGGCAGCGGCTGATGGGAGAGAAGCTTTGGAGCGATGGAATGAAGGGCCGGATGTATTGATTTTGGATGTTATGCTTCCGGATACGGATGGGTATGAGTTGCTTCGTTTGTTCCGTGAGAGGGATAGGGATATTCCGGTGCTTATGTTAACGGCAAAGAGTCAGATGAATGATAAGTTGCTTGGATTGCAGCTTGGTGCTGATGATTATGTGACGAAGCCGTTTAATTATGCGGAGCTTATTCTTCGGGTTAAGAATATGGCGCGGCGTGTAAAGAAGACGGAGACTGCTGTAAGTCATGAAGTAATTGAGGCTGGAGAGATAGTGATTTGTCCTAAGGAAAGAAAGGTACATGTGAGTGGACAAGAGATTCAGTTAACGTACCGAGAGTTTAATTTATGTCAGTTGTTTGTTTCAAATCCGCAGCGTGTGTTTATGAGGGATGAGTTACTTGAGAAAGTATGGGGGTTTGAGTATATCGGAAATACAAGAGCAGTTGATATTATGGTGCAGAGACTTCGAAAGAAGCTTGGGACGAGCGGAGAATATATTAAGACAATTTATGGCGTTGGCTATAAACTGGATTGTTAAGTGGTGATGGTATGTCTTTAAAGCGAAATATGGTGTTCGGAATAGTTGGGCTGTTAATTCCGATTTTTGTTCTTTTATATGCAGTTGTTTATATTACGTTAGAAAAGAATATGTATCATAACGCAGCAGATTCTTTAGAAAAGTTAAGTGTAGAAGCACAAATTTATACGATGAATTATTTAGAGAAGGAAGCAGAAGTGGATACGCTTGGTCCGAATTCACTTTTAATTGCGTCGTATTTAGCGAAGCGTATGGATGTCCGTGTGCAGATGATCGGGAAGAATGGCGATGTTGTTGCAGATACACAAAAAGGAGCATTGCTTCACCGTAACATTGACATTGAGAGTTCCTTGAAGGGAAAGAAGTCTTATGTTTTTGAGGAGGCGGATCCCGCTCCCATTCTTTTGTTTTCAAGCCCAGTATATTATGGAAACGATGTCATTGGAAGTATTCGTTTTATAAATGAGTTAACGGGTGAGAAGGAAGTTTTAACAAATGTGAGCTGGACTTTCTTAATGACGTCTCTTTGTTTAGTAGCTACCGGTATTTTCTTTGCGATTCGTTTAGCGAAGTCTCTTCATAAACCAATTGATCAGTTGAGACAAATGGCACAGAGGCTCGCGAATGGTGATTATAAGAGTAAGATAGAGTTAAATGAGTACGTGGAAATCGCTCAGCTTTCAGCATCTTTTAACGCGATGGCCGATGGAATTGAGCTGCATATTAAGCAATTGCAGGAGGAGAAAGAGAAGCAGAAAGATTTCCTAGATCGCATTACGCATGAGCTAAAAACACCGCTAACGGCAATTATCGGTTATGTTGATTTAATTCCAAAGTTACAATCGAAAGAAGATGTACAGGAAAGTCTTCGTTATGTGGCGGTGGAAAGTGAGCGTTTATTATCACTTGTAGAGGAACTGCTTAAGTCTTCGAAATATGGGACGAGTACGTTTGAGGTGTCTCCTACAGTTGTGAATATAAAGGAATTGGCAGAAGAAGCAGTTTCAATTGTGAAACCTCGTCTAAATCAGTTTGAAATTGAAGTGATAAATGAGTTAACGGATGTACATGTTGTTGCAGATTTTGATAAGACGAAGCAAATTTTCTTAAATGTGCTTGATAATGCAATTAAGTATAGTGATGCTTCGCACATTCGTATGAATGTAATTGTAAATGAGCAGGAGGCGAAGGTTTTTGTTCATGATGATGGGATCGGTATAGATGAAGTGGTGCTTGCAGAGTGGAATGAGTCTCCGAAAGGAAAGGCACTTCCTTCTAGTTACGGGAATGGTTATGGTTTGTATATTTGTCAGGAGATTATGAGTAAGCAGGGCGGAAGCATGCGGATTGAGAGTAGTGAAGAAATAGGTACTACAATATTCATTACATTTTTGCTTCCGAGAAGGATGGAAGACATAAAAAACTTGAAAGCGGTTAAATGATACATTTATGAAACAATTATGCGGTATTTTCGAAACAACGTTTTTTTATCTTGGAGGTAGGCAGAAATGAAAAGGCTATCATTTCAAATTCTTATGTTTGTCATTTGTATGATTGTTTCTCTTGTTTTGTTTTATGTTATGGAGAAGCAAATATATAATCGAATCAACATTGTAAATGATAAACAAGCCGTTTTACAAAGGGTGAATGAATCTCTTCCAATTGAAGTGAAAGTAAGACATGAAAAGTGGGGAGAAATTGTTGTAACGGATGAAGTTCGTTTGCATACGATTGTTTCATTCTTTGACCGAATTCGAATAGAGCCAGGTGACGTTAAGAGCAAAGAACAAGTATTTACTGGAGAAGTAACGTACTTGAATGGACATAAGCGTACTTTTGCAGTAGGTGACTTGTTCCAGTATGGGGAAAATGTATACGGAAAGAATGGCATGGATCCGATGATTTCAGCACTTCAAACGTATTTATTAAGCCTGTATTACACACCAGAGCGTATTAGTGATTTCTTTGCTTCAGCAAAGGATGTCGTAGTACGTCAAGGCGATGTGGTACGTACTATCAATCTTACGCACATACTTGATTCTATTCGATACGCAAAGCAAATTACAGATTACGGAGAAATTCAGAAGTTATTACAATCGCAGAATGAACCGATTGCTTATATTACAGCTTATAAAACAGGTAAGCGTGTAAAGAATGATCGTGAAGATATTCTTACGATTTCTGTGTATCCATCGTACTTTGTGGTGCAATATCTCGGTGATAATAACGGTAATGTCATGTATATGAAAGGCTCTCTAGCAGAGTTATTCGTAAAGGAGAATGCGTCATGAGAAAGATAGCCTTTTTCTTCTTTTTGCTAGTAATTGGAGGAGCGATGTCTAGTTGCTCTCGAGATACAACCTCTATTAAATATAGTAAAAATGGTCTCCCTATTTTGGATGATCGTCATATTGTTGCGTATGTAGCGGCTCGTGAGGAAGTTGGTGAAGCGTTACTTTCATCATTTTGTAAACCGCGCGGATGTACGTATGAATTTATTCGTCTTTCAACAGAAGAACTTCTTCGTAGAGTGGAAGAAGAAGCTGGAAATCCGAAGGCGGATATTATTATTGGCGGTACAGTAGATGCGCATCAAATGATGAAGCAAAAAAATCTTTCTATTCCTGTGATAAGCCAACATGCAAATCGTATTTCAAAAACTGTTAAAGATAAAGATGGTTATTGGTACGGTTATGAAGTGGAGAAGCTGGCAATTGCGATTAATAAAGAGCGGTGGAGCGAGGAAATAGCGCCGCTCGGTCTCTCGTATCCGTTAAGATGGAAAGATTTATTGAATCCAGTATATAAAGGAAAGATTGTCATGCCCGATCCAAATGTTTCAGGTACAGCATATACGTTTTTTCAGTCACTTATTGATACGTTAGGTGAAGAGGAAGCGAAGGAATATGTGAAGAATCTGGCAGAACAAGTTGGAGAAGTAACAGTGAATGGTTACATCCCAGCAGAACTTGTTGCGAGTGGTGAATATATGGTAGGCATCAACTTTATGGGAGATCAGAGAATGCTTCAAAAACAAGGCTTTCCGATTTTAAGTAACGAACCTGAGCAAACAGGGTTATCCGTTAATGCGATTTCTAAACTAAAACGTGCACCGAGTGGTATTATTGCGGATTTATTTATTGATTATTGTTTATCAGAAGAAGCGGGTCACATTTTAGAAAAAGTGTCGTTTGGCGTACCAACTATGTTTGCGAAGAATGAGAAAGAAATAGAAGGACAGCCGGTTAGAAGGACGAACCAAAATATATCAAATAGCGGAATAATCGAGATATGGAATAGACAGCGTCTCTCTCTGAAGTGAGAAAAGGAGACGAAAATATATGTTTAAATGGCTCAAGCCAGCACCTGCAATTGAAAGATTGCCAGCGGATATGATCGACCGTGTATATCGATTACTACGTATTCGTGTGTTAATCGGGATTTCAGTTGGATATGCTGCTTATTATTTAGTTCGTAGTAACTTTACGTTATCAAGTACGTATTTAGTACAAGAATATGGTTTTAGTACAGCTGAAATTGGTCTACTAGGTTCAGTAATGGCAATTGTTTATGGATTTAGTAAGTTCTTTATGGGTAATTTATCAGATAAAGCTTTCGCCCAGCGCTTTATCGCAGTCGGTTTATTCTTATCAGGGCTTGTAAATATTTGTTTCGGCTTTGCATCATCATTTGGGATGATTGTTACATTACTTGTTGTTAACGGTATTGTACAAGGTATGGGAGCACCACCTTGTAGTATTGTTATGACAAAATGGTTCTCGAAGAAAGAACGCGGTACGAAAACAGGTCTTTGGAATATTTCACATAACGTTGGTGGAATGCTTGTGCCACCACTTGTCGGAATTGGTGTAGGTATTTTTGGTGAAAACCATTGGCAAGGCGGCGTGTTTATTTTCCCTGCGATTATCGCAATGGTAATTTCAGTTCTTGTTTGGATCAATGCGAAGGATACACCAGAATCTGAAGGTCTTCCTCCAATTGATGAGTATCGTAATGACTATGAAAATCTTGAAAAAGCAGATAATGCTAACAAGATGTCACCAAAAGAAATTTTAATGAAGTATGTAGTGAAAAATAAATTTGTATGGTTCTTATGTATTGCGAATGCTTTTGTTTATTTAATTCGTTTCGGTGTTATTAACTGGGTTCCACTTTATTTAACGACAGTTAAAGGATTTTCAAAAGCAGAAGCGCATGCGGCATATGCAATCTTTGAAGGTATGGCAATTCCAAGTTCATTAATCGTTGGTTTTTTAAGTGATAAATTATTTAAAGGAAAACGTATGCCATTATGTATTATTAGTATGGTTGGAGTTGTTATTGGTACGTTTATATATTGGCAAGCAACTAGCGTACTTGTTGTAAGTATTGCAGTTTCTATTATCGGTTGTTTAATTTATGTACCACAGTTCTTAATCGGTTTAAGTGCGATGGAATTAGTACCGAAATTTGCAGTAGGTACGACAGTTGGTATGTGTGGTCTATTCGGTTATGTAGGCGGAAGTCTTGTAGCTAACGCAGCAATTGGTGTTATTGTTGATCGTTCTGGCTGGGATGGTTGTTTCATATTACTACTAACAGGTGCGGTTTTATCAACAATCTTCTTATTTATTGTTCAACGTGGACATGAGAGAAAAGATCCTAAAGTAGCGTAATATTTTGTTTGAAAAAGCTATCCAATTGTGTGTGATTGGATAGCTTTTATATTAGAAAAAACAAACAGTATGTAAAATTGCAGTTTAATATGTAAATGATTTTTGTTAATTAATATAATTTTTTTAGATTTAATAAACCAATTACGTACATAGTTAGACCGAAAAATCCGCCGCCACAGATGAAAATTACAACCTTAAATAAAGAAATAGAGATTTCTTCTGAGCCTACATAGGGAAGGATATAATTCATAAAAACAAACATTTGAAAGCCCCAAAGCACACCTGCTTTTAAGCCAGCTTTTCTTAATTTTTTCTTGTGTTGTAAATATTCTTCTTTTGTTGCACATTCAGTATCACTTAAACCTTTTTTCTTGAATTTAAAGGCTAAGTAATTAGCATAAATCATATTAGATAGAAAAATGAATATTGTCCCTATAGATATTGTGTGATTCATAGTATCAACAAGTAACATAATAAGCATTACCAACATATTTAACCACCACAAACCAATTCCAGCTACAGATAACTCTTTATTGATTTCTTGTTTTTGGTATTCATCTCTCTCACTTAGTGTTCCAACAAAACTATTATAAACTCTTTCTTTCCATTCAATTTTCATCATTTAATCTCCCTCCCAAAATAGACTATTTAAATCTGTTTTTAGTGCTTTTGCTAATTCGATACATAAGGCTAAAGAGGGGTTATATTTATTGTTTTCAATTAAATTTATTGTCTGTCTCGCTACGTTAACTTTTTTAGCTAATTCTAGCTGCGATAGACCTTCAGATTTTCGATATTGTTTAACGTTATTCAAATATAATCCTCCCATTGATGGTTGTAGACCTCGTTTACCGAAATGTCATTTATATGTGACATTTTATAATTGAATAGATGAAATGTCAAATATATATGACAAAATAGCGATGATACAATTAGGAAAATGATTTTAATGATTCATTTTGGCAAGAAGTTTGTTAATAAAGAATGGCTTCCATTCAATTAAAATTGCCCTTTTTCCTTTCCTTAAATCTATCTTAAAAGATATAATGTCATATTTCTAATCATTGGAATTTTTGTTACAATATAAATGGATGTGTAAAACTTTGTAAAAATAATGTAATAATATGTAATGTATTTTCAGAAAGTTTTATACAATTTTTATATTAAACTATTAAGTTATAAAAGGGAGCGAGAATATGTTACCAAATACGGTTCGTACTCCAAACAAGAAGAAGAAATGGATTATTATTGGGGTTATTGCACTAATTGTTATTGTAGCGGCAATTAATATTTTTGTTATGCAAGGTAAGAAGAAGGGTGCATCAACAAATGCTGATGCTGTAAGTTTTGAGAAAGTGACAGAGCGTAAGCTGAATAATACAAAGTTAATTTCTGGTCAGGTGAAGCCTGGTAATATTGAAAGCTTCTATGCAGATCCGGCCAAAGGAAAAGTGAAAGATATTGAGGTAAAAGAAGGGCAAGAGGTAGAAAAAGGTACGAAGTTATTCTCTTATGACAATGAAGGGATTAACCTTCAAATGAAGCAAGCTGAGCTTGATCAGAAGATGGCGGATATGCGTTATGATCAAGGAAAAAAGAAGATTGATTCGTTAAAGAAAGAGATTAAGAAGGCGAAAGATAGCGGAGCTGGGAAAGAAGTAACGGATCCGATGGACGAGCAAGTAAACGAGTTAGAGATAGCTCAAAAGACAACTGATCTTGAGAAAGAAAAAGGAAAGTTGCAGAAAGAAGAGTTAAGTAAGAAGCAGAAAGAGCTTACGATTTATAGTAATTTCGCTGGTGTTGTTCAAAAGTTAGATAAAGATGCGGCACAAAGTTCATCTCAAGCGTTAGGTGGTCAAGGAAAATCGTTTTTACAAGTAGCTTCTAAAGATCCATTCCAAGTTCAAGGTACGTTAACTGAGCTTCAGAAGTCACAAATTCAAAAGGATCAAACATTCACTGTAACGGCGAAAGCAAATAATAAGAAGAAGTGGACAGGTAAGATTACAGAGGTAAGTGAGTTCCCAACGAGCGCAGAGATGGCGCAAGCTGGCGGCATGGGTGAAGCAACTCAAAATATGTCTCAGTATACATATAAGGCAAGTCTTGATAGTCAAGACGGTTTATCGCCAGGTTACCACGTTTCATTGCAAGTAAACTTAGAGAATAAGACGATGATTGCTGTTCCAAGTAAAAGCATTGTAGAAAAAGGCGATGATGCATTTGTTTATGTTGAGGATAAAGGAAAGCTTCGTAAACAAAATGTGAAAAAAGGTTCTACTGATGGAGACTGGACAGAGGTTGTAGAAGGCGTAACAGTGGGGCAAAAGGTGGTTAAAAATCCTTCCGACGATGTGTATGACGGAATGGAAGTGAAAGAAAAATGATTACGTTAAATAATATTGCTAAAACGTATTATCAGGGGAAATTGGCGGTGCCGATTTTGCACGGTATTAGTTTAACGATTCAGAGCGGTGAGTTCGTTTCGATTATGGGACCGTCTGGTTCTGGTAAGTCAACGCTTATGAATATTATTGGTTGCTTAGATCGTCCAACAGAAGGCGAATATAAGCTGAATGACGTGAATATCTTAACAGCAGACGAGTCAAAGCTTGCTTTAATTCGTAATGAATATATTGGCTTTGTATTCCAGCATTTTAATTTACTGCCTCGCCTTTCCGCAGTGGAAAATGTTGAGCTTCCGCTCGTATACGGTGGCGTGAAGAAAGCGGAGCGTCGCAAGCGTGCTTTGGAGGCGTTAGGTAAAGTTGGATTGGCGGATCGCGTGCATCATTTACCAAATGAGTTATCCGGTGGACAGAAGCAGCGTGTAGCGATTGCAAGAGCGATTGCAAATAATCCAACGTTCATTATGGCCGATGAACCGACGGGTGCACTTGATACGAAGTCTGGTGAGCAAGTTATGGATATTTTCACGAAGCTTAATGCAGAAGGTACGACGATTGTTATGGTTACGCATGAAGAGGAAGTAGCAGCGTATTCTTCCCGCCGTATTGTACTGCGAGACGGGAAAGTTACAGAAGATAGAAGGTGTGCGGTATGAGTTTACTAGATAGTATAAAAATTGCCCTATCTTCTATTTTAGCTCATAAACTACGTTCAGCTCTTACGATGCTCGGTATTATTATCGGGGTAGGTTCGATTATTACTGTCGTTGCAATTGGGCAAGGCGGGGAAGCGATGCTGAAGTCGAAATTCGCAGGTTCTGGTGGTAATAACCTTATGCCAATTCAATTTAAACCAGATATTAATGATGAGTTTGCTATAGGTGGATTTGAAATGCCGAAGTTAACGGAAGAGGATATTTTGGAAGTAAAACAAGTGAAAGATGTTTCACATGTTATTACGACAAACCAGAATTCAGAGGTGCTTGATGTAAATGATAAAAAAGCAAATTTGAATGTTATTGGTCTTGATAATGAATATTTTGCGGTTAATAAAGTAAAGGTCGTAAAGGGACGTACTTTAAATGAATCAGATATTTCTCATGCAAATAACGTCGTGATGATTAGTACAAAAACAGAAGAGACGTTATTTAAGGGCGTAAATCCAGTAGGACAAATTATTGAGATGAAAGGACAACCGATGCAAATTGTCGGTGTGTATACATCTGATAATGAATTTATGGGATTTGAAATGGAAGAAGCGTTAATCCCTCTTACGTTATGGCCTGTTTTATACGGAACAGATGAAATTCAAAGTATCGCAATTCAAGCTAAAAATGTAGACGATTTAGAAGCAGCAGGGAAACAGGCTGTTGATGTATTAAATAGTCGTAAGCCAAGTGAAATTCCGGGTAAATATGAACTGGTTAATTTAAAAGAATTCCAAGAAAATGTTTCTAAAGTTACTAACATTATGACGATGATCATCGGTGGTATCGCTGGTATTTCATTAGTCGTTGGTGGTATTGGTGTTATGAACATCATGCTCGTATCTGTAACAGAGCGTACGCGCGAAATTGGGATACGTAAAGCACTTGGAGCAACGCGTAGTAAAATTTTATTACAGTTTTTAATTGAAGCCGTTATGTTAACACTTCTAGGTGGTTTAATTGGAATTGGTCTTGGGTATGGCGGAGCATATATCGTTTCTACATTCGCAAAATGGCCACCACTTGTTTCATGGGAAGTTGTCGTTGGAGGCGTACTATTCTCGATGACACTCGGTATTATTTTCGGATTAATTCCAGCAAATAAAGCTGCGAAATTAGATCCAATTGAAGCATTGCGTTATGAGTAATTAATAGTGTAGTAAAACTACACATTACCGTTCTAGTGGGCGGTTCGTAGCCTCTTGCGAGGAAGTGAACCGCCCGTTAGAACGGGTTATATAAATAGAAGGAGGCGTTATAATGGAAGCAAATATTAATACGCAAGATGTAGGTGCGAAGAAGCCATCATTATTAGGAATGATTACTTCTCCAGGTGAGCAATTTGAGAGAATGAAGACGAAAAGTCCGGTATGGGGAGTATTTTTCTTATTTGTTATATTAGGAACGATTATAGCAACAGCAGTGTCTTACTTAACATTAATTAGTACTCCAGAATTGGCAAAAGAATTAAATGGTGAAGCAGGGGCAATGGTAAAAGGATTTACCCTTGGTGGAGGCGCACTTGTTGGTCTATTAGGAACACCTATAGGTCTCTTTATTGCGGCAGGTTTTTATAAAATTATTATGATGTTTATGAGCAATGATACACCGTACATGAAAATACTATCGATTTACTTATATGCTAATCTGGTTTATTATATCGGCGGATTGTTAAATGCAGGATTAGGCTTTATTTTTGATGGAAATGGCACTGATGTTTATACAAGTTTAGCTCCTTTATTTGAACAAGGGACAGTAGCACATGGAATTGCCTCTTCAATTGAAATTTTTAATATTTGGAGCCTCATTCTAACAGGACTAGGCTTACACATTGTAGCTGGTTTAAGTAAGAAACAAGCTACGATTTTAATTGTAATCTTCTTTATCCTAACAATTGCATTCGGCGTTGTAAGAGGTTTAGTAAGCGGCTTTGGTGCATAACATATTATTTTAAAAAGGTGACTCTTCAAGAGAGTCACCTTTTTTATTTTTATCCCTATTTCAAATACCACCAACAAAATTTCAAATACTACATAGTGTAATTTCAAATTCCATCGGTAGTATTTGAAATTACTCACAGTGAAATCTTTTCTTTATTTTTATATTGTGAAGGTACCGCGGAATACTAGAAAGGTATACCTTTTAGAAACGGGTACTGTGTGAAGCCAGCGACTTTTAAAGAGGCAGTTGTTTTGTATGAAGGGATGATTGTGAATCAAATAAAGAAGCTAGGTATTTATCAAGATCATGAAGAGTATTATCAATGTGGTTTAATTGGTCTTTGGTATGCGTATGAAAGGTATGATGCTGAGAAAGGGAGTTTTCCCGCATATGCAGTCGTAACGGTGCGTGGTTATATATTAGAGAGATTGAAGAAAGAATCTACTGTACAAGAAAGATATGTATGTGTAGGGGAGTATGAGGATATCTTTCATTTTGAAGACGTTGAAATGAAAGTGAAGGATTTTATGAGCGTGTTAGATGAGAAGGAGAAATATATTATTTTTGAACGTTTTTTTGTAGGGAAGACGATGGGAGAAATCGCGTTAGAGATGGAAGTGACATATTATCAAGTAAGATGGATGTATCGGCAAGCACTCGAGAAAATGCGAGATAGTGTAAGAGGATAAAAATAGCAAATAGAATGGAAGGTAAGGAAATACTACCTTCCATTCTATTTGTTATTAAGGTGATGAATCTTGCATGTTCATTTGGGATAATACATATCCAGCTTTCCATAATTGCTGACTTAGCTTATGGGAACTAATTTGTATCGTTACGGTAGCTCCGTTTGAAAAATGAATTTTAGCTCGTTTAGCTTTTTGGAAAAACTCTATTGTATGAACATGTTTAAAGAAAAGCCAAATACAATTTGGAGAAGCAGGAGATTCTGTTGGGAAAGCACAAATATATTCTCTATGATTGATCGGAATTGGAACGTTTTGTTTAAATTTAAATTTTGTTTTTACGGCATTACGTCTCCCTTGATAAGTAGAATGAATATTTGTTAGACAAGATTTCTGTATAAGTTGGAGAGCAGTTTGACAGGAGTAAAGATGGTTCCCGCTACTGTCGATAATTTTTGTACGGTAATAAGGGTGTTTACATGGTTCAAGCATCATTGTAGAACTAGAAATAAAAATGTTGTTTTCATTATCCATAATTCTATATCCTCCCTTATAATTTTCATTCTGAATATAATTATATATAAATTAAGTAAATTGATTGTTAATATTCTATTTCATATTGTAAATTTTGGCTATTCGTTTACAATCAATAGGTGATAGTCTTTCTAATTTGCATCGCTTGTACATATATATGAAAATAGAAAAGAGTAGGCGGTGATATAGTATGAAGAAAAAGTATATTATTATGGCTTTAGTTGTCATTCTCCTAGTATATTTAGCAAACAGCAATCCGAGTAAAGGAGAATATACAGAATGGGCAGCGAAGCAGTTTATGAAGCGTAATGATGTGAGTAAGAAGCTAGATGAAGTTCAAAAAGAGAATGAAGAGGGTCTCCTTGGCGACTTGGCATCGGCCGGTAAAAAGTTAGCGAAAAAGTATGTTGAGCCACAAGTTGGGTTATTAATTGATCATTATACGAAGCGAAATGATTATATATTCTTCTCAACATATACGACTGAGTTTGATATAGGTGAAGAACATTATAAGTACGTATGCGTCGGTTTTTCAAAGATTTTTATTCCGATTGAAATGCCGAAGAAAAAAGACGAATCTGCAAAATGATGCAGATTCGTCTTTTTTATTTTACAGAGTAATTGGAACTTCAGATACATTTTTTTCTACAAGGCGAGCTCCCTTTTTTCTTGTATTTTCATCAATGGATGAAAATACAGATGAGGCAAGGATTGTATCCATTACTTGATTTACGACTTGTGCATCGATTGGTGTGATAGGCGTATCGATAGAAAAAACGACTGTTTTTCCATCTTCTTTCGCGAAAATCAATTCTAGTACTTGCATGTGTTATTCCCTCCTTTGTATTTATCCCGCTATTTACGGGACTCGGGTCTGCTGGTTAAATTGCGGGCTAATAATCAGCGGGGATGAATAAAATCCCCACTGATCCGAGTTTTACTTTATAGTTTAGAAAGATCTGATGTGCTTACAAGTTGCACAGAGTGAAGTGGTGATGCTTGTAAGGAAGCGAGAGCATGAGCTACGTTGTGTACTTGATCTAAGCTCGCATTTGTTTTAACACGTTTAAATTGTTTACTTTTGAAAACTGTTTTGCCGTTCTTATCTAATCCGTTGTTTAAGACTAGACGTAAAGTTAAATCCATTAAGATTGTTTCAATTGCCATGTGTATCACCTCCTTTCACTTTATAAATAGGGTGTAAATGTCATGTTTTGGCGTGAAATTTTTTCTTTTTTTTGGTACCCTTAAAAGATTAAGAGAGGAGAATTCTGGATAATGAATCGTAAATGGTTATTTTGGATTCCTGTATTACTATGGATGGGGCTGATTTTCTATTCTTCGGCACAACCATATAAAAAGCAGGATATGCGTTCAGATATTGAACAATATGTAAATGTTGAATTTGTGAAAGAGCATTTTTCATGGGTATCTATCGATTATGGTGGAGGAACCCCTGTTAGTATTGCGAATAAAGGTGTAGGCGGATTTATTGAGTTTTTCCTTCGTAAAGGTGCTCATTTTATGGTGTTCTTTATGCTAGGTTCATTGATTTATTACGCTTTTCATCGATCAGGTCATTCGAGGAAAAGATGTTTTATATATGCCCTTCTTTTCGTTGCGGGTTATGCAACATTTGATGAAATTCACCAATGGTATACGGGGGACCGTACACCAATGTGGCAAGATTCATTGCTTGATACGTGCGGCGGATTAACGGGGATTATAATAAGTAATTGGTTTTGGAATAGAAAAAAGCGCTAATCTCATTTCGAGATTAGCGCTTTTTTTTACGGGTAGTAAAACTCCCCGTAAACGGCCTGATTCAAGTTTCACTTTATACACCAAGTAATTCTTTTAGTTCGTCTGTTGATAGTTCAGTCATCCAGCTATCGCTTGTGATGACCGCATTGTTTAGGGATTGTTTTCTTTCTAGCATTTCATCAATTTTTTCTTCTAATGTTCCTGTTGTAATGAGTTTGTGAACATGAACAAATCGTTTTTGACCAATGCGATATGCGCGGTCTGTTGCTTGGTTTTCCACAGCTGGGTTCCACCAACGATCGTAGTGAATGACATGGTTGGCAGCGGTTAAGTTTAATCCTGTTCCGCCAGCTTTTAAGGATAAGATGAAAATGTCATACGTTCCGTTTTGGAACTCCTCAATCATCTTGTCACGATCTTTTTTCGGTACACTACCGTTTAAGAAGAGGACACGCTGGCCGAATTGTTCTTCTAGCACACGTTTTAGCATGTTTCCCATACCGATGTATTGAGTGAAGATGAGGCAACTTTCATTTTGATCTTTTATATTTTCGATGAGCTCCATTAACGTTTTTGTTTTCATAGAGCGTTCAACGACATTTTGTGGCTCTTCTTCTTTTAAATAAAGAGCTGGATGATTACAAATTTGTTTTAGCTTGTTCAGCATAAGTAATATAAAACCGCGTCTTTCAATTCCGCTTAATCCTTCTACATTTTGCAGTGTATCTTGAACAAGTTGTTCATATAAGGAAGCTTGTTCACCAGTAAGAGGACAGTAAGCTTTTTGTTCTTGTTTATCTGGTAAATTTAATGCGACTGTTTGATCTTTCTTCGTTCGGCGCAGTAAAAATGGTGAGATAAACCGTTGAACTTGCTGGATTTTTCCTTCATCACGATCTTTTTCAATCGGTGTGACGAAGCGGCGCTGGAATTGTCCTAAGCTTCCAAGATATCCATGATTAATAAAGTCAAAAATGGACCAAAGTTCAGCGAGGCGATTTTCCATTGGTGTACCAGTTAAAGCGATTTTGTGATTTGCTTGCAAGTTGCGTACTGCTTTGGACTGTTTCGTATGTGGGTTCTTAATATTTTGTGCTTCATCCAAAATAACAGCATCCCAGCATAATGAAGTCAGTTCTTCCTCATCGAGCTGAGCCAATGCATAAGATGTTAATACAACATCTGCTGATTGAAGGAAATCTTCAAATGAATTGCCTTTATCTCTATTACTTCCGTAATGTAATTGGACACGTAAATTCGATGCGAAACGCTCAAATTCTTTTTGCCAATTTCCAAGAACAGATGTCGGCGCTACGATTAATGCAGGGCCAGTTTTGAGATTGTTTTCTTTTATATATAGTAAGTAAGAGATTGTTTGAATACTTTTCCCAAGTCCCATATCGTCAGCTAGCAATGCTCCAAATCCAAGCTTTCGTAAATATAATAACCATTCAATACCGTGTTGTTGATACGGACGAAGTGTTGCGTTTAGTGAAGTAGGGACATCTACTTTTGGAATATCTCCAATATGAAGCAGCTTCTGGAAGAGTTCTTCATAATATCCATCTAGTTCGATTTCAATATCAGTAAACGGGCTATTATCTTCTACAATTTCGGTTTCAGCCGTATTTGATAAATGTTGCTGCAGGACATCTTTCATCTCTAGTCCGTATTTATCGGCACGGTTCATGAGTTTCCTTACTTCTTCGATAAAGGCTGGATCTAGTCGCATCCATTGACCGTTTATATTAAATAGACGTTTGTTTTGTTCAACGAGTTCGAAAAATTCGCTTTCCGATAAATCAATGCCGTTCGTCGAAATGCGCCAGTCAAAATTAACGAGCGTATTCATACCGAAGAACGATTGTGTTTGTGCTGTATTTTGCTTCAACTGGACACGTAATTTCGGTTTTGTTGCTTTTAAATTTTGCCACCATGATGGTAGTAAAATTGTAATGCCGGCTGCAAGTAATTCATTGCTTGCTTCTGTTAAGAAGTTCCACGCTTCTGTTTCAAAGAGCTCATTTCGGAACGTATCTTCTTCTTTTAACCACGGTATGAGCTTACTAAAACCTTCTTGTGTCTCTGTAATCCGTTCTTCGTAATCGTGCCATCTTTTCGGTAAGGAATCGATGTTTTCATATACATATATGCGATGCGCCCCGCGCTTTGGTGTCACAATTGTTTCAAGCTTCCACATTTCAAATTCTTCTTGTGGTTCTTGCAATCTTAGTCCGATTGTAAACGGAAGATCATCTTCAATATAACCAATTTTTCGAAGCCAATCTTCTTCATGTAGTGCTGTTTCCAATTGTCTTTTCGTAAAGTCGTAATGTTCATATAGTCTTTTGGCATCTTCCCAGCCGTCATTTGAGCGATTATCTTGTAATATGCTTTCATTAACTGCTGCTGAGAAAAGAGATGCTAATGTGTCATCTTCAATTGGTGTATTTTGAACTTTCCAAGATGGTTGTTTGGACCAATGATTCATATCTGGTACGAAGCTACCACTCGTAAAGGCATCCCATAATTCATTTGCATCTTTCGTAAAGGCTGTAATAGGTCCGTTTATTTGCATATGTGCAAATGAATTCATCGGTTTGTTTGCAATGTATTCAAAAGCTTGTGCATTTGTTAGCATAACACCTTGTTTTCCTTCGAAGGTTGCTTCTTTTAGAAACGTACCGTAGAAAGAAGTGGAGTGCCATGTGAATGCATTTCGTTTCCAACTTGTTACGGATAATGGAGTACCGCTGTCATCTTCTCCCCAAAGGAACCAACCTTGACTAACATGCTGGAGCCTAATTGTTACTTCAGTTTGATTGATCATCGATTAATTTTCCTTTCCGTAATTCCTCTTGTAGTGCACGCAGACGTGAATGGAGATTGGCAATGTGAATAATGAAAGCATCCCATTCATCGGTGCGTTTTAATCGTTTATATAATGTACGTAATTTCTTTAAGTAACGAACTGCGCGTTTATATGATTTACGATTTCGTTCTTCAATCGCCTCTACAGCAGCAAGATGGTAAAGAGGAAGTGCCGCTTCTGGCGCTTCTTTTTCAATATCTTTCAGTGGCTCTTTCAACAGTTCAATTGCTTCAAATCCATATAGGAGATGAAGCTCTGCCCATGTGCGATACTGTTTTTTCGCGAGTACGTACTGTTCGTAGTTTGTGAAACTATATGGTAATAGTTCTTGTAAAATCATTTCGAAACCAGCTTGTTCATTTGTATGTGTTGCATATGTTTCATACATGATTACAAATAGCCGAACGACATCTTTTATGAAAATCGTATTTTCGTGATCTTGGATTGTTTTCTTTACTTGTTTATACGTAAAGGAAAGCCAATTTTTCGTACGATCCCACTGCATGGCACTTAATAGTTCTTCTAACCAATAGAAGTATAGACTCACAACAGAAGCAGGCTGTTTTTTTAGTAAGTCCATCGCTAGTAGATCTTCGTCATTCAAAAAGAGAAGATGGGAAGACGCTAACGCTTTGGATAGTGGATTGATTTTCGTATCGATTCGTTTTTCTTCTTCTTGTATTTTCTCTTTATTGTTTAAAAGTTCACTCCATATGTGACGATAAATGAAAAATCGCTCTTGCGTATAAGTGTCGGTAGAGAAGAATACTTCATGAACGAGACGAGCTGTTTCTTGTAAAATTATTTCAGACTCTGAAGGAATCGCTTCTGATTGTAAGTCCCGAACGATGGATTCCACTTTGTCTACAAATAGGCGAATGACATTAACAGGTTGGTGATAAGAATACGTTTTGTTTGCGTCGAATGCCTGAATTTCTTCTAATAACTTTTGAAAGCAGTAAAGTGCTGCGTGTAACCTGAATAATTCATGTATCGCAATGACACGCGGAGCTTTCCGCTCAAGTTTCGTATAGAAATCTGTAAAGATACTCATAAGAAAATACATTTGTTTATAAGTAAGCCGAGCTTGTTCTTTTTTAAATGATTCATATTCTTTTTCAAAATACGATTGCCAACTTTTGTAATCGGTTTCTTCAAAAGCTGATGATTGCAATACTTGTCTTGCAGTTCGAATAGGAGGAAGGGAAGGTTTCGTATTATTTTTAAATAAAGTTAATACATCTCCTACTTGCCCGAAACTAGACGCTGCAGATAGTAATACAGCAAGCATATGCTCACATTGTGTTGGTGCGAAGCAATCACAATAACTTTCAGCGACGTTACGAATCGGAATATGAACGCTATATACGTTGCCTTCCGCATCTACAGTTCCTGATAGTGTATAACCATCAAAGTCAACATTGTAGACAACACCACTACGATATAGGTGCCGAGCTGTAGCGACATGTTCCTGATCAGCTGTTTGCTGTGGATCTAGTCCTTGAACGAACTCATTCGCAATCATCATAATTTCATCTTTCGTAATTGAGTGTTGCAGCATAATATTCCTCCGTACACATATTTCTTTCCTTTACCATTATAAACAAAAAATGCTCAAAACAGAAAAAATGAAATTTGGATTACATAACTTGAAAATCATGGTAATATATAAAATGTTAATTTCATATATGAATATATACGTATAGGGGGAGAAATAATTTGTCAGATTTACAGACGAAGTTAGGTAGTGGAATGAATAAGTTACAAGAAGGAATAGAACAAGGGAAAATGAAGTTGCAAGTTGCACAAGAAATTGCTCAATTGAAAAAGGGAATGCAAGTGCAAATGCAGAAAAAAGCAGAGGTTCTATTAGAGGTTGGACAGCAAGTGTACGTTCAATTAAGAGGAAATGGAGTAAATGAAGCGAGCTTAAAAGAAATGATTGCTCCAGTTCAAGAATTTGATGTAGCTATTTATCAAGCAAGAAAACGCATTGTTGAATTGCAAAAACAACAAGGTGAAAAAGCTACATGTGAATGTGGTGGACCTTTATCAATAAATGATAAGTTTTGTGGTTCGTGTGGAAAGCCTAACCCAATGTTAGCAGTAGAAAATGAAGGTGAAACGGTAAATTGTATTTCATGTAATGAGCATATCGATAAAAACTCTACTTACTGTCCAGTTTGTGGAATTAAGCAAAGTGGGGAGTGAATTAAATGTATTGTCGCACATGTGGAAAACAACATGGTGAAGAAGTAAATTATTGTCCAAATGAAGGTAGTATGGAGATTGCAGGAGCTATAGATGCAATAACATTAGAAAAAGATACTGCAAAATACTGCAAAGGTTGTGGCAATGAAAATGCTCAAAAAAATTTATATTGTCAAAAGTGTGGGTATTCTTTATTTGTTGCGAAGAAAAAGGAACAATCTGTAAAATTGCCTACAATGGATGGTGCTCCTAAAGTTGAATTTAAAGCAGATAAAGCCGTTTTACAAAAAGGTTTTATTGGTGGGGCTGTTGCAAGTATTCTCATGTTAATTGCTGGTTGGATTGGTAGTTTATTATTTGCTTCTATGTTAAGTGAGATGTTTAGCAAATTTGCGAAAGAATTAGAAATGTTGCCGAATTTTTATTCGAGTGCAACTTCTACGATGTTAAGTTATCATTTACTTGGTTTTACAGCTAACGACGATAGTGGATTGATATTTTCTTTATCTTGGCATACTCCATTTACATTACTATTAATCATTCCATTTATTATTTTCGCTGGTACAGGAATTTGGTTAGGGAAGCAGCATGTTGCGAAAACGATTAAAGATCAAATTTTTATGGCATCAACAGTTGGTATTATTTATGGCGTCTTTTTATTCATTATAAGTTTTATAGCATCACAATCTTTTGCAATTCCATTCTCAGAAGCAGGTAAGATTACGGTTGGCTATTCAGCGATTAAGAGTTTATTGAGTGGTTTTGTATGTGGGACATTATTTACCTTATTAGGATTTATTGCTCATACAAGCAAAAACAATATGGCAGCAGCATTTCAAGAGTTAATGCCATATGGAGCGTCTGTTTATTACGGTGTTTCAGCTATGATAAAAGGACTTTTAGTAACAGCAGTAGCGGTTTGTATTATGGCGTTAGTAAGTAAGGAAGATGGTATTGAACCATTAAAAGAAATAACAACTTTAAAATCTGAAAGTACATTATTAGCATTAGAGTTAACACCTCAATTATGGAGTATGGCTCATTTTGCGCCGTTAGAAGTATCAAGTCCAGCACTTAGTAAGGAATTTACTGGAATTGGTAAGAAATCAAAAGCATATGAGAGCACACTATCGTTTTCATTTATATCAGGCGTCTCTGTAAATGGCGTAGAGCTCAGAGAGATATTGATTTCAAAAGGAGCAAATGAGGAAAGCCTTGCAGAATTTGATAAAGTGAATAACGTATTCCATTATGGTTTATTACTGCTTATTATTCCATTGTTCTTTATGTTTAGAGCGGGAAGAAAGTTAGCTAAATTACCGACTGCCAATATATATATTACATTAGCGGTATGCAGTGGTTCTTACACAATTATGATGATTGTAATGAATATGATTTCTAAGTTCCAAATTAATGTTTCAGGAACTGTAACAGGTTTATTTGGAACAAGTGGAACGGTATTATCTATGCAAAATTCATTTATATATTTAACTTTATTTAGCTTGATTGTGACATATGTAGCAGCATTTGCTGGAATGAAATTAGCTAAAAAATAGGAGGAGAGCACGTTGAAGTTTTGTGGAACATGTAAAAAGAACGTTGCAGACCATTTGAACTTTTGTCCTGAGTGTGGGAGTAAAGTAGAAGTAATCGTTGATAACACTGCTGCTTCATATACAGAATTACAAAGCGAGACAAAACCAGTGAAAAGTAAGAAAAATGTATTTTTAATCATTGGTTTAGCTATTATTGTTATTTTATTATTTGGGGCATATAAATTTGGAGCATATAAGTTTTCAAAAGAAAAGCAAGTAAATGTAATGATTGAAGCATTCCAAAAGAAAGATATTAACGCAATTGATGAGTTTGTGAAAGCAAATGATTCAAGCTTAAAGATTAAGACAGAGGATATTAAAGCGTACATGCGTTATTTAAAAGAGAATCCTTCTTACAACAAACAATTGTTATCTTATTTACAAAAAGAGACAGTAGATCAAAAGTTAACAAAAGATAAACCTGCATTTAAAGATGGGGAAATAGTAGAAGAGGGAAAAGAGTGGTTCTTATATCCAAAGTATAAGTTCAGCATGAAATCTTATTATATGAGCGTAAGTACAACTGCAAAGAATGCAGAAATATATGTGAATGACAAAAAAGAAACAGAGCTTTCTAGTGATAAAAATTCGAAAGAGTTGGGGCCATACTTCCCAGGTACATATGTTGTAAAGGCAACGGCGAAGACAGAACTTACTGAATTAGAAACAGAGAAAGAAGTAGATTTAGCGGATGAGCAGAGCGAGAAAGTGAAAATTGATTTATCGCTTGAAGGCAAGTATGTAAGCATTTCTTCTGATGAAAGTGATGCAACTGTATTTGTGAACGGGAAAAAACGTGGAAAATTAAATTATGGAAGTTATAAGCTTGGCCCTGTATCCACAGATGAAACAGTAGAAGTACATTTAGAGAAAACTACTGATTTTGGTGTGATGAAATCTGAAAGTGTTAAAATTGGAGACCAAAGCACGTATTACTTAAAACTCCCGAAAGAAACATCAAATTCAGCAGTGGGCGACTTTGTAAAAAATCATATTTATGATAATGTACGTGCAATTTCATTAAATGATTTTAGTTTAATTGAAAATAATTATGATAAGAGCGGGAAATCGTATAAGGAAGACCGTGATTATATACAGTATTTACACAAAAAAGGAATTACAGAAGATTTATTAACGATGGAAGTTCGTAATGTAGAGCGTCAAAGTGATACGAAATATAAAGTAACGACATATGAAGAGTACCATATTCGTTACGGTGATGGATCTGTGAAGTTCAAAAGTTTTAATAACGAACATATTGTAACTGTGAATGGAAATGGAAAGATGTTGTATCATTCTCTTGGTGCAAATAATACGTTGAAATCAGAAGATGTATCTGGTCCAACTCGTTAATATGAGAGAGGCTGTTCAATATTTGAACAGCCTCTTTATTTTGTAGCTAAATCAATATTTCGTGTCAAACCGTTGATATATCGTAAGTTATGATAGATATAATTGAAAAATCGTTGATATATTGCGATTTATGATAGATATATTCGGAAAATCGTTGATATATTTTTCTTAAATTGTGTTCACGAAGGGAAAATAAAAAGGATATCACTTAGCCGAAAAATCCGGCGAGGTGATATCTTTTTTTTCAATTATGAGTGCGTTTCTTTTAATATCGCTTGTACATACGGATCATGTAATATTTGCTCTATAATTGGCAACATATTTTGTTCAAATGGAATGTCGATAGGAAATGGTTTTTGAGAGCCTGGTTTTATTCCATATTGCACAATTTTGTAATGTGTATTGTTTTCAGACTTGAGTACAATTAACTTATAGCGATTATCATCGCCAGCGAGTGAGAAATCAATAGAAGTAGCGTTATATGTTACTTCATCTTTATATATGTACGGCTTTGGCGTACCAATCCAGTCTACTTTTGCTTGTACATTCATGGGCATAGCCTCCTTATATGTATTATAAATAAATAAAAGCCAGCTCTCAATAAAGAGAACCGGCTTGTAATTTAGCAGTCATTGGTTATTTTAAAATTTTCACTTTAACAGTTTTGCGTCCCCATTTTTGAGCAGCGCTATCTGATCCAAGTAAGATGTCGATACGGTTACCTTTAATTGCGCCACCAGTATCTCCAGCGATAGCTTCTCCGTAACCTTCTACCCATACTTTAGATCCTAATGGGATTACTTTCGGGTCAACAGCGATCATTTTCATGTTTGGATTCGCAGTTAAATCATGACCCATTGCAGTTAATACACGGCCTCCATATGTGCCACCGTTTTCGCTCGGGTGAGCTGTATATGCTGTAGCTACAACTGTTAACTCACGACCACCAGATGGTGTGCTAGTTTCAGCAGCTTTCACAGCAGGCTTAGCAGCTGGTTTTGCTTGTGCTGCAGGTGCTTGAGCCTTAGCTGGTGCTTCAGCTTTAGCAGGAACAGTCGTTTCTTGTTTCTCAATTACAGGTGCTGTACCTGTTAAGAAAGGAACATGAACATAAGCTGTTTTCCCGTTATATTCAAATTGTAACCACTCATTTTGTACTTGGTTCGTTGTTTCGATTACATCGTCTTTCTTCAACTTTCCAAGAATTTCTGAGTTTGTGTTCGCTTCAGCACGTACGTTTAATACGTTAGCTGTTACGTAGTAGATGCTTTTTGTGAACTCTGCACTTACGAATGCGTCTTTACCGTCTAAAGTAACTTTTGACCATCCGTTCTCTGTATTTTGAACATCTATCTTATTACCGTTTAGTAATTTACCGACAACTTTTGATTCCGTAGTAGGGTTTTCGCGTACGTTTAGTACGTCTGTTGTTACAACAGTTTCTGCATTAGCAGATGATGTGAAAATCCCAAGACCAAAAACTGCTGCTGTTGCTATACCAATTAATTTTTTCATGATAGCCTCCATTGCGTTTGTTTTCGTGTCCTCATTATAGCAACAGATTTTTTCGGATTTGGGGAAAACACACAATTACAAACCATTCGTAATAAGTCGTTAACATCCTGTAATATAACAAAAAATATAGGAAAGCGTTTTTCATTCTATATGACTCATAGGTTTCTAGTTATATTCAAAATATTTAATACAACATGTTTTTTTCGACGTAAATAAGAATATTACAGGAATGTTACATGATGTTTACTAAACGATTACATTCCTTGAGTATTTTACCGTTTTATGGGTAATATAGTTATATAAACATAAACATTTTGTTTGTGAAGCTATAAACACGTGCTATATACTAGCAAAAAAACCGCATAATTGTTACAAAACGAAAGGGTTGCAAGGAAGAACTTTGCCCTTTTTTACATATGTAACACATCCTTTTTTAGGAAAATACATTCCTATCCGCGTTTTTCTCACACAATTTGACAGCAGTATTTCTAACTTGTAGCTCTTGCAGAGTGAAAAGGTTATACGAAAGGTAAGGCTGTCCATAAGAATTCGAATTGGTGAAGGTGAAAGTAAGAAAATCACCGCAAAATTATAGTTTTCTATCCGATTTTACATATCGGAATTTATGTTATTTACAAAAACGAAACCTACGAAGGGGGATTTGATGAGGAAACTGACAAAAACATTCATCGTTTCATTAACATTATGTATTGCATTTACAATTTGGGGGATTATTCCCGAATCTATTATTGGAAAAGGTAGCTTAGGAAATGTAACAACCGCAATTCAAACTGCATTAGTTAGTAAGTTTGGATGGTTTTATATTATTTCCGTTTCTATTATTTTAGGTGTATCTATCTTTTTAATTGTTTCGAAATACGGTTCTATTCGTTTAGGTAAAGATGATGACGAACCTGATTATAGTTATATGACATGGTTTGCTATGTTATTTAGTGCTGGTATGGGTATTGGCTTAGTTTTCTGGGGCGTTGCCGAACCATTAAACCATTTATACGCACCTCCGTTTGGAGATAGTGCAACTGAGGAAAGTGCGCGCCTTGCACTGCGTTTTTCATTTTTCCATTGGGGATTACATCCTTGGGGACTATATGCGTTTGTAGCGTTATGTATTGCTTACTTTACTTTTAGAAAAGGAAAAGCAAGTACGATTAGTGCGACAGTAGGTCCGTTATTTAAGGGCGGGGAACACGGGCGTATTGCTCATTCATTTGATGTGTTAGCTGTTTTCGCAACTGTGTTTGGTGTTGCAACATCATTAGGTCTCGGTGCAAAACAAATTGCAGGTGGTGTTAGTTATTTAACATCTATCCCGAACTCATTAACGACTCAGTTAGTTATTATTGCAATCGTAACAGTATTATTTATGTTATCTGCGCAAACAGGTCTTGATAAAGGAATTAAATATTTAAGTAATACGAATATTATTTTTGCGTTTGCACTTATGATTATTGTATTATTTGCGGGTCCAACAAACTTTATTATGAATTACTTCACTTCAACAATCGGTTCTTATATTCAGGAATTACCAAGCATGAGCTTCCGTTTAAGTCCATTAGACGAAGGTGGAAACCAATGGATTCAATCGTGGACAATTTTCTATTGGGCATGGTGGATTGCATGGTCACCATTCGTAGGTACGTTTATTGCTCGTGTTTCACGAGGTCGTACAATTCGTGAGTTTGTTATCGGTGTGTTACTTGTGCCGACCGTAATTGGTGCACTTTGGTTCTCTGTGTTCGGCGGTACTGGTATTCATATGGAGCTGTTTGGTGATGCACATATCTTCGACAAAGTGAAAGAAATGGGAACAGAAGTAGGATTATTCGCTATGTTTGATCAGATGGGCAGCTTTGGATCAGCTTTATCGGTTTTAGGTATTTTACTTATTGCAACATTCTTTATTACATCTGCAGACTCTGCAACATTCGTTTTAGGGATGTTAACGACACATGGTAGTTTAAACCCACCAAATCGTATTAAAATGATTTGGGGTATCGTTCTAGCCGCGATAGCTTCAACCTTATTATATATTGGCGGATTAGAAGCATTACAAACAGCAGCTATCATTGCAGCATTCCCGTTCGTCTTTGTTATTTTCTTTATGATGGCAGCATTATTTAAAGAGTTACAAAAAGAAGGACGTATGAAGCGTCATTAATAATAGAAGGAAAAGAGCTGATTTCATATCAGCTCTTTTTTTATCCCTCTATTTGCTGAGCAGTAAGAACCCCACCTCAAAATTCAGCAAAAGCAAATAAATCGAGCTGCTTGTAAAAGCCCGATTGGTGATGGCTAATGAAAGTTTCACTTTATATAGAAGGAATTTGAAATGCGGGTAGGGGAAATAAAATACTTTACCATATAAGTAGTATGCCTTTTATACGAAGAAAAAACGATAGGTTTCGACAATATTCGATACCTTACGAATTCTATTCGTATTTTTGTCAAAAATATGTCGGAAATGTGTTGTCACGTTTATATATATGTGCTATATTATTTCCTGTAAGCGATTTCAAATAGTTTTAAAGCGCATTCAAGGGGGACATCTAGAATAATGAAACGTTACGAAAGAAAGTGGAAGCATATTTGTTTGAAACGTGTGGCACATCGTAGTGTCCAAGAAAGCACGGAACCTAAGACTGAAACGCGCAAAGAACAGCAAGAGAAGCAATTGGTTCTACAAAAATAGCAATCACTTTTTCGTATATAAATGAAGGTCGATCGTTCGTTGGGGGATGGACGTGAAATTACTTTCAGCTAAGGGGTATTGTCTGATATATAATTTATACGGCAATAAATAAGCACAGAGCATACGGCGCTCTGTGCTTATTTTTATTTATCTTTTTTGAATCGAACTGTCTTATCCCAGCCAATGACTTGTTTCTTGCTCTTTGCACGTAAGTATAAGATTAAGCTACGAATAAATAAGTACGTAAAGAGCTGTGCGTACGTAAAGTACATAATAACGCTAATAAAAATATTAGTCGGTGTAAAGGTTCGTTCGACACTCTGGGCACTAAATAATTGAGAAACATATGTAATATATGCGACATACCACATAAATAGTAGCGGAATGCTATATTGAATTTGGAATATCCCGAGTAGCCCAATTACAAACCAAACGTTCGAAATGATTAGGAATAGCCAAAATACAACATACACTAGAACTTGTTGTAAGGAATGAACGAGCAGTTTTCCTTTAAAGAAGCTTAATGACGAGAACATTTTCTCTAAAATGTATAAATTCCCTTGGAGCCAACGTGTACGTTGTTTAATAAGGATTTTTAAATGCTCTGGTTCTTGTTCCCAAGTAACTGATTCTGGGACGATTGGTAAGAGATAACCTTTTTGTGTAATTCGTAATGTTAATTCGGCATCTTCTGCAATTGCATAAGGGTCATAGCCACCAAGCTCTTCTAGTGCAGAGCGACGAAGAAGCATGTTTGTTCCTGTCAGTGAGCCTGTTTGGAATAGTAACCAGCGGCCAGATTGCATAAGGAGCTGGAAGATTTGAAATTCTAGCGAAATCATTCGCGTCAGCCAGTTTCTTTTTTCGTTTACTGTACGAACATGTCCAACTGCTCCAACAGCATCTTCAGTTGTTTCAGCGTGCTCTACAAGCATTCGCAGTGCGTGTGGTTCAGGTTGGTTATCTGCATCGTACACACAGAAGTATTCACCATCTGAAATACTAAGGCCGTAGTTTAATACGCGTGATTTACCCTTCGGTTCACCGGACGGAACACGAATGTGACGAATGTGGGCATAAGCTTTGTCGAAATCATCGCCGATTTCAGGTGTTTCATCTTGAGAGTTATCATTTAATAAATAAATGGTTAGCTTTCCTGGATATTCAATCTTCGCCATCGCCTCTAAAGTATCTTTAATAACGACCCCTTCATTATGAGCAGGTATGAAAATATCAACGCTCGGATAATGTTCTAGCGTACGATCTTTTCGTTTACTATTTCGGTGAATTAAGCCCGCGATTGTTAAGAAAGAGTAGTAAACGAGTAAGCCAGAGAATAGAAAGGCTGTAAAAATAAGTACATATTTAATTGAAAATGTGATACTGATCCAAAAAACGAGTACGCAAAACAGAAGAAATAAAAGAAGTATAACGAGAGTCATCATAACAATGTCTGTCCTTTGTTTCCAATTTGCTCGCGTGAAATTTTTACATCTCGGATTGCTTCAGCTGCAAGCCATTGCTCCATTTTTGGCTTTAGGCGGTTCATTACAATATCAGCACCAGCTTCATTTGTGTTTTGTAATAAAATAACTAGCGTATTATTATCATATTCAGCAGCAAGGTCAAAATCATTCCTTACGGTTTCAACTAATAAGGAAGCTACACGGTCCATAACACTTTCCTTCGTATATTTACTAAAGGAAGTGAAATCAAAGTAAACAATAAAGCCTGTTTCATTACGACGATTCATTGCAGTCGTTAATAACGCTTGGCGTCTCTCGAATTCTTGTCTTGTTAGTAATTTTGATTCTCCAATATATTGTTCCAACGTTCTCACACGCTCAGTTAAAGTTTTATTTTCATGAATCACTTTTTTCAATAGGTGAGTTGTTATGTATACAATGAAGAAGTTAGCTGCCATCAGGAAGTGGGTAATCATATATTGCCATTGAACTGATGTACTCCATAAATGAAGCCATGCTTCATAAAATAAATAAAATACGGAAATAATGGTTCCTAGTATGAAGAAAATAAATGCTGTTTTGTCAGCTAAAAATAAGAATAGTACATTTACGATTACGTATATTATTGTAAAAATGAGCGCATGCTCATAATTCATCACATGTACAGTAGTAAAATAAAATACAATTTGTAAAATCCACATAGAGAGGATTTTATAGAACTTATCTTTCACAAAACTTTCCTCCTTAAAGCTATTTCATCAATAGATACTTGTAGTATGCGCAATTATTAAGAAATTGACCATGTCGTTAAATTCTTTTGAAGGGCAACCACAAGTAGTATCTCTATTTTCATCAGAAAAATAAAAAGACCTAAACATTATTGTATCATAATGTACTTATATTTGGGATAAGGTGATTAATAGATACATAAAAGACGTTTGGATTGCATGAAAAAAGTCTTCTCTTGTAGAAAGAGAAGACTCTATATAAGTTTATAGGAACATCATACCTGCAACTGCTGCATTTAAGAAGTTCGCTAATGTACCAGCGATAACTGCTTTAATCCCTAATTGTGCAATTTGTTTACGGCGAGTAGGAGCTAGCGTTCCTGTTACACCTAATTGAATTGCGATAGAAGAGAAGTTTGCGAATCCACAGATTGCGAATGTTAAAATTAGATTTGTTTTGTCAGAGAACTCTGCCATGTGTGGTCCTAAGTTTGCGTATGCAACGAATTCGTTGATTGCAAGTTTTTGACCGATAAAGCTTGCTGCTTGTACAGCTTCACCTGGAGAAACACCGATTAAGATTGCAAATGGTGATAGTAAGTAGCCGAAGATTAAATCAAGGCTAAGTTTAATATGGAATAAAGACCCAACTAATCCTAATAAACCATTTAATAAAGCGATTAATGCGATGAAAGCCATTAACATTGCTGCTACGTTAATAACAAGTTGCATACCTTCAGATGCACCGCGTGCAGCTGCATCGATAACGTTTGCATCTTCACGTTCTGTAGAAAGTTCAACGTTATTATCTACTTTTTCTGTCTCTGGCATGATTAGTTTTGCAATTAATAAGCTTGATGGAGCTGCCATTATTGCAGCTGCTAATAAGTGCTCTAACGGAATACCCATTGCTGCATAGCCGACAAGAACTGATCCGGCAACAGCTGTCATACCGCTTACCATAATAGTGAAGAATTCACTATTTGTTAAGCGTGCTAAGTAAGGTTTAATTAAGATTGGAGCTTCAGTTTGTCCTAAAAATACAGTCGTTACTGAGTTTAAGCTTTCTGCTTTAGAAGTTCCAAGAAGTTTACTTAATGCACCACCAACGACGCTAACAAATTTCTGCATAATACCAAAATAATATAAGATTGCTACTAATGAACTAATAAATACGATTGGAAGTAGTGCTTGAATAAAGAATACAAATCCCCAAGGTCCTTTTGCGTTGACTAAATCCCCAGCAACGAACTTAATTCCCTCGTAAGAAAAATTAATTAATCCTTGAACACCGTCAGCAGCGTGTTTTAAACCTGCTTTACCAGCATCCCATCGTAATACGATAAATGAAAATGACATTTGTAATGCTAGCGCAATTAAAATTGTGCGCCAATTAATAGCTTTGCGGTTGGAAGATAGTAAGAAAGCAATTGCTAATACTCCAATCACGCCGCCAATTCCCCATAAAAGATTCATGCAGTGTATGCTCCTTCCTCATAGTAAAAACAGTGTATAAACCAGTTGTCTATACGTTTACGAATATAACATCTTAAGTAACTTATCATAATGGACATCGGAGGTCAAACGTCTAATGAAAAGTTTAAATAAAAAGAAAATTCTTCAAAAAAACACATATAAAATAAATAGACATGAAATAGGTTATGTTTTTTATGAAAATATATACATTATGATAACGTTATGCATTGTTTTTGTAGAATAAAGTGTATGAAATGGAAGAATAGATACATTATTTTTGTAGAGGGAAAGCTAGGGGAAAGGGAGTAATGTGTTGAAATCGTACAAAAAAGCCTTCTAGTAAACTAGAAGGCTTTGAAACTATTAATTAAGGTGCTTTCGTGTATCCTAAGAAGTGGCTCTTCCAATAAGAGTTACTTAATGAAGCGATTGCTACACCTTTATCTCCAGCTTGGATAAATGATCCGCCCCCAAGGTAAATACCCATGTGAGAAGGGCCAGATTTATAAGTGTTTTGGAAATAAATTAAGTCACCTGGTTGTGGACTTGAAGTTTTTGGTAGGCTACTCCAATATCCCGCAACACTTTGACGGCTAATGTTATGACCAAATTTCTTAAATACGTGGTAGATGTAGCCACTGCAATCTACGCCGTTAGCAGAAGTTCCGCCCCAAACGTATGGTACACCTTGCATTGATTTTGCATATGCAAGTACGGAAGAACTGTCGCCACTATTATTGCCTGTATTATTATTGTTGTTATTGTTTTGATTGTTATTTTGGTTATTGTTAGGCTTATTATCTACTGCGCCTCCAACTGGTGTTTTAGATAGGTAACGTGTTCCGATATAACCAGTTTGACCGTTGTAGTTAATTTTGCTCCATCCAGAGTTTTCAGAGATTACTTGAACCTTCTGACCTTGTGGAAGTGCACCTATGATTCTATAATTTGTACCTTCGCCGCTACGTACATTTAGTGCAGAAGCATTAATGTAATAGTCGCCAATTGCACCTTGGTTAGGTTTTTCAGGTTGTTTTGGTTGCTCAGGAGTAGTAGTGCCACCTTTAACGAATTTTACAAATTCGCTACTAACAAAGCCTGTTTTTCCTTGGTAATTTACTTTAAACCAACCGTTTTCAGATCCAACTACGTTTAATGTTGTACCGTTTAAAACGCCACCAATTACACTATGGTAAGCGGCAGGGCCTGTACGAACACGTAAAGATGTAGCGTTAACTACGTAAGAACCACCAGTTTGAATAGTTCCATTATTATTGTTTTGCTCTTGTTTGTTGCCTTCTGTAACGTTTTCGTTAGAACCGCCTTTTGTTACGTAGTCTTTGCTTATATAAGCAGTTTGTCCTGCGTAATTGATTTTGAACCAATCTTGAACTTCGCCGACAACTTGTACTACTTGTCCTTTTTTGACAGAACCTACAGTTGTGTGAGAAGTACTAGGACCTGTACGAACGCGAAGGGAAGATACATTTACTGTATAGTTTCCGCTTGCTGGTTTTACTTCTTGGTTGTTATTGTTATTATTCGTGTTGTTGTTTGAAGAACCCCCATTAGAAGAAACGCCAGATACGAATTCGCCACTTACATAACCTACTTGTCCATTATGGTTAATTTTCACCCAACCATTTTCTTGTCCAATTACGTTTAATGTTTGTCCTTCATATACACGTCCAGAAACAGAACTAGATGTGTTAGGAGCTGTACGTACACGTAATACATCAGCAGTAACTTTATTGTTTCCACCTGTGCTTACATTGTTGTTTGCTGCTCCACTTTTTGATACAAATTCGCCACTAACAAAGCCTGTTTGTCCGTTAATGTTAATTTTGAACCAACCATTTTCTTCGCCAATCACGTTTAATGATTGACCGTTATAAACGCGTGAGATGATGTCGTGAGAAGTGCTTGATCCCGCACGAACATGTAAGACGCTCGCGTTTACCTTATAAGATGAGCTGTTTGACGCAGAAGCTTGGACAGTTGTAGCAGCTTTTTGTGTATTTTGTTCAGGTGCAGCTTGAACACTATCAAGTGTAGGTGCTGCTCCTCCTGCTACAGACACTGCCGCAAGACCGGCAAGATACTTTTTCATAATTTGTCGATTCCTTTCTGTCTGTAATGTAGTGAAGAAATATTTACCAACTGTTAAAAATTCTAAAGAGCATGTCGATTACTGTCAAGGCTTATGTGGGAATCTGAATATGACAAAAAGATTACAAGAAAAAATCAAGGCATAAATTTACACCTTGAGTTCCATTTAAATGCATATATTGAATATGAAAGGACAGAAATTATTCGTGTTTAAGAAGATGACATATTGGATTGTAACAAGATTTTATTAAAAGATTTTTGCAGTTTTTTGGTGATAGGTCCAACTTGCCCATCTTGAATCGCGGTTCCATCAAGGTGGGTCATTGGTAAAATTTCAATCGTTGTGCCTGTGAAAAAGCATTCATCTGCTTGATAAACGTCACGAACGCTGAAAAGTTCTTCCTGTACAGGTATGTGAAGGGTATTCGCTAAAGAAAGGACATATTGACGAATAATGCCATTTAAAATAAGGTGATTGGCTGGATGTGTGTAAAGGGTTCCGTTTTTAATTAAAAAGAAGTTGGAATGACTTCCTTCCGTTACAATACCATTCCTTACGAGAAGTGCCTCTTTACAGCCTTTCCGTTCAGCTTTCGTAGCAGCTAGTACGTTTGGTAATAAATTTAATGATTTAATGTCACAGCGTAACCATCGAGTATCCGGTTCTGATATAGCGCGTATACCATATTCGATCCATAACGCTGGTCTTTCTTTTTTTGTAATATAGGCATAAATTGTCGGAGGGTTATCATATGAAAATATATGTGTGCGAGCTTGTACACCGCGAGATACTTGCAAATAAATTGTGCCATCTTCGTGGAAATGGTTTCTTTCAATTAATTTGTAAAGTAAAGTGATAAGTTCAGCTTTTGAGAAAGGGAGCGATAATTCTATTTCTTCCATGGATCGATATAATCTCGTTATGTGCGGATCTAATAAGTGAAAGTTCCCTTTATATAGGCGAATAACCTCGTAGACACCATCTCCGAACTGCAAACCTCTTTCTTCAAGTTCTATGTACGTTTGTTGTTTTGTTGTATCAATAACTTCATCATTCCAAAGTACAAATTTTTCGTATGCCAATTTCCGTCCCATCCTTTCGTAAGTACGTAAGTAACGTGAAACTTTCATTCATGCGAGATAAGAATCACTATAGTAATTTTTATGTAAGTAATTCTCTACATATGCCCGTAAATGCCCGATTGGTGAGGGCTGATTAAAGTTTCACTTTACAGCATTTTGTATATACAAATTCGAAAATAAGAATGAGAATCCTGCTTTTAAATAAAAAAAAGCAACATTCTTATGGAATGCTGCGCAAGGAGGGTAGCTATCTTTCATAGGGACATTGTCTCGTTGAATGCTTTGTGTATGGAAACAAAACATGTTGAAAGACAATCATAAGAAAGTAGAAACAAAAGATTTACACATTTCTTTAAGGGATCTTACGAAAGATGAGAGATAAGAAATATGTAGAACCTTGTTTACATATTTTATTATAGAGATTTTTCATTAATACTATGTGAATATTTGGTAAAGGTTATGTAATTTTAAAGTTAATGAATATAAGTAGTTGTATGGAAGAAAATAAAAAAAGAGGCTGAGATTACTCAGCGCTCTTCTTTTCTTCTTTAATAGCTGTTTTTACTTCACCAGTTTTGATCTTATTACTTTCAGAGAAGCGAAGTAAGTCACCTTCAATGATTTTATCAGACATGTTCAATTCATTTTGGGCACGATCAATTAGTGGTTGAGATTCTTCTTTCGGTAATTGTACAACTTCGCCAGTAGCACGGTCGTAGAATGTACTGTTTGTGTACATGTATTTATCTGTAACGAAGCTACCGTCACGAAGAACAACAAATCCTTTATTATCAGGTGAGAATACGTCATGACCGAATCGAACGTCATTTGTAGAATCTACACCAAGTAAGTTTAGAATAGTTGGTTTAATATCAATTTCACCAGTTGGTTTCGAAATTGTTTTACCTTCTTTTTGACCTGGAACGTGAATAAACATCGGTGTTTTTTGTAAGTTCATATGGTCAAATGCAGTGATTTCTTCTTTTCCTAAGAACTGTGCCATTGCACGGTTATGGTTTTCAGAAATACCGTAGTGGTCACCGTAGAATACGATTACTGAGTTGTCGTAAATACCTTCTGCTTTTAGACGCTCAATAAAGTGTTTCATTGCTTCGTCTAAGTAACGAGCAGTTACCATGTAACGGTCAAATACTCCATCACCAGAATTATATTCGTCGATTAATTTTGTACTGTCATCGTAAGTGAATGGGTAATGATTTGTTAAAGTAAGGAAGCGAGTATAGAATGGTTGCTTCACTTCTTTCAACATATCAATAGATTGATCGAAGTATTCGATATCTTTTAATCCCCAGTTTAATTTTGTTTCCGGCGTAATCTTGTAATCAAGCTCGTTGTAGTAACGATCATAACCAAGTGCTGGATACATAATGTTACGGTTCCAGAATGTTGCGTTGTTTGCGTGGAATACCGACGTGTGATACCCTTGCTGACGTAAAATTTCTGGAGTTGCTGTATATTCATTGTTACCGTGTGTGAAGAATACAGCACCGCGGTCTAGTGGATATAAAGAAGTATCTACTAGGAATTCAGCATCAGATGTTTTACCTTGACCAGTTTGATGGAAGAAGTTATCAAAGTAATAACTTTCTTTCGTAAATTGGTTTAAGAATGGTGTAACTTCTTGTCCGTTAACTGTTGCACCAATTAAGAATGTTTGTAATGACTCAAGAGAGACAACAATTACGTTTTTCCCTTTTGCAGTACCGAACATATTTGGATCTGGTTTACTTTGTGTTGTTTTCACGTAGTTTTCTGTTTCTTGTAATTTACTACCGTCAGCGAATGCTTTTTGTGAACTTGATTTCGCTTGTAAGCCAAGATCGTATACTTGGTGTACATATAATCCTAAGTTTTTAACAAGCATAACGCGGTCGAATGAACGTGTTAATAGTTCTGGGCGTTCAGCTTCTGCAAGTCCTAAGTTTGCGAAGAAAATAGCAACTGTTGATACGAAGTATAGAGAACGCATCGGGCGTGCTACACGCTCTGTAGGTGCAAAGTTTTTCATTTTCTTCAACAGAACGAAGAATATGATAATGTCTGCAAATGCAAGAATAATTTTGTAGTTAAATAATTCTTGCACACTAGAACCTAAACTTCCGAAGTTAGATGTTTGTCCGAGTACTGGTAAAGTAACGAAGTCATTGTAGAATCCGTAGAACATTACGTTACCAACAAGAACGATTGTTAAGATAAAATTAATTCCTAGTGCTATATAGTTACGTTTTTTCCCTTTTGCAAATAATGCAAGACCAACAAGCAGTAATGATGCTGCTAATGGGCTAAGGAATAAAATGAATTCTTGCATGAAAGATTCAAGTTTTAAATCAAAGCTTGTGCGTGTAATAATGTAAGTTTTCAGCCATAAGGCTAATGCTACGAATACAGTGAAACGCACATTTTGAAATTGTGATTTCAAGGTTTCTTTCATTCATTTCCACCCTTTCTCTATCAGGCTTGGTCGATTTTGGAGCGAAAAATGCTAAAATAAAAAATACATAGTTTTCTTGGCCATAATTAAAGGTTCTATATTCACCCATATACGACTATAACTATGCATACCCTTTTGGTTTCTTTTGTTGCTCATAAGCATAACGTCATTTCTGTATTATACAACAAAATTCATTTCTGAGAAACACTATAACATTTTACATTTTTTGTATAAGGTTTGTCACTACCAGAGAAAACTTTAACATTCGTTTATATGTCCGTCAACTAGAAAATATAACAAAGATAGAGCAGAATGTTAAGTGGAAGTGAAAATTTTCTTTGTTGAGAAATAAGAAACGAAGATGGGTAAGGGTTATCTAGAAATCTATTATATGAAGGAAATTGTGTAAAAATTAACGAACACTTGTTCTTTTTTAGTTTGTTTGTTACAATGAAAGTTCATTGATAGGTTTTGTGTAATTTCTATGAACTTTTACTGATAACATATTGTAGCTTATTTCTTTTTAAAAATAGGGAGGCTTTTACATGAAACAAAAATTTTCAGTTGAAGCGTTTTGGAAGAAAGTAAAACATGTTGCAAAGCAAGCAGGGCAGTCGGTCATTTATACAAGTTTATTACTGTTTTACGTTTTGCAAAGACCCGATGTTCCAAAACGAGTGAAAATTATTGTAATTGGAGCACTTGCTTATTTTATTGCACCGATTGATGCGATTCCAGATTTCATTGCTGGAATTGGTTATACGGATGATTTAGGGGCGTTAACGGCCGCACTAATACAGGTGTCGTTATACGTCAATGAAGATGTGAAAGATAAGGCACGAGTGAAGTTGGCAGAATGGTTTGGTTCGGATATAGACACAACATTTATCGATCAGAAATTAGGTCAATAGGTGAAACCTGTCATAAGGTGACAGGACGAACGTAAGCGAGGAAGTGCATTATGCCATCAGGAAGAACGCATACGAAAATAAACTTAATATCCCTTCCGGCTGTTTTGTTTTTGCTTTTTTCGTATGGATTAACAAATTTTGATTTTTTATTAACTTTTGCAATTGGTTTTTTAGTAGGTACTTCATTTTTAACACCAGATTTAGATACGTACAGTAATGCTTATAACAAATGGGGTTTCTTACGTATATTTTGGTATCCTTATAAGAAAGTAATGCCGCATCGATCTTTCTTTACGCATACGATTATACTTGGTGATGTGATTCGTATTGCGTACATGTTAATCGTCTTTTCTCCATTTTTATTCCTATTAAATGTAATCGCACTGGATGGTAATTTAATAGAAATTGCGAAGAAGCATGAGGTTGAAATTGTAACGTTCTTAATGGGAATTGTTGTGGCAAGTACGCTCCACATTATAGCGGATAAAGTGAATACGCGCCGAAAGAAAATGATGAGAAAAAAGAAGAAACGCAGAAGATAAAGTGAACGAATCGGGAAAAGGACCCTTGCAATTTGCAAGGGTCCTTTTTTAAACAAACGTTTGTTTAAAATTAAGCTTTCAGTACTTTAATTCCTTTTACAATGTTCCAGATGAAGTAGTATAAGCTGATGATTCCGCAAATAGCTAAGACAATCATTGATCCAATTCCAAGTGTTACATCTGCTTGGTCAGATCCCATACCCATAATTCCTAAAATGGCTACGCCGATAAATGTAGCGATACTTGGGATGATGTGTGTCCATAGAGCACGTTTTGCATGTGGCTTTGTTTCAGCGTCCCCCACAATCCAAACGATAATTGGGAATAAGATAGGGGCAAATAGTACACTAAAGTACGATAAAGCAGCTAATATTTTGTTTCCATTCATATATATCACCTCATAAATAATGTCCGTTGTTATACTATTATTATGCAATAATTTTTGCAAGCTTTCTATCGATGAACATTACAGGAACATGACGATTTTGTAAGATTTTTTTATTAAATGATAAAATTTTCAAAAAAATCTTTTTTAATGGAAATTGTTATGGTACAGTATAAATGGAAGTTGTTGAAAACGTTTTCTTAAACGTTTTTTTATTTTAGGCTTAAAGGTATGATGACCTGATAGTCTATTGATGAGGTTATTCTATTTAAAAGGGGATTCTTTAGGGGGAGAGAACAATGAACACATGGACACAAGTTTATGATCCATTCGGAAACATTTGGATTTCGGCAGCGGTCGCACTTATTCCGATTATCTTTTTTTTCTTAGCTTTAGCAGTTTTCCGCATGAAAGGGTATGTGGCAGGATTTATTACAGTTGTACTTACAGTTTTAGTAGCGTTATTCGCTTATAAAATGCCGTTCACGATGGCAATGGCAGCGACCGGATATGGTTTTTTATACGGATTATGGCCGATTGCTTGGATTATCATTATGTCGGTATTTTTATATAAAATTTCTGTAAAAACAGGTCAATTCGATGTGATTCGTGCATCGGTATTATCGATTACGAACGATCATCGTCTACTCGTTATTTTAATTGGATTTTCATTTGGAGCATTTTTAGAAGGAGCGGCAGGATTTGGAGCACCAGTAGCGATTACAGCAGCGCTTCTTGCGGGTCTTGGGTTAAATCCTTTATACGCAGCAGGTCTTTGTTTAATTGCAAATACTGCACCAGTGGCGTTCGGAGCGATGGGAATTCCGATTACAGTTGCTGGACAAGTAACTGGTATTGATCCAAATAAAATTGGCCAAATGGCTGGACATCAATTACCGTTCTTATCATTATTTGTTCCATTCTTTATTGTATTTTTAATGGATGGATTTAAAGGGGTAAGACAAACATGGCCGGCTCTATTTGTAGCGGGTAGTTCATTTGCAATTACGCAGTTCATTACAGCGACATTCTTAGGACCAGAACTTCCGGATATTACGTCAGCACTAGTAAGTTTAGTGAGTTTATCGCTATTCTTAAAAGTTTGGCAGCCGAAAGAAATTTATCAATCCGGGCAAGCAAATAGTGAAGTAGCAGCAACAACGACAGCGGCATCGATGCCGAAATTAACGTTTGGAAAAGTAGTGAAGGCATGGTCTCCATTTATCGTATTAACGGTTATGGTAGTCATTTGGAGCCAAAGTTTCTTTAAGGCATTATTCGCTCCAGGAGGGGCTTTAGAAAGTCTTGTATTTAAGTTTGAAATTCCAGGTCTGCATAATTTAGTAATGAAAGCAGAGCCAATTGTAAATAAACCAACGCCTTACGAGGCAATTCTGAAGTTTGATGTATTATCGGCAACCGGAACAGCGATTTTAATTGCTTGTATCATTTCCATGTTTATTTTGAAAATGAATGTAAAAGATGCAGTAGTGACATTTAAAGAAACGTTAAGTGAATTAAAAATGCCAATTCTATCTATTGGATTCGTACTAGGGTTTGCATTTATCGCAAACTATTCTGGTCTATCTTCCACGTTAGCGTTAGCATTAGCCGGAACTGGTGGACTATTCCCGTTCTTCTCACCATTCTTAGGCTGGATTGGCGTATTCCTAACAGGGTCTGATACGTCAGCGAATGCATTATTCTCAAATTTACAAGCCATTACAGCGCAGCAAGTCGGCGTATCTGAAGTGCTTCTCGTTGCAGCAAATACAACAGGCGGTGTAACAGGTAAAATGATTTCTCCGCAGTCGATTGCGATTGCTTGTGCGGCGGTTGGTCTTGCTGGAAAAGAATCGGATTTGTTCCGTTTTACAGTGAAGCATAGCTTATTCTTCGTAATTATTGTTGGTATTATGACGTATGTGCAGGCGTATTATTTAACGTGGATGATTCCATAAAAAACAAAAGAAATAAACTTTGAATTTTTCAGATTATAGTGTATGATGGGAAAGTATTGAAAATTAAATCAGTGATAAACTAGGGGTGCCTAACGTATGCGTAGGCTGAGAGAGAAGCGCGTGAACTTCTTAACCCTTTGGACCTGATCTGGCTCGTACCAGCGTAGGGAAGTTAACGGCTTTACATAATGATGTCTTTATGAGCCAGGTCCTTATTTTTTTATGGACCTGGCTCTTTTTATTTTGGCATGCGCTGGCCATATCTCGTCCTTGTCACGAACAGGGGGGCAACAAAAATTATGAAACAATCTGTTTCAGCTGAGCAAATTGAATTGAAATCGAGTTTACCAGGGAGTAAGAAAGTATATGTGGATGGACCACGAGAAGGCATGAAAGTACCGATGCGTGAGATTGAACAAAGCGAAACGAATGGCGTCCCAAATCCACCAATCCGTGTGTATGATACGAGCGGTCCTTATACAGATCCTGCGTATAAGGTCGAGCTGGAAAAAGGCATTCCAACGCCGCGCCACTCTTGGATTATGGGGCGTGGTGATGTAGAAGCATACGAAGGGCGTGAAGTGAAACCAGAGGATGACGGTGTGAAAGTAGCTTCGAAGCATACACCTGTTTTCCCGCAAATGGATCGTAAGCCGCTTAGAGCAAAGCAAGGTGCAAATGTTACGCAAATGCACTATGCACGTAATGGCATTATTACGTCTGAGATGGAATACGTTGCGATTCGTGAAGGGGTAGAGCCGGAGTTTGTTCGTAAGGAAATCGCAGAAGGCCGCGCTATTTTACCAGCGAATATTAATCATCCAGAAGCTGAACCGATGATTATCGGGCGTAACTTCCATGTGAAGGTCAATGCAAATATCGGAAACTCTGCTGTATCTTCTTCTATTGCAGAAGAAGTAGAGAAGATGACGTGGGCTACTCGCTGGGGTGCAGATACGATTATGGATTTATCTACAGGTAAAAATATTCATACGACGCGTGAGTGGATTATTCGTAACGCGCCTGTACCAGTTGGAACTGTACCGATCTATCAAGCGCTGGAAAAAGTAAACGGAATTGCAGAAGATTTAACGTGGGAAGTATATCGTGATACGTTAATTGAGCAGGCGGAGCAAGGCGTTGATTACTTTACGATTCACGCTGGTGTATTGCTTCGTTACATTCCAATCACGGCAAAGCGTACGACAGGTATCGTTTCACGCGGTGGTTCGATTATGGCGCAGTGGTGTTTATTCCATCATAAAGAAAACTTCCTATATACTCATTTTGAAGAGATTTGTGAAATTATGAAACAGTACGATGTTTCGTTCTCTCTTGGAGATGGATTACGTCCAGGGTCTATTGCAGATGCAAATGATGAAGCACAGTTTTCTGAGCTTGAAACACTTGGTGAATTAACCAAAATTGCTTGGAAACATGATGTGCAAGTTATGATCGAAGGACCTGGACACGTACCGATGCACTTAATTAAAGAGAATATGGAGAAAGAGCTTGATATTTGTCAGGGCGCGCCGTTTTACACACTTGGGCCACTAACAACAGATATTGCACCAGGTTATGACCATATTACATCGGCGATTGGAGCTGCGATGATCGGTTGGTTTGGAACGGCGATGCTTTGTTATGTAACGCCGAAAGAACATTTAGGTTTACCGAATAAAGATGATGTACGCACGGGTGTTATTACGTACAAAATTGCAGCGCATGCGGCTGATCTTGCGAAAGGACATAAAACGGCTCATCAGCGTGATGATGCACTTTCAAAAGCACGCTTCGAATTCCGTTGGCGCGATCAATTTAATCTATCTTTAGATCCTGAACGTGCGATGGAATATCACGATGAAACGTTGCCTGCAGAAGGGGCAAAGACAGCTCACTTCTGTTCAATGTGTGGACCGAAGTTTTGTAGTATGAGAATTTCACATGATATTCGTGAATATGCAAAAGAAAATGATTTAGAAACGACAGAAGCAATTGAAAAAGGAATGAAAGAGAAAGCAGAAGAATTTAAAGAAGCTGGTAGTCATTTATATCAATAACACGTTACACCTCTTTACTTGATTGATCACACTGTAGTACCTAACTTTATTATAGAAGAATCCCCATTTGCTAAGACGGTAGCAAATGGGGATTCTGTTGTTTATAGGGCAAAGAAGAGGTGTACCCAGTAGAATAAGAGGAATAGTGTGACGACTGTTGTGAGCGGGATAACGATAAGGGATACACTTAAATAGTCTTTCCATTTTACTTTAATTTTGTTTTGTTTCAGAATATACATCCAAATGAGTGAAGCTAGCGTACCAATTGGTAGTAATAGTGAACCGATGTCACTACCAATGATGTTTGCGAGATAGATTGTTTTTAATGTGACTGGATCTAGTCCCATTTCTGTTAATGTGATCGTACCAATCATAAGGGCAGGATGGTTATTGAAGACGTTAGAGAGGATGGATACAAGTCCGCCCATCGCAAAGCTAGCATAGAGTAGATGCTGATTCACAACTGGCTCGAGCCATTGTACAAGTGCAGCTGTTAATCCTGCGTTGTGGAGTCCGTAAATAATGACGTACATAGAGAAGGCGAAAATTAAAATGTGCCACGGTGTCTTTTTCAAAATGTCGACAGGATTTGTTCGTAAGTAGTACCATCTCCAAATGAGAAGAACGAGTGAACCGAGTACCGCAACGATTTCAATTGGTATGGATAAGAAGGATGCAACGAATAGAAGACAGCGCATAAGGAAGACAAAACCTAATACTTTTAACATGAATCTTGTCCGTTTTTGTTTCGTATCAACAGAATTATTTCCTTTTAGTGGATGGAAGTTTTTCGTGAAAAAAATTTCTTCAATATCATATGAAGAAACAGGTAATTTTTTCGGAAGTTTTTTCTTCAAAACTGTATACATGAGCCATGACATAAATAATAAGCCTAATGTTGCAGGTACAAACATCATAGCAGTATGCATATAAAGAGTCATATTAACGATATTTAATGCAATTAAGTTTACGATATTACTTACACCAATTGGTGCACTAGACGCAGTAGCGATTAAAGCGCCACTTAATAAATAAGGAATTTGTTGATGTGGTTTTAATTGAAGGTTTTTTAGAAGAAGAATTAAAATTGGAGTTGTAATTAAAATACTGCCGTCGTTATTAAATAAAAGAGTCATAAGAAAACATAGTAATTGAATATACCAATATAAACGGTGACCGGACCCTTTTGCTAAATTTGCTAGTTTCGCTGCGGACCAATGGAAGAAGCCGAAGCTTTCTAATATAACTGCCATAACAATAGTCGCTAATATTGTTATGGAGGCTCCTCCTATTTTACTAACAATATCTATGACGTCTGGTTTTGACACAAGTCCAGTAATTAGGATAATGCCAGCACCGATTGCTGCTGGCCACGCCTCATTTAAACCTCGAGGCCGCCAAAAGATAACAATCATTGTTAAGAAGAATACAATAATAGTAATCCATATTTCAATGCTCATATTTTGCCTACCTTTCTATTTTCCCTTAAACAGATGTAGCTTGTCTCAAGTTTATATTGGTAGTATATTCAGCAAAAAATAAGAAGAACTAGACGTATAACGAGATGAAGCGAATATGTGTTTTTCATGCTAAAGGACAAGTGTCACTAGTAGTGAAATAACTATTGTGATAGGAGTCTATAAATCGATTGGGTAGTAAGGTAGGAAATGAGATTTATATCGGAAATTTTTAAAATATATCGACTTAACGACAAAATATAATAAGAGGAGTCTATCCCAAAATACCTTTTGGAACAGACTCCAAGGCTATATTATTTTTCCTTCAAAAAAGTACGATCCTTCAAGAATAAATTCCAGAAGAAAATAAATCCTGGTAATAAAATTGCAATCCCAATTGCGTATAGAATGAGCAGTGCATAGAACGTTTCTTTCGTTGTAAAGCTTGTAAATACAGTTACGTCAGGATAAATAATATACGGTAAATGCGCGACCCCGTAAGCATAGCTTGCAAATGCATATTGAGCGACGACAGCTAAAACAGCAATGCGAGGGAATCCTAGTGTGTTATACTTCTTGTTTGTCCACCAAAGGGACGAGTATCCGATAACGAATAGAACAATAGAAACTGTAAACCATGGGAATTGCTTTATTAATCCTTGCATAAGCCAATGTGTTTCTGGATCCATTACAACGAGAGCGATAATCGCCGTAACAAGTGTTGCAGGGCCAAGTATGATGGCATTCCTTCTATAAAGTTTGTATGCATCTTCTGAACCTTGCTCTCTCGCAAAATCAGCAAGAAAGAGAGAGGAGAGAAATAGTTCAGACGTTAGTCCGAAGAGCATATAACAATAGATAACCGGGCTAGAAAGAAGTTTTCCATACAGGAGTACTTCTCTTCCTTCAGACATTGTAATATACGCTCCCTCTGTAACGGGTAAAACGGTAATTAATAGTGCTGGAATTAAGAGACCAGTAATACCTGAAATAACCCGAAGAAGGTACTGATATTTTGGCAAGGAGTAAGCAAATACCATAAATGTACTACGTACTGCAACGAGTACTAAAATTAACATAACTGGTACGAACATAACGGTTGCAAGAGTAAAGGCCGCTTTCGGAAAGAAGCCGAGAAATGCGACAACGACGAAAACGAGAAACGTATTTGTTACTTCCCAAGTTGGTGATAAGTACCGATTGGCAAGTTTGGCAGCGAGCGTTGGATGTTTTGCGTATACCATGCCCCAAAAACCAGCTCCAAAATCGATGGACCCTAATATACTGTATACGAAAATAAGGGCCCATAAGATGATGATTGCAATACTTTCCTCATGCACGAGAATCGCCTCCTTGGTGTTGTAAATCATTCTTTAATGGATGTCTTCTAAAGAATGTCCGTAGAACAAAGACTGTTAAAATAGCGAGTCCAATATATAAAATGATGAATAAAACAAATAAAGGACCGACGAAATCAGCGCGAGTAGAAGCATCGACTGTACGTTGCATACCATAAATTGTCCATGGCTGACGACCGCTACAACTGAAAATCCATCCGAATTCAATACCGAGCATCATAATTGGTCCGCATGCGGCAGCCCCCCAAAGTAGCCACTTCGGTAGTTCTGTCCCCTTTTTTCGGTAAACGAAGTACCAATATAAGAGAGCAATTGCTGCAACTGCAAAGGTAAACGCAGCAGTGCCGACCATTAAGTTGAACAGTGTATGTGTATAAAATGGTGGCCATGTTTCTTGTGGGAATTCATTTAGACCTTTTACGACAGTGCTAGGGTCTAGTCCCACTAATAAGCTAAGCATGTTTGGAATTTCAAGTGCATAGTTTAGTTCAAGCGTATTAGGATCCACAATCCCGCCAATGGATAGCGGTGCGTGTGATGTCGTTTCAAATAAAGCTTCAGCAGATGCAAGTTTTTCAGGTGAGTGTTTATGTAGGGCGATTGCCGATTCGTGCCCTGAAAGCCACATCGTAGCGCCTGTAATAAATGTCACGACAAGCCCTAATAGTAGCCCCTTTTTATGATAAGCAATTTCACGTGTACTTAAATTTTTCTTCAATAATTTAAATCCAGCGATAGAAGCAATGACAGCCGCACCAGTTGCATAAGCCGTAATAACGACATGGAATGCACTTGTGCCAAAACTCGGATTAAAGAAAGCTTTCCAAGGATCAACGTTAAAAACAGATCCATCTGGATTCATTGAAAATCCTGCTGGTGTATTCATCCATGTATTTGCTGATGTAATAAGAACGGCGGATGCCGTGGCACCAAGCATGACGAAAAATAGCGAGATTAATCTCATAAATGGAGGAAGTTTATCGGCTGCATATACGTAAATCGACATGAATAAAGCCTCCAAAAAGAAGGCAAAAATCTCAATTTGGAAGGGAACAGAAATAACTTGCCCAACAATTTTGGCAAAACCAGGCCAAAGAAGTGAGATTTGCACACCGACAATTGTTCCAGTTGGAATTGCTACACCGAGAAGAATAGCAAACGCCTTTGTCCATCTTTTCGCCATAATGGCATAGTCGGAGTCTTTCTTCCAGTGATAGAGTATTTCGCTTATAAAAATCATCAATGAAAGTCCAACGCCAAGTGTTGCAAAGATAATGTGGAATGCTAATGAAGAACCAAAAAATGCTCTTGCTAATGTTACCGTATCCATATGTAAACTCCTCTTCTTTTTTGCCATTATTTTCTGATTGAATTGGAAGATTTATTCAAAAAAACTACCAAAAATATATATGTATTTAAAAAGTGAATATGATAATATAATGTTGTAATATTTTGAATAGAAAGAAATAAGTAGTTGCTTATATTTTGTTTGTTTTTTGCGCAGGAATCTTTTATAATCTTTTATGCGAACATAAGTTCTGTTTTTCGAAAAAGAAGTTTATGTGAAATGGAGAGGGTGTTTTATGTATCCTGAAGTCATTAAAAAGATGGCATTTTCAAAAGAGCATAGAGATTTATTATTGAAGCTATATAATAAAGAAATTACACGTCGTGAATATGATCGACTTGTACAATCGCTATATAAACCTTCTAAAGAGGTTTGTGGGGGATAGAAATGGGGGAGACAATCTAATAGATTGTCTTTTTTAAATTTATGTATGTTCTGATAAAATTAAGGTTAGCCTTACTAGGGAGGTGAAAAGATTGCGGAAACGTTTATATATAGGGATTGGAGTTATCTTCTTAATCGCTTTAGGTGGAATTGTATTTTGGTCAGCTTTACAAGGAAACCGTACAGAAAATTTTATTTTAAGACATATGGTGAATGAAAATGGAACGCTTGCCACGTATCGTTTAGTAGATACTAAGGCAGGTACGGGTGAAGCAAAGGGACGTGAAGCTTTATCAGAATCGGCGGGATTATGGTTACAATATACACTTGATAAAGATGACCAGGCGTTATTTGATGAGCAAGTAAAGGTTATTCAAGATAATTTCGTATATAAGAATCATATCGTTTTATGGAAACTCTCTGAAAAGGGAGAGAGGCAGTCAGCTACAAATGCACTTATAGATGATCTTCGTATTATAGAACAATTATATCGTGCTTATGAAATGTATAAGGAAGAGCGTTATAAAAACCTTGCCGATCAATTAAGTGATGCTGTACTTCGTTATAATAAAAAAGATAATTATTATGTTGATTATTATGACGCAGATGCAGGGAAACAAAATAATTTTGTAACAACATCATACATAAATCCGCGTGCATTCTCTTATATGAAGAAGTACGGTAAAGTTTCTGCTCAGCAATATCAGGAAATCGTTCAATTTTTAGCGGATTATCCAAGGCATGGCTGGGCATTCCCAAAAGAATATAAAGAAGATGGTACATTTACGTACGATAAAGAAGTGAATCTTATTGACCAATCATACGTTGCATATCATCGAAGTTTAGGTGGTCTTTCATCAGCTGCTTATTTGGAATTTATAAAGAAGAGATTCCAGGAGGATGGAAAGCTATACGGTCGTTACAATTTAGAAACGGGAAAACAAACTGTGAATTATGAATCGCCAGCCGCGTATGGACTAACGATTTTGTACGTACTACAAACAGGTGATACAAAGTTTGCGAAGGAATTGTATGATCATATGTCCACATTCCGAAATGACAACGTATTTAGTAGATATTATGGTGGATATGTAACAGGTGAAAATAATAATACGCATATTTTTGATAATGTACTACCACTTTTAGCTGAAATGGAATTAAAAAAGAGTGAACAATAAAAGGTGCCACCATATGAGGGTGGCACCTTTTATTGGTTGATATAATTTTGCGTCCTAATATTAGAGAAGTAGTCAATCACGAATTCACGGAATTGCTGAGCTGTTTTTGATAAGTATCGTTTTTTTGACCAACTTAATCCGATGGTTCGCTTACAAGCGGGTTCAATAATACGCAACTTGTTTGCTGCTAAAGTAGAGTTTTTTAATAAAGTTAAATTTGGAACAAAAGCGATGCCGAGACCTTGCTTAATGAGGTCGCTAATCACTGTCGGTTCATCGACTTCAAAAGCAATATGCGGAGTGAAACCAGCTTCTTTACAAAATTCATCCGTTAAGTGCCGAAATCCATAGCCAGTATTCATACTAATAAACGGTTCGTCTTTTACTTCATGCAGGTGGATACTTTCGCGGTTTGATAACCGATGGCCTGAAGGAACGACTAAGAAAATTTCTTCTGTAATAAGTGGTTCCCAAACAATTTCTTCTCCTTCAACTGGTACAGAGGAAAGACAAAAGTCAATTTCCATATTTTCCAGTTGTCGTTTCATAGAAGGAGTAGACGCAAGAAATTGCTGGAATCGAACATTAGGATGTTCTCGTAAAAAAGAACCTAGTAGTTCTGGTAATATTCTTGGAATAGAAACGGCCATTGTAATAGAGCCTTGTTGTAATTCGGCTAAATCTTTAATTTCTCGTTCCCCTTCACTTAATTCATGAAAAATACGTTCTACCCGTTTTAAAAATACTTTTCCGAAAGAATTTAAAGTAATCTGTCGGCCTTGGCGATCAAATAAAGGGACGCCTAAATCCTTTTCGAGTCTAGCGATTGTTTTGCTGAGTGAAGGTTGCGCGATATGCAATTCTTCAGCTGCCTTTGTCATATGTTCTAGTCGTGCAACTGTCTGAAAGTATTTTAACTGGAGCAGTTCCATTTCGAATCTCCTTTCTATAGACCAAAAGGAATGAATTGATAATTAAAGATGTATTATACAGTATGGAAAGTGACGTGTATAGTAAATCTGTTAAACCATTGTAATGGTTTGAAATTAGGAGAAGGAGTATGTTTCATGAAAGGAATTCAACTTATATTTAAAGATTGGAAAGCGATGTGGCACCATAAACATGGACGTATCGCTTTAATTTTTTTATTAATCGTTCCGTTAATTTATTCAGGATTCTTCTTGGCTGGATATTGGGATCCGTACGGAAAATTAGATAAATTACCTGTTGCAGTTGTGAATTTAGATAAGGGTGCTGTGATGGATGAAAAAACAATTCATGCAGGAGACGATTTTGTTAAAAATTTAAAAGAGAATAAGGAATTGGCTTTTCATTTCGTATCAGAAAAAAATGCTGATGAAGGGTTAAAAGAAGATAAATATTATATGGTTGTTACGATTCCAGAGAATTTCTCTAAAAAGGTAAGTACACTTATGGATGAGAAACCAGAGCCAGCAAAGTTACAGTACAAAGTAAATCCAGGTAAAAACTTTGTAGCAGCTCAAATTGGAACGACAGCTGTTGAAAATATGAAAACAAAAATCTCAAATAGTATTACGAAATCTTATACAGAAGGTGTCTTTTCAAAGTTTCAAGATTTGGCACAAGGATTGAGTGATGCAAGTAATGGTGCTGAGAAGTTACATGAAGGAACGACCGATGCAAAAAATGGAGCGAATCAGCTTGCGGATGGTATTGATCGTTTAAGTAATGGGACATCGAAATTGAAAGAAGGAAGTGAAAAGCTTGCATCCAGTCAATCTGCTTTAACCGGGGGAGCAAATGAGCTGAGTCAAGGAGCGACATCACTTCATAGTGGTATGGAATTACTAGCACAAGGTGAAAAAACGTTACAATCAGGAATTAGTGAATTAAGTGCTGGTACAAATGAATGGGTGAATGGAAATGAAAAACTTGCTGAAGGGCAAGCGAAAGCGGACAATGCGGCAAATAGTGTAAAACAACAATTAGAAGAGTACGTGAAAAATCATCCAGAAGTGCAGCAAGATCCCGCTTTTCAAAAAATTGTTGCTACGTCTAATGGACTAGCTAAAGCAACAAGTACTTTAAATAATAGCCAACAACAATTGACACAAGGTGCGAAGAAGCTTACTGACGGTCAACATAAGATTGAAGAAGGCATAAATACATTCGGAGTTAAGTTAAATGAAGCTACTGCTGGAACGCAAAAGATAGCAGATGGTGCTTCGAATTTGGCTGATGGATTTACGAAGTGGGGAAATGGATTTACATCCCTGCAAGAAGGTGTAAACCAGCTTGCGAGTGGTGGAACGGAGCTGAATAACGGTGCTGGTAAATTAACAAATGGACTTGTTAAACTGGATGATGGTGCGAAAGAACTTTCTACGAAATTGGGAGAGGGCGCAGAGAAGATAGCGGATGTTCGTAATGATGATGCACGTAATACGATGTTCTCAGAGCCAGTTCAGTTAGTGAAGTCAACAGTTTCTGACGTTCCTAACTACGGTTCAGGCATTGCGCCATATTTCTTATCACTTGCATTTTATGTTGGCGGAATTATGGCATCGAATATTTTACCTCTTGGCCGCAGACAAAATATGAAGGTAAGCGGAACGGTACATTTTATTAATAAACTAGGATTGGTATATTTAATTGGATTTATTCAAGCGCTACTCGTAGATGTAGTTGTGCTAGGTGTTATGAAATTAGCAGTTGCCAGTGTGCCACTCTTTGTTTTATCAAGTATTGTTATTTCCTTTACGTTCATGACATTTATTCTTATGTTAGTAACAGTATTTGGTCTTGTTGGAAAGTTCTTAGCGGTAACCCTTCTTGTCCTGCAATTAGCGACGAGCGGAGGTACTTTCCCAGGAGAATTAAACATAGCTGTTCTTAGCAAAATTGGACAGTTTCTCCCAATGTCTCATTCTCTTAGAGGATTACAAGATGTTATCTCTTTAGGAGATTGGTCGCAATTACAAATGCAAATTTTAATATTGTTATGTTATCTCGTTGTTGCCGGTGGAATTGCTTGGATTACGAGCCATATACAGCATAGAGAAACGAATGTAGAACAAGTTTCTTAAAATGAAAGAAGCTATCCGATTTTTTCGGATAGCTTCTTTTTTATTTACGTTCCATTACTGCAAAGTAATTATTTTCATTATCAGCAAAGTTGAATGCTCTACCAGTAGGTAAATCTACAACCTGTCCAACTGTGACATTTTTCTCAGAAAGATCTTTATATAGACGGTCTAAGTCATTTGAGAAGAACATAAGGGAAGGCGTATTAAGGTTTAGTTCAGGTTGCATCTTCGCGATTAACGCTTTATCGTGAAGGACGATGCTTGTTCCTGCTTCTTTCGCCGGTGCAATTTCAATCCAGCGGAATCCGTTTCCGTTATTTTCTTCCGCAATGATTTGGAACCCTACTTTTTCTGTCCAAAATTGTACTGTTTCGTCTTGGTTATTTACATATAGCATAATTTGTCCAACTTGATTAATCATAGGTGTCTCTCGCTTTCTTTTTATATGCGTATCATTATATCAAATATATGGCTTGAATAGTTTTTTATGATTTTTTCGGAATACAACCTTCGTCCATTTCATCTTTGTTGTAGGAGAAGGCCCTGTAATCCAAGTATGAAATGGTATTGTGCTACAAATGACCATTGTTGAAATAGAGATAATAGCCGTTAACACAAATAGTAATAGGCTATATAATATAGTATTTTCTTGCAGTGTGAATAAAGAAAGAAACTTTGTGCATAGTTGCAAGAAGAATAAGTGAGCTAAATAAGCACCATACGTGTAATTTCCAATGAAACGTAACGTTTTATATAAGAAACCACGACGCTGTACTATCATAATAGATAACACATACAGTATGATAATTTCGCATACGATATATAAAAACATAGATGGTTTTAAATAGGTAGAAACAGTTAAATGAATAGAGTTTGCTCCGTGAAAACTAAACAACTCATAATTGATGAATAAAAATAAGATGAAAAATAATATTGTTATAAGCGGGATATGTTTCATGACGAATAGACGCCAAGTTTTTAGTGCTACAGCGGCAATGCCACCCATAACGAAATAGAATGAGTAGAATAGAAATGATCGATCTGTATAATGTAAAATTGTTGAACTTGTTAATTTTTCTCCATTAAAAATATAGTGAGAAGAGAACCACATTAATAGAAAATATAGGCACGCGAAAAAGGTCATATATTTATATATGTCTTTTTTATTTTCTGTTCGTTTTTGAAACCAATAAAAAAGTGTGCATAGTAAAGGGAACAATAAGTGAATTTGGAACATCATAATAACGTACCAAAGATGGGGCGCGGCTGTTCCGAGTAATAAACTTTTTATTCCACTTTGTAATGTAATAAGATCGTTTGTTGTTAATAGGTAAAGAATAGACCAAAAGAAATAAGGAATGAGTAAGTGTGTCGCTTTTTCAGAAATATATTCTTTATATACTAATTGCTTCGTATAGTGCCGAATTAAGTGAAATCCAACGATAAATATGAATGCTGGTGCTGAGAATTTTGCAAGGTTGAATAGCATGCCCATAATGAGAGATTGCTCAAGTAAGACATTTCCTTGATTCATTGTATATAATAAGGAACTTTGCAAAACAACAGCGAGAAATGCAATGCTTTGCAAAACTTTAAATTCTGGTGCGCTTTGAGTCATTATTTCCATCTCCTTTTCCATACATGATTATAGTACGGAGAATGGATAATGGATGTGGAATATTTGTGAAGATTGTAACAAATTTGTGGCGAGAGGAGATATCAACTTATCAACAAATAACGACAAAAAGAGGATGCTCTAAACGAGCATCCTCTTTCTATCTATTAAGCAAATTTGTTTTTGATCCAATTCTTACCTTCTACAAGGCGAGCTGTCATTACCGCACAAGCGTTATCTGCTGTTACGTTTAACATCGTTGCAGGTGGATCAATGATTGTACTAATTGCTGCAATAATTGGCAATGCTTCTGGCGGGAAACCGTATAGAGATACGATTAACATTTCACCAATCATACCACCGCCTGGAATAGCACCCATTACTGTTCCTACTAATAAAGAAACAACAAGTGCGATTGCTAATGTTTTCGGTCCTTCGAATTCCATGTTGAAAATACCGAATAAGAAAGCAATTTTTAATACGCCGCCTAAAACAGATCCATCTTTATGAAGTGTAGATCCAAGAAGGACAACTGTTTCACGAACGTCTGAAGAAATACCCATTTTCTTCGTTGCTTCTAAGTTCGCTGGAATACTTGCGGCACTACTACAAGTTGCAAGTGATGTAACTGTAGGAGAGACCATGTTCTTCCAAAATACTTGTACACCTTGTTTGCGACCTGCAAGGTATGCATAGAACGTGAAGAATACAAAGAAGTAGATAAGAGAAGCTGGATAGTATACCATTGCTGCTCGGAAGTAAGTTCCAAGAAGTTGTGGTCCGAATTCACCAACTAATGCTGCGAAGTAAGCAGCAAGTCCGATTGGAGCATAGTACATAATGAAAGATACAACTTTCATTGAAATTTCTGCACCAGCTTGTAGGAATGTAGCGAATGGCTTTCCTTTTTCGCCAACTGCTGAAGTTGCAATCCCCATTAAGATAGAGAAGAAAATAAGAGCTAACATATTTTCACGAGATAGTAACTTCGAGAAGTCAGATACTGTTAAAATACCGACGATTTGATCTGCAACACTAACAGCTTTGCCGGCTTTGTCAGGTTGTGTTAGTTCTAGTACAACACCTTGTGCTGGCGGGAATACTTTCACGACAATAATCATAAAAATAGCAGCTAAAATACTTGTAAATAAGAAAGTCCCAGCCATACTAGACATAATTTTACCGAAACGTTTTAATCCATCCATATTAGCAATAGACGATGCGATGCTAAAGAACACTAGAGGTACAACAATCGTAAACATTAAGTTTAAGAAAATATCACCAAGCGGCTTTAAAGCAACTGCATCGGCACCCATGAAATAACCAATGAAACCACCAATTAGGATAGAAGATAATAAAATAAGTGGAAAGCGATATGCCTTCATAAATATATCCTCCTATCAATTAAAAAATCATACTGAATCATTATAGCGAGTTAGAGTCCTCTTTACTAGGAGAATACGGATAAATGGAATAGCGTGAAAACCAAGAAATTTTTGTTTTTAAGCTCGGCATACAGCAGGAAATCTAGACATATATATTTGTAACCTAGTGGTGGCAGGGGATGCACCATAACTTAGGTTTAGAAAAAGGGGGAGGGAAGCGGAATGAATATTTTGCTTTGCTGTGCAGCGGGAATGTCTTCCAGTTTGATTGTTACAAAGATGGAGAAAGCAGCAGAGGCAAGAGGGATAGAAGTGAAAATCTGGGCAGTATCAGGTTCTGAAGTGAATAGTCATATTGATAAAGCTGATGTCCTTTTACTTGGACCGCAAGTACGTTATTTATTACCGAAAATGAAAGAATTATGTAAGGAGAAAGGGGTACCTGTTGATGTTATTCAATCCGTCCATTACGGACTTTGTAATGGAGAAGCTATCTTGCAAGCAGCTTTGTCAATGAAACCATGAGGAGAGTGGGATAGATGATACGGTTTTTAGAGAAGTATGTGATGCCGGTGGCAGGGAAGGTTGCAGAGCAGAGGCATTTACAAGCAATTCGAGATGGAATTATTTTAACGATGCCTTTCTTAATTATTGGATCGTTTTTCCTCATTATTAGTGCACTGCCGATACCGGGATATAACGAGTTTATGGCAGGTTTGTTTGGTGAGAATTGGCAGAGAGCTTTAGGGTATCCAGTTAGTGCAACTTTTAATATAATGGCTTTAATAGCTGTTTTTGGAATCGCTTACAGGCTTGGAGAGTATTATAAAGTGGATGCTTTAGCATCCGGGGCATTGTCGCTTGTGACGTTTTTACTTGCGACTCCATTTCAAGTTGCATATATTATACCAAGTACAAAAGAGAGTGTACTTGTAGAAGGCGTTATCCCAGCTGCATTAATGGGAAGCCAAGGGTTATTTGTAGCAATGATTATTGCACTTATATCTACTGAACTTTATCGGTTTATTGTACAAAAAAAGATAATTATAAAGATGCCAGAGACAGTTCCACCAGCTGTCACGCGTTCATTTGCGGCACTTGTTCCAGGTTTTATTGTTGTAACAGTTATTTGGATTTTACGCTTAATTATAGAAAATACTTCTTTTGGCAGTATCCATAATATTGTAGGACAAATTTTACAGGAACCACTTAGTGTACTTGGTGCTAGTCTTTGGGGCGCAATAATAGCAGTTATTCTCGTTCATGTTCTTTGGTCTTGTGGAATTCATGGTGCTACTATTGTTGGTGGTGTAATGAGCCCTGTTTGGTTGTCGTTAATGGATCAAAATCGAGTTGCTTTTCAAGCTGGGCAAGATGTACCAAATACCATTACGGCACAGTTTTTTGACTTATGGATTTATATGGGCGGTTCTGGTGCAACGCTGGCTCTAGTTGTCGGAATGTTACTATTTGCACGAAGTCAACAATTAAAAAGTTTAGGGAGATTGTCAATCGCGCCTGGTATATTTAATATTAATGAGATGGTAACTTTTGGTATGCCAATTGTAATGAACCCAATTTTATTAATTCCATTTATATTGGTTCCAGTTGTGTTAACAATTGTTTCTTACTTTGCAATGGAATGGGGATGGGTCGCACGTCCGAGTGGGGCGGCTGTACCTTGGACGACACCTATTCTTTTCAGTGGATATTTAGGATCGGGTGGGAAAATTTCAGGTGTTGTTTTACAACTCGTCAACTTTGCGCTTGCATTCTTCATTTATTTACCGTTCTTAAAAATATGGGATAAACAAAAAGTAGCAGAAGAAAAGGGGGAGTAAAGAAGTAAAATGGATACGATAGAGACGAAAGCTTTTCATTTAATTTTGCATGGAGGAAACGCGAGAAGTTGTTCAATGGAAGCAATTGATTGTGCGAAGCGTGGGGAGTTTACAGAAGCAGAAGCTAAATTACAAGAAGCGCTAGAGGAATTAAAAGAGGCGCACCGTGTACAAACGGAGCTTATCCAGAAAGAGGCTGGTGGCGAAAAGACCGAAGTTACTCTTTTAATGGTACACGCGCAAGATCATTTAATGAATGCAATTACAGTGAAAGAATTAGCGAGTGAGTTTGTAGAGTTATATAGGAAGATGTCGGTGGATGAATGAACCTTGCTTATGCAAGGTTTTTTTATCCCGCATTAACGGGCAGTAAAACTCCCACCTCAAAATGTGGCTGGAGCAAGGAAGTTAGGAGGGAGCTTAACTGTCCGTAAAGGCCCGATTGGTTCAACTAATAATTAGTGGGAGATGAACAAAACCCCCACTAATTAAAGTTTCACTTTATGTATATGCCTGTACCATCAGTGGAATGTTTATCCCACTGATGGTATTTACAAACCTCCTTTTTCCGGATGAGTAAGAGTTATAATTAATCGGCAGTAACAATTTCTCCTATACCACGAATTAATCTTTTTATATGCATCCGCTCCGGTTTTAATATATTTACGATATAATCAATCGCAATTTGTGGTTCAACGGTTGTACCGCAAGTATAACAGTCAATAGCTGCAAAATTTTGTTCCGGGTAAGTGTGAATGGAAAGATGGCTTTCTGATAATAACACTAATACAGTAACACCATATGGCTGGAATTCTTTTTTACTTACGTTTAAAACATGGGCACCAGAGCAATCTGCAGCTGTAACTAAATGATATTCTAAAAAGTGCGTATCATCTAGTAGAGAAAAATCTACTCCCCATAAATCTACTATTATATGCTTGCCAAAAGTAGAATATTCCATAGGCAACACTCCTTACTATAATATCGTCAAAACTTCATTTCCTGTTTGTAGCATTGATGTAGGATAAGGTTCGATTCTGAATTTAAAAGAGCGAGGTTGCGTTGTTCTAGATGTTCTTCTTTAAATTGAAATAAAGGAAAAAGAAGAGAAGGCAATGTTCGAGGAGTTGGTACTACATATAATTGTTCAATTTGATCGAGTACATGTGCAGAATTAGCAGCGATATGAAATCCCCAATCAGTTCCGAAAGAAGGGACTATTGTATGATAACTCTTCACAGTTAATCCAGCGTGTTCAATTGTATTACCGATACTCCAATATACTAGAGGTGCATCAGCAGGTGAATTAGATTGACAGACAAAAGCACCATCTTTTGTTAAGAATGTAGCTATACGAGCAAATAGTTCGCTTGTATATAAAGTACTTAACAACTCTGTCGCTGGATCTGGAAAATCAATAATGATTACATCGTATAAAGATGAAGGTGAATTTAGAAATTCTTTTGCATCGCATACGTGTGTATTTACACGATTATCAAAAAATGCACTTTTGTTTAAAGAAACTAATTCTGGAACATTACGAGCCATATCAATCATCAATCCATCTAAGTCAACAAGGTCTACATGTAGTACAGTTTCATATTTTAAAACTTCTCGCAGGGCAAGACCATCGCCACCGCCTAATATGAGAACACGTTTTGGATCAATTACTTTTGACATAATTGGATGTACAAGTGCTTCATGATAAATTTGCTCATCGACGGAGCTGAATTGTAGTTGCTTGTCCAAGTATAAGCGAACATCGTTTACTTGGACTAAATTAATATTTTGGTAATTACTCTTTTCTTTAAATAAATTTGTATGTTCACCAGCTTGTATTTCTTTTAAAGAAATTTCATCCCATACATCTAAGTTGTGTGAACTTGTTTCTATTATGGGTTCCAACTGTTCTTGTTTATTTTGTTTTTCCTGTTTACCATGTTTGTCTTGCTTATTTTCTGTTTCCTGCTGTTCTAGTTTAATTTTGTCAGAGTCTAATTCAGAATGCTTACCTTTTTTATAGCTTGTTATTCTATAAATCTTTATTTTGCTTTGTTTTCTATGTTTTGGCATAGGAATCCCCTTTCGAATTGTGTTATTTTATTCTATTTTATTTTATGTAATTTAGTAGAGTTTGCTTGGACAATAGAATAGATAGAAGACTGAGCTCAAGAAAATGTTGTTTTTTACTAGATTTCTACGATAAAAAAATTTTTTAGTGTTTTTTTATGTTAGGCATAACTAGACAACTAAACACTAATCTATTTTCATACAGTTATGTGTTAAAAGCGTGTTGTTTTATAACACACTGTGTGTTTTTTGAGTAACACACTAATTGAAAGCGTTAACACACAAAGAAAATGCTCGAAAAAGCACTGATTTTAGTGGTTTTAAAAAGTTGGCACGCTAATTGCATTAATAAATAGCGTAAAGAAAAATAAATAAAACATAAATTTTTTATACTACACAAGGGGGATTTTCAAATGAATATTTTATTATGTTGCTCAGCAGGGATGTCTACAAGTTTACTAGTTACAAAAATGGAAGCGGCTGCAAAAGCTCGCGGTCTAGAAGGAAAGATTTGGGCTGTATCTGGGGATGCAGTAAAAACGAATATCGATCAAGCAGATGTGTTATTACTAGGACCACAAGTTCGTTACATGCTTTCTTCAATGAAAACGCTTGCTGACGAGAGAAACGTTGGAATCGACGTTATCAATCCAATGCACTACGGCATGATGAATGGAGAAGCAGTTTTAGATCACGCATTAACACTTAAAAAATAATTAGGGGGGAAGTAAAATGCAAAAGTTTATTGCATTTATGGAGAAGTACATGGTTCCGATTGCTGGTAAAATCGGATCGCAACGTCACTTAGCTGCGATCCGAGATGGATTTATTGCAGTTATGCCACTTATTTTAGTTGGTTCGATGGCAGTACTAGTTAATGGTTTACCAATTCCAGCATTCCAAAATTTTATGAAAGATTTATTCGGTGAAACTTGGACACAAATTGGTGCTGGTATGTGGACAGGGTCCTTCGGGGTATTAGCTCTGATGGTGGCGGTTACCATAAGTTATAACTTAGCAAAATCTTACGGTGTTGATGGATTGTCAGCAGGTATTATTTCGTTTGGTGCATTAATTATTCTTACACCAACAACACCAAAAGAAGCTGGAATAAATATGCTTTGGACAGGCGCACAGGGTTTGTTCGTTTCACTTATTGTCTCCATACTCGTAACGGAGATATTCCGCTTCTTTGTTCAAAGAAACATTACAATTAAAATGCCTGACGGTGTACCACCAGCAGTAATGAAATCTTTCGCTGCTTTAGTTCCAGCATTTGTGATTTTAACAGGTATTGCAAGTATTCAATTAGCAGTAAAACTAGCAGGTACAAGTGTTCATGAGTATATCTTTAATACATTACAAGTTCCATTACAAGGTTTAGCGGGTACGTTACCAAGTGCAATCTTTATTGCGTTATTAGTACATGTACTTTGGTTCTTCGGTTTACATGGTCCAAATATTGTTGGTGGTATTATTGAGCCACTTTATTTACCAGCATTAGAGAAAAATATTAAGTTATTCCAAGATGGAACATCTGCATTTGATGTTCCAAACATTATTACAAAACCATTCTTTGATACTTTCGTATATCTTGGTGGTTCTGGTGCAACATTAGCGTTTTTAGTAGTTGTATTAATTGTAGCGAAAAGTGCACAATTACGCGGTGTATCTCGTCTATCAATTGGACCTGGTGCATTTAACATTAACGAACCAGTAATCTTTGGTACACCAATCGTATTAAATCCAATTTTATTCATCCCGTTCGTATTAACACCTGTTGTGTTAGTTATTACATCTTATACAGCAATTTACTTAGGATGGGTACCAAAAACAGTAGCGATGGTTCCATGGAACGTTCCACCAATTATTAGTGGGTATCTTGTAACAGGTTTACATCCTTCTGGTGCGATTTTACAATTATTCAACTTTGTTGTTGCAATGGCGATTTACTTCCCATTCGTTGTCGCATGCGATCGTTCAGTTATCCGTACTGAGAAAGCAGCACAAGAAAATAACAACTCTGTACCTATGTAACATAGTAATTGTTCTCATAGACAACGATACCTGTGAGAACAATTACCTTTATATCATGTTCAAAAAGATGAAAAACATCTATATGAACACTAAACTATCATTAATAAATTCATACTTTAATAGACATGTTCAAACTGAAGGGGTATTTAAATCGGTTGAACCTTATAGAGAGGGCGGTAATTATGATGACTACAGCAGAACAAATTCCATTCCAATTGATTTTAAATAGTGGTAACGCACGAAGCTTTGCGATGGAGGCACTTCAATTTGCCAAACAGGGGAAAATGGTAGAAGCAGATGAAGCGATGGTAAAGGCGAAAGAAGCGATTAATGAAGCGCATCATTTCCAAACAGAGCTCATACAATCAGAAGCAAGAGGAGAAAAAACAGAGGTTAGTGTTCTTTTAATTCACGCACAAGATCATTTAATGAATGCGATTACAGTGAAAGAATTAGCAGCAGAGTTTATCGATCTTTATAAAAAGCTTGAAGCGAAAGGGGAATAAAGCATGACTGGAATTAAAATTGCTACAATCGGCGGTGGATCTAGTTATACACCAGAGTTAATTGAAGGATTTATTAAGCGTTATGATGAGCTTCCTGTTCGTGAAATTTGGTTAGTAGATATTGAGGCAGGAAAAGAAAAGTTAGAAATTGTTGGTAACTTAGCGAAACGTATGGTGAAAAAATCAGGTTTACCAATCGAGGTACATTTAACACTTGATCGCCGCGAGGCATTGAAGGATGCTGACTTCGTAACAACACAGCTTCGCGTTGGTTTATTAGAAGCACGTGCAAAAGATGAAGCGATCCCGTTAAAATATGATGTAATCGGTCAGGAAACGAATGGTCCTGGTGGTTTATTCAAAGCGCTGAGAACGATTCCTGTTATTTTAGATATTTGTAAGGATATGGAGGAGCTTTGTCCGAATGCATGGTTAATTAACTTTGCGAACCCAGCAGGTATGGTAACAGAAGCTGTTCTTCGTTATACAAATATTCAAAGAGTAGTCGGTCTATGTAACGTTCCAATCGGAATTCGCATGGGTCTTGCAAGATTACTGGAAGTAGATGCAAGTCGTGTCCACGTTGATTTTGCAGGTTTAAATCACATGGTATACGGACTAGACGTATATTTAGATGGCGTAAGTGTAATGGATCGTGTGTTAGAGCTTGTAACAGATCCGGAAAAGCAAATTACGATGGAAAATATTGCAGCGCTTAACTGGGAGCCAGACTTTATTCGCGGCCTTCGTGCAATTCCGTGCCCATACCACCGTTACTACTACAAAACACGTGAAATGTTAGAAGAAGAGAAAGAAGCTTCGGTTGAAAAAGGTACACGTGCAGAAGTAGTAAAACAATTAGAAGATGATTTATTCGAGTTATATAAAGACCCGAACTTAGATATTAAACCACCACAATTAGAAAAACGTGGAGGCGCTTATTATAGTGATGCAGCATGTAGCTTAATTACGTCTATTTACAATAATAAAGGTGATATCCAGCCTGTTAATACACGAAACAACGGAACAATTGCAAGCTTACCACATGATTCTGCTGTTGAAGTGAACTGTATTATTACGAAAGAAGGTCCAAAACCAATTGCGGTCGGAGATCTTCCAGTACCAGTTCGCGGCTTAGTACAACAAATTAAATCATTTGAGCGCACAACAATTGAAGCTGCTGTTACAGGGGATTATCATAAGGCGCTGCTTGCTATGACAATCAATCCACTTGTACCATCAGATAAAGTTGCAAAACAAATTTTAGATGAAATGTTGGAAGCACATAAAGAATATCTTCCACAATTCTTCAAAAAGGTAGAGAAATAAAAAGCGGCGCTATTTAGCCCGCTTTTTTTCTTATATTAGTAGGAGGGATTCAAGTGATTCAATTAATCGTAAATGCAGATGATTTCGGGCTTACAGAAGGTACAAATTACGGCATTATTGATGGACATATAAATGGAATTGTAAATTCAACGACGATGATGATGAATATGCCGGGGACAGAGCATGCGGTACATTTAGCAAAAGAGTATAAAACGCTGGGAGTAGGAGTACACCTCGTATTAACAGCAGGAGAACCACTTTTAAAGAATGTACCATCACTTGTAGGGACAGATGGATTGTTTCATAAACAAGGTGTCGTAAGGGAAGGGAATATAAATCCAGAAGAAGTTGAGAGAGAGTGGACTGCTCAAATTGAGAAATTCCTATCTTACGGATTAACACCAACTCATTTAGATAGTCATCATCATGTGCATGGTTTACCGATTTTACATGATGTTCTTGAGAGATTAGCGGCTAAATATAATGTTCCGATTCGTCGTTGTGAGGAAGATAGAGCGGTGCGCCCATTTTCTGATGTGTTTTACAGTGACTTTTATGCGGATGGTGTGACGGAAGATTACTTTGTGAAGTTAAAAGAAAGAGTACAAGGTGAACAAACGGTAGAAATTATGGTTCATCCAGCTTATATTGATCCAGAGCTTGTGAAGCGTTCTTCTTACGTAATGGATCGTGTGAAGGAATTGCGTATTTTAACAGAGAGCGAATTACCAGAAGGAATAGAGCTTGTGAAGTTTTAATAGAAAAACGACGGCTACATCATGCCGTCGTTTTTTATTTATAAAATGGATAGAGCATATCCGCCAAATGCCCCGAGTATAACGATAACCCAAGGTGGTGTTTTCCAAAAAGCTAGTAAGCAAAAAAGAAGCGAAGCGAAAACGAAATCTGAAGCATTTATAACTGTACTCGTCCAAATGGGATCGTAAAAAGCGGCAATTAAAATACCGACAACAGCGGCATTGACTCCAAGTAGTGCGCCTTGTATGAATGATATTTTTCTCACGCTGTTCCAAAATGGTAAAACACCAATAACGAGTAAGAAAGCAGGGAAGAAAATTGCAATTGTTGCGAGTATTGCCCCAATCGTCCCGTTTAACACTGCTCCTATATAAGAGGCGAATGTAAATAGTGGTCCTGGTACTGCTTGTGTTAATCCGTATCCAGCTAGGAACTGTTCTTTCGTCATCATGCCGTTTTGTACGAACTCACCTTCGAGAAGGGGCAGCAAGACGTGTCCTCCTCCAAATACAAGTGCGCCAGAGCGATAGAAACTATCAAATAAAGCGATATAATAAGAGAACGGTCTTAATATTGGTAGCAGTAGTAAGAGTCCAAAGAATAAGACGAGACAAGAAACTGCTATCTTTTTTGGAATAGGTACTTTTATATGTTGAGATTGGCTAATTGGTTGGTTGCGATATAAAAACCAGCCGATAAAGCCACATATTATAATGAGGATCACTTGCGTCCAGCTACTTGGCCATAATAAGGCGATTGCGGCAGTTACAATCGCAATCGTCGCACGGTTGCGATCTGGAGTTAACTTTTGCGCCATTCCCCATATGGCGTGAGCGACAATAGCGACTGCTACAAGTTTTAGTCCATGAATCCAGCCAGCACTCCCAAGATCGAACTGATTAAGGAATGAGGCGAAGAAAACTAAAACAAGGACAGACGGTAAAGTGAATCCAATCCATGAAATAATAGCTCCTAAAAGCCCGCCCCGTAATAATCCAACCCCCATACCGACTTGACTGCTGGCAGGACCAGGAAGGAATTGACATAGCGCTACTAAATCTCCATAGCTTCGTTCATCCATCCATTTTCTTTTTTGCACGTATTCGTGGTGAAAATAGCCGAGATGAGCGACAGGACCGCCGAATGAAGTAAGTCCTAATTTAAATGAGACGAGAAAAATCTCTAATAATGTGTGAAAGGTGTGTTTGTTTTTTTTCAAAATAACCTCCTAGAATGTTTTTGCTATGTGCATTATACAAGAAGTGGTAAAGCAAAAGGAACAAATCTAATGTAAAGATTTTGTGAATCTTTTCTTTGTAATTAAAATTGAAAAAGTCATAAATGATTATGTCTAAACCATAAAGTAGTAGAAGTAGTGCTGGGAAATTTATATAAGGAGAATGCCTTATGACAACACATTTCTTTGCCAGGTTAACAGGTAAGAGGGAAGTGCCTCCTGTAAATACAGAAGCTTTTGGGGTAGCAGAGTTTATTTTTAGTGATGATTTAACGAAATTGCATTACAGAGTAATACTAAAAAATATAGAAAAGGTTACATCGTGTCAAATTCATTTAGGGAAGTCTACTCAAATTGGCCCTGTTGTTTTATATTTGTATGGTCCACTGGAGCAAGGGATTAGCTTGAACGAGGGAAGTATTACTGGTGTAGTGAATGTGGAGGATTTTGAGGGACCTTTACAAGGGAAATCATTTGTACATTTACTTCAAGAAATTATTCAAGCAAATGTATATGTTAATGTTCATACGAAATCACAAAAAAGAGGAGAAATAAGAGGGCGAGTTAGAAAAGTAAAGAAGTAGAGGAAAAGGCTGTCCATATGTTGGAACAGCCTTTTCTCATTATATAAGGTGCCAGTTTTAGCGATTATTGTCGGTAAATCGATATATTTTGAAAATCGCTGATATAATCTGAGTTGCGCCGATATATTTCAATAATCGCTGATATAACTCGCGTTACGGTCGATATTTTTAAAAACTGCCTCGATTAATTTTTAACAGGTTGATTTTTAATAAAGAAGTCCATAACGTAAAATACTTCGTCATCTGGTATTTGTATTTCAAATGTATTTTCAATTGGTTGCAATGCTTTTTTTACTTTCATATACATCCAGTATTCATCTTGTCTCCTTTTCTCCTTATCAGGATGAGGGAGAAGGCTTTCTCCTTTTTGGAGACGGTCAACCATACAGCTCATATGCAGAATAACACCCATTAAGCTATCAGGAGTTAGCTGTAAGGAAATTAATTCTTGGATTGTATTTAATGCGTAACGAATTGTTTTGATCAGTAATGCCCCATCGTTACGTTGCATTTGTTGTTCAAGAATATCCGCCATTTTTGCATATGTTTCTTCATACGTAATTAATTCTTGAATGGGCTGAATCGCTGTGTAGTTTACGATGTCTTGGAAATGATATGTTAAGCATGGTACTTGCACATCGAAATTCGTAACGATACAAATGATGTTACGCTCTTTTTTTATGTTCTCGATCATTTTCGTTAAATCTTTTTCATGGACGATACTAATCGGAATAATTTCAATTAAGTCTTTATCAAATCGTAAATAGTTCTCTAACATTTTTTGAATAGCTAAAGCACTTCCTTCACCAGTTAAACAAGCTGTTAAAATAACAGATTTCATTGGAGAGAGAGGTTTTTTCTTTTCTTCTTGTACGTTTAAGTAAAATGGTGTTAAATTTTTTACTGTTTCATACAGCGCATCTAATGAATAACCGAGCTGAGCTTTTCGAGCTGCTTCTAGTGCATGTGGTGTGCTCGTCATCGAGAGAACACGTACAGGGATTTTGAACTCCGTTTCTAATATGTCACCGATATAAGCAAGTGACCCCATATCGACAAGTAAGAGAAGCCCATTTACATTTTGTAGTGTTTTCATATACACTTTCACACGTTCCAAGAAATCTTTCGGTGATTCGTGTAACGGCATATCAATACCGGTTACTTCCTCAATGCCGAGAAGTTCGTTTGCAACGTTTGCCATTTCAGTTGCGATGCCATTACCGTGTGCTAATATTAATACTTTTACTTCTGTTTGTGAGGCAGGAATTGGATCAACAACGAAGAACATTGTTAAAAAGCCAGCTTCATCAATAGGCATTGTTATTTGTAATTCTTCCTCCAGTAGTTGAATGCATTGCATAGCTACGGAAAAAGCTTCTTTATATTTCGTACGAATTTGATTTAATTGTGGGTGATGTATTTGTTTTCCGCTTTGTAAACGTTGTAGAGTTGTCTGTACATGTAAACTTAAAGCGAGAAATACTTTTTCATCAAACGTCTTAGATAAATGCTTTTCAGCAAGTTCCGCTATTTTTTCACATACGGAAACGATATTACGATCCACAATTTTAAAAACATTTTCATGGCTTGTTTTTTTGGATATTTGGTTAAAATATTGTACGAAAAAGCTTTGAACATCATTTTCTATTAGTAATTCTAATTCTTCCTCTTCAATACCACGGGCTTGAAGTTCTTCGTATTTATAGTCAATATAATCGTAAATAGAAGAGCGTTTTTCATCTTCTGTTTTATGATTACTCCAACCTTCCTCACCTGTAAATACAAATGTTTCATTTGGTATTTGGTATAAGTGACGGCTCTTCCTTTCAATGAACAACCCTTCTTTCATATACCAAGGTAAATCTGTACTTGAAACATAGACAGAATCACGTTTCTTTGTGACCAAATCAGAATAGGCTTTCGCACAGGCAATTTGAACATCTGTTTTTAATTGACCAATGTTATTGGGACAATTATAAAAGACGAAAGCACGCATTGCATTTGGGCTAACGTGAATTTCTTTCCTTAGACGAATTGCTTCATTTGTGAAAAATAGCTGTAGTAAAGCAAAGCGCTCTTTATGTGTACGCTCACGAAGTGGTGGAAGCGTAACAGTCATCGGTATACGTCTTGTAAATGTTTTTAATAAAAAGGAATTTGGTTCTTCTGTTGTTGCAGTAATGATTAATACTTGTGCTTTACGCTCATTCTCTGTTTCTCCAAGGCGGCGGTATACTCCGCGGTCAATAAAGGTGAAAAGCATTTCTTGTCCCTCTGGAGGAAGACGATGTACTTCATCTAAGAAGAGAATTCCTTCATGAGCTTTTTCAATTAACCCTTTTTGATCACTCGCACCTGTGTAAGCTCCTTTTTTAATCCCAAATAACTGTCCAAGTAGTAGTTGTGGATTGTTTGCGTAATCAGCACAGTTAAATACGATAAATGGTGCATTTTTGGGAAGCTGTTCAACTTCAATTGCATATTCGTGCATTAAAGAAGCAAACATAGACTTTCCGACCCCTGTTTCTCCTAGTAGTAAAGTATGCATACCGTTTGGAGGGTAGAGAATAGAAGCTTTCGCTTTTTCAATTGCGATTTTAAGGCTCGTATTTTCAATTGCAAATGTATCTAATGAAGTTATGTCTTTTGAATGCGTTTCCAACGAAGTGTTCGTTTCTATGTAAAAACGAACAGGTCGCGTATTTGTTTTTAATAACCGTTTATCTTTTACAAGTTTGTTTAAGTCGCTACTTACATTGGCGCGATCTAGTTGTAGAAATGTAGCGAGTTCTGATGCGGTTACACCTTCTGTATAATTTCCTTCTTGTATTGCATTAAAAATGAGATCTATTCGTTTCATTTCCATTCACCTCGAAACTTCATCACTATTTAAAATTTTACACAAAAATGGGAAGGGTGGGAAGAGAAAAATAAAACAGCTTTAGTCTAGAAGTACTAAAGCTGTTACAATCTTGTGTCTTTCCAAAAATTTACCTCGAGATGAGAAGATGGATTATAGGGAAGAAGTTTGTATCCTTGTGACTGTAAATAATCAATTACTTTTGGCAGTATTTGTACGGTCACACTCGAATCATGCATCAAAATAACTTCGACTTGTTCATCACTTTGATTACGCACTCTTTCGAGTATGGCAGAAGGATTATCATAGCTTTTCCAGTCATAAGTATCGATTGTCCAATCCCACATTTTATACTGGGCTGATACAAGTGCGTCACGGTAATTCTTTTTTAAGTAAGGCATACTACCATATGGAACGCGAACGAGATGTGTATTTAATTTCGTAACTTGCTGGACAATACTTTGTGTTTGTTCCATTTCTGCAATTAAAGTGGAAGGGTCACCAGTGTAAAGGCGTTTTACATCATGTGACATGCTATGGAGCCCGATATAATGTCCTTCTTTAATTAATCGTTGCATCGTTTTTCTGTAATGCGGCACTTTTCCGCCAATAACAAAGAAAGTTGCTTTTCCGTTCTTTTCTTTTAAGATGTTTAAAATTTGTGTAGTGTATTTGTTTGGCCCGTCATCAAATGTTAAGTACGCAATTTTTTGTGTAGGAGAGGTCGTTTCAGTATTTGGATGATGTTCAGCAGGAATAACGGTTGTTGCTTCAGTATTAGATGATGCGTACATAGTAATTGTTAAGAATAAAATAATACATTGAAATATTCGCTTGATCATAACATTCACCCTCAGTTTGACAATCAAGATGTAAAAAAACTTGATACTTTTCTTATTATGTATATCTTTCTCCAATAGAGGAACTCTCAAACAATCTATATTTTGGAAATATAAAATAAGGAATAAAAAATAGCATCCTAAAGGATGCTATTTGAATATTTCATAATTGAAAAGGCTATACTACAATTAGTCTTCGCGTTTTTTCACTTTTTTATAAAAGGAAATAAGTGGTTTGTAACGTTCGTGTACAAGCCCGATTATTTCGGCAATGATTTCTGTGAAGAAAATCAAAGCGAAAAGAAGAATAATGGATAACCATAACGTTGCACTAGTGAAAATAATGGCATTTACACTAAAGAAAATACCGAATGCGTATATAATTAGTACCGTTTTGCGATGAGAGAATCCCATTGCAAGTAAGCGGTGATGTAAATGCGATTTATCCGGTGCTGAAATAGGTTTTTTATTTACGATACGACGGATGATTGCAAATATCGTATCAAATATAGGTACACCTAAAATGATAATTGGAACGATAAAACTGAATAACGTTACACTTTTGTATAATCCAAGTAACGATATAACAGAAATACAGTATCCTAAAAATAGTGCCCCTGTATCTCCCATGAAAATTTTTGCTGGATGGAAGTTGTAGAATAAAAATCCAATTGTACTTGCTAATATAATTAATGCGAGTGGCAAGATAATAGCTGTTCCAGTACCCCATGGGCTAGTGAAGGCCATATATGCTAGCGTTGCAAGTACGATAGATGAAATACCAGCAGATAATCCATCTAAGCCGTCAATTAAGTTGATTGCATTCGTAATACCTACAAGCCAAAATACTGTAATTGGATAAGCAAGCCATCCAAGTTCAGTATCCCCAAGGAATGGGATATATAATACTTGCACTAATAATCCACTTTTTACAATCATAATGGCAACTAACAGTTGTCCACCGAATTTTACTCTCGCAGATAACTCGTACATATCATCTAAAATTCCGATGATTACAATGATAATTGCACCTAGTGTTATCGATAACATTCTTTGTTCATATAAGCCGCCGACAACAAATCCTACAGCTACACCAATAAATATTGCTAACCCGCCAAGACGTGGCATAATCTTTTGGTGCACTTTACGTGCGTTTGGCTTATCTGTCGCTCCTATTTTAAAAGCTAATTTAATAACTAAAGGAGTAACGACGAGTACAGTGATGAAAGATGCCAAAATGGCATAAATCACTTGTGAGTCCATTAATACCCCACCCTTTATATTCTAACGTAATTTTTTTTTTGAAAATATATTTATCTGAAAATTATGATGTTTATTTACAGGCTCATAACATATGGTATCACAAAAAGATTAGAATTCAATCTTTTTTTCTCTTTACGGTTAATGGAAGCGGATAGAATATATGACAATTGTATATAGAATGTTGCATCATATGAGAAGGTTAATCGTACTGGACTTTGGAATATGACATTTCCTTTTTTTCTTCGATAGTGAATACTTTTAGTTCAGTATTATAAGTGTTACACGTAGAAATGAGTAAGTTTCATGTTAAAATGTGGGAATTTATCTCGCGTCAACTAGTAGCCCCATTCCTACTAATTAAAGTTTCACTTTATCCCGCATTAACGGGCAGTAAGCCCCCCACCTCAAAATTCAGCGAAGCAAAGAAGTTAGGTGGGGATCAACTGCCCGTAAAAGCCCCACTGATTAAAGTTTCACTTTATATTATAGTGCATTTAATTTTACAAAAACTTTAAAAAGAATGAGGGAAGTAATTCATATAATGAAGAAGGAAAAGGGTTTTCTCATTTTTAATGTGAGAGGGGGAAGCACAGGGAGAATTCTGTATTTCATATCTTTTCTATTGTAAATTCCTGTGCGAAAAGGAAATGAAAATTACGATAATAGGTACTGGATATGTTGGATTGATTACAGGAGTAGGATTGGCAAAGTTGGGGCATTCAGTTACATGTTTTGATATAGATGATGAAAAAATTGAACGGATAAAACAAGGGGATTTACCTATTTATGAAGTTAGATTACATGAATTAATAAATTATGCATATGAGAATAATGCTTTAACTTTTACATCAAATAAAGAAGAGGCATTTGATGATGTAGAGTTTATATTTATTGCAGTTGGAACACCACCTTTATTAGATGGGACGGCGGATTTAACGTATATTCAGAGTGCTTGTAACGATATTGGATTATATGCGACGAACGATATTATTGTTGTTACGAAAAGTACAGTTCCAGTAGGTACAAATGATGTAATGAAGGGATGGATTGAGGGGAATTTAAAAGGGAGGCATACAGTACATATCGTATCGAATCCAGAGTTTTTGCGTGAAGGTTCAGGTATTTATGATTTCTTTCATGGAGATCGTATTGTAATTGGAGCGGATAGTGAGGAAGTAGCAAGAAGAGTAGAGAGTTTGTATAGCCAATTATGCTTAGAAACGTATGTTACAGATATTAAAAGTGCAGAGATGATTAAATACGCATCGAATGCCTTTTTAGCTACAAAGATTAGTTTCATTAATGAAATTTCAAATATATGTGAGAAGGTAGGCGCAAATGTATTGGATGTTGCTAAAGGGATGGGAATGGATAAGAGAATTGGTGCATCTTTTTTAAATGCGGGCATTGGATATGGGGGATCATGTTTCCCGAAAGATACGAAAGCACTGGTGCAAATTGCGGGAAATGTTGCTCATGATTTTCGTTTGTTAAAAGCGGTTATTGAAGTAAATAATAAGCAACAGCTGCTATTGATTGAAAAAGCGAAAAAAGTTATGAACATGAATAAAAAGCGGATTGCAGTTCTTGGCGCATCCTTTAAACCGAATACGGATGATATTAGAGAGGCATCATCTCTTATTATAATAGAAGCATTAATTAATATAGGTGCAGATATTGTTCTTTACGACCCAAAAGCAATTCAATATGTGAAAAATATATTTGGAGATGCTATACAATATAGTAGATGTATAGATGAATCGATTAGAGATGCGAGTGCGGTTTTTATCGTAACAGAATGGGAAGATATTCAAACTTATCCGTTAGAAAAGTACGTACAACTTATGAGGGAGCCTATTTTATTTGATGGGAGAAATTGTTATACTGATGAAGATGTTAAGAAACAAAAGATAGATTATTACTCGGTGGGAAGAAAAAGTATTTGTAATAGAAAAGTTTCTGTTATGCGTTAAAAAGGGATGTACTCATGCATATTTTTATATGTCATAATAGAAGCTGTAATTAGTGAAAGAAAAGAGGCAATCACATGACTGAACGTTTAAAAGTAATGACAATTTTCGGGACACGTCCAGAAGCAATTAAAATGGCACCTCTTGTATTAGAGTTGCAAAAACACCCAGAAAAAATTGAATCGATTGTGACTGTAACAGCACAGCATCGCCAAATGTTAGATCAAGTATTAAATATCTTTGGAATTACGCCAGATTTCGATTTAAATATCATGAAAGACCGCCAAACTTTAATTGATGTTACAACGCGTGGTTTAGAAGGTTTGGATAAAGTAATGAAAGAAGCGAAGCCGGATATTGTACTTGTACATGGTGATACAACAACAACATTTATTGCAAGCTTAGCTGCTTTTTATAATCAAATTCCAGTAGGTCATGTTGAGGCGGGCCTTCGTACGTGGGATAAGTATTCTCCATACCCAGAAGAGATGAATCGTCAATTAACAGGTGTAATGGCGGATCTTCATTTCTCACCAACAGCAAAATCAGCAACGAACTTACAGAAGGAAAATAAAGATGAGTCACGTATTTTCATCACAGGAAATACAGCGATTGACGCGCTACAAACGACTGTAAAAGAAACATATAGTCATCCTGTACTAGAGAAACTTGGAAATGATCGTCTTGTACTTATGACAGCTCACCGTCGTGAAAACTTAGGTGAACCGATGCGTAATATGTTCCGTGCAATTAAGCGTCTTGTTGATAAGCATGAAGATGTACAAGTTGTGTACCCTGTTCATATGAACCCTGTTGTTCGTGAAATAGCAAATGAAATTTTAGGTGAACATAACCGTATTCATTTAATTGAGCCGCTAGATGTAATTGATTTCCACAATGTTGCAGCTCGTTCATACTTAATGTTAACTGATTCTGGTGGTGTACAAGAAGAAGCTCCATCACTTGGGGTACCAGTTCTTGTTCTTCGTGATACAACAGAGCGCCCTGAAGGTATTGAAGCAGGTACGCTGAAATTAGCAGGAACAGACGAAGAGACAATCTTTGGTCTTGCTGATGAGTTGTTATCAGATAAAGAAGCTCATGATAAGATGGCGAAAGCATCTAATCCTTACGGTGATGGTCGTGCATCAGAGCGTATTGTAGAAGCAATTTTACAACACTTTAATAAGTAAATAAAAAAGGCCCAATCGGATAGATTGGGCCTTTTTGTTATGGCTGATTGCGCATAATCCACTCTGCATGAGCATTTGTAGAAGGTGGCGGATCAGTTGGTGTTTTATTTTGGTTTGTTTCTTTTTTTGTTTGTTCGTTAGAACTTGAATTTGAATCAGGATTTGAGTTGTTTTTTGTAGTTGGATTTTTTGCTTTTTCTCCTAATTCTTTTTCAATTTCGTTACGCACCGTTTCTACACTGATTGGATCTGGAAGGAAGTAATAAATACCGCCTATCTTTTTGTCTTCGCCTTCAAGCTTTAACGTTTGCATTGTAGAAGGATCAAATCCAGAAATTTTATTGTAAAGAGCAAGTCCGTCTGAAATAGGAATGTCGGTTTTTATATATTTTCCAACGACAGCCGTTAAATCTTTAATTTTAAATACAGTAGATGTGGAGTTTAGTTTATGAGCAACAGCGGCCAGTAATTGTCTTTGTCTAGCAGCTCGACCATAATCGCCATTTGGATCTTGCTTTCGCATACGGACGTAAGCAAGTGCTTCTTCACCGTTTAAGTTTTGCTGTCCTTGCTTAAATTGAATTTTTTTGTAGTAATCCACGTCAGAGCGCTCCCAGAAATCGAAGGGTACGTCAACAGTAACACCGCCAACAGCATCAACGATACCTTTAAAGCCTTGGAAATCAATTTTAAGATAATGGTCTACAGGAACTTTTAGAAAGCCTTCGACAGTTTTGATTGCCATTTCTTCTCCGCCGTAAGCATGGGCAGCGTTAATTTTGTCTTCTTTATTTTTACCAACAATTGTAACTCGAGAATCACGAGGAATACTCATAAGTGAAATCTTTTGCGTTTTCGGGTTGACTGTTGCAAACATTAATGAGTCTGTACGACCATTTTGACCGTCTGTCGCATAATCTTCTATACCCATAATGAGAATTGTAAAAGGTTCCTTTGTAATTTCTACATCTTTGTTTCTTAAATCCGATTTTTCACGAGTAAAACCACTATACATCCCCATAAGAGAAGAGTAAGAATTTAACACATAAACTCCTATACTGCCAAATAAAAATGCGAAAATAAGGAAGAAGAAAAGTTTCCTTCTTCGTTTCTTTTTTATTCTGCTATTTTGGAGATGATAATAACGTTCTTCCATATATAATCTCCTTAGTTCGTTAGTTCATTTGTAGGGAAGTAATTCACTACATTAATCTTTAAAGGTGATAAAAGAGTTATGCTTAGATAACATCTTGTTCTAAGTACAACATATCTCCTTCTGTAATTGTACATTTCCCGTTTGTTAATTCAATCATCCAATCTGTAAAGGCTTGTTTGCCGTCTTCTTCAACATACGTATCAAATGTGACATTTTCTAGATAATGTATATCTTTAATGGCATATTTTGAATTGCGTAATTCATTTTCCACTTTGCCAAGTAATGTGTAATCAATCTCGGTTTGCATCACACGCATTAGTTTTCGCTGGACAACACCGACATGATTAATGCCTTCGCTTGTACACTTTCCATATGCACGAATTAATCCACCTGCGCCAAGTTTAATGCCACCAAAATAGCGTGTTACGACAACAACGGTATCTTTTAGTCCACGTTTTTTAAGTACTTCTAGCATTGGTACGCCAGCTGTACCGCTAGGCTCGCCGTCATCATTTGCTTTTTGAATATGATCTTGTTCGCCAATTAAATAAGCGGAACAATTATGTGTTGCATTCCAATGTTGTTTTTTTATTTTTTGTATAAATTCTTGAGCCTCTTCCTCAGTCGTTGCTCGACTAATATAACAAATAAATCTTGATTTTTGAATGACGATTTCGTGTTCGCCGTAGTCTTTGATTGTTAAATATTGTAATAGCACTTGTATACGCCCCTATCTATCAAAATGACTAGTACTTTCCATTTTAAAAGCGAGCCTTTTTATATTCAAACATTTTTTCTAAATACGTTGAAGTTTTTGGTGAGTATTTTATCTTTTTGTTGTAATTTGTCGAGATGGTGAGTATAATTTCAACCGGCATTTCCCTGTATGGATGCACCATTTGTAGTTTTCGTGTAAAATTAGGAAATAAAACTTTTTATAAGGCAGGTACGAAAATGAAAATAGCTATTGTTACTGATAGTACAGCATATATACCGAAGCAAATTCGTGATGAACTCAATATATATATGATTCCATTAAACGTTGTGTTTGGAACAGAATCTTATCAAGAAGAAGCTGAAATTTCAGCAGATGATTTTTATGTGAAAGTACGTGAACAAGAGGAACTTCCAAAAACTTCTCAACCAGCAATCGGAAAGTTTGTTGAGCTATATGAAGAACTAGCTAAAGATTATGATGCAGTTATTAGTATTCACCTATCAAGTGGAATTAGTGGTACATATCAAACATCAACAACAGCTGGACAGATGGTAGAGGGTATTGATGTATATACGTATGACTCTGAAATTAGTTGTGAAGTACAAGGATTTTATGTGCGTGAAGGTGCAAAGTTAGCAAGTGAAGGAAAGAATCCAAAAGAGATTATCGCTCGTTTTGATGAAATGAAGAAAACGATGGACGCCTATTTTGTAGTTGATGATTTACATCATTTGCAACGTGGTGGTCGATTAAATAGCGCGCAAGCTTTCATCGGCAGTCTGTTACAAGTGAAGCCAGTTTTATATTTTAGAGATAAAATCATTATTCCGTTTGAAAAGATTCGTACACGTAAAAAAGCATTAAAACGTATCATTGAAATTTTTGATGAGCAAGCAAGTAAAGGTGTACCTATGGAAGCAGTTATCATTCATGCGCAACGTGAAGAGGAAGCGAATGAATGGAAGAAAGAATTAGAAGCAAAATATCCTCACGTCACAATTCGTACAGGTTATTTTGGAGCTGTAATTGGTACGCACTTAGGTGAAGGTGCATTAGGTCTTGGATGGTATACGAAGTAATAAAGATATAAAAAGCTCTCTTTTTAAGAGGGTTTTTTTACGGGTATGTTACGTTTAGTTGACAAGTTAATATTTGGAAATGGTAAAATGTACGTAAAATAAAATAATGAGGAAAGTTTTATAACTTACTTTTTACAAGAAACTATATTATAATAGAAGAGAGGTGAAACATATGGAGCATAATTCTTGTTTATGTCCAAAGTTTGAGTCAGCTTTTACTTTGCTTAGTAAGAAATGGACTGGCTTAATTATTAAATCTTTGCTTGAAGAGTCGAAACGTTTTAGAGAAATCGCAGATATCATCCCAAATATGAGTGATCGTATGTTGTCAGAGCGTTTGAAGGAATTGGAAAGCGAGGGCATTGTAGTTCGTAATGTTTATCCAGAAGTACCAGTTCGAATCGAGTATGGCTTAACTGACAAGGGAAAAGCGTTAGAAAGTGTTATGGATGAGGTCCAAAATTGGGCTGAGAAATGGATGAAGTAGCATTTCATTTGTATTCGTATATTTAATAAAACGTAAGGGATTCCTTACGTTTTTTCTTTGTTCACAGAAGTGAGAAAAGTATATAAATTTCTACACATACATACAAAAATATACGAATTTTGCGCTAGAGCTACAAATAATATTACATTTGTTTTACAAAAACGTAACATTAGCAAAAAAAATCCCGAATTATGGTATAAATTTTATAGGTTATATACGGAAAAAGAAAAAAGAAAGCGGTGTAAAAAATAAAATGAAAAAGCTAAAAATGGCATCTTGCGCATTAGTTGCAGGGTTAATGTTTTCAGGGCTAACACCAAATGTATTTGCAGAAGATAAAATTTCTGACGTGAAATCACAAATTAATACACAAAATGACACTTTACATAAACAACAACAAGAACGTGATGAATTACAAAAACAAATGAATGACTTAAACAAAACAATTCAAGGTTTAGATAAGTCTGTTCAAGAGAATGCTGCAAAGCTTGATGAAACAACGAAAAAAGTTTCTGATACTGAGCAATTAATTGAAAAGAAAAATAAAGATATTGCAGAATTACAAACGAAGATTGCAAAACGTGAAGAGTTATTAAGAAAGCGTTTAGTTGCACTTCAAGAACAGCCAAATACGAACGTTGTAACAGAAGTTCTTGTAAACTCTAAAAACGTTGCAGATTTAGTTGATCGTTTAACTTCTGTTTCTAAAATTCTTGAGTCTGATGAAGATATCATGAAAACACAGCAAGAAGATCAAGCTAGTGTGAAAAAAGATGTTGCAACGGTAAAAGAGAAACAAAAAGAATTAAAAGAAGCACAAGCTCAAATTGAAACTGCTAAGAAAGAACTTGACGCTGAAAAAGAGAAAAAAGCAACAGCGGTAAACGATTTAAGCGGTAAAATGGATACAGTTGTAACTTCAATGACAAGTACGGAAGGTCAATTGAAAGAGCTTGAGAAACAAGCGTTACAATTACAACGCATTGCAGAAGAAGAAGCACAAGCAAAAGCTGCACAAGAAGCTGCTGCTCAAAAACAAGCAGAGCAAGCTGCTAAAGCTGCGCAAGCTCAGCCAGCACAAGCACCTGCAGAGCAAGCTGCACCAGCAAACAATGGTGGACAAGCTCAAAAAGAAGAGCCTAAAAAAGAAGAACCTAAAAAAGAGGAACCAAAAAAAGAAGAGCCTAAGAAAGAAGCACCTAAACAAGAAGAGAAAAAGCCAGCTCCAAATGTGGGTGGCGTAATTGGTAAAGCGCAAAGCTACTTAGGTTTACCATATGTTTGGGGAAGTGCATCTCCATCAAACGGTGGTTTTGATTGTAGTGGATTCATTTCTTACATTTTTGGTGTAGGTCGTCAAGACGTTGCAGGTTACTGGAACTCAGTTTCTAAAGTAGGTAGCCCACAACCAGGAGACTTAGTATTCTTCCAAGGTACTTATAAAGCAGGTCCATCTCACATCGGTATTTACGTTGGTAATGGCCAAATGATTCATGCTAGTGATAAAGGAATTGCATACGGTGATATCAACAGCTCATATAACCAAAAACATTTCTTAGGTTACGGTCGATTCTAGGATTTATAAAAGAATAAAAAACGTGTATAAAGTCGATAGCTTACTATTTTATAAGTAGGTTATCGGCTTTTTTGAGTTTTTACGGGATTTGAAGAAGGGTTTATAGTAGTGCTGGAGGTGATTGTCGATGCTAGCGGGGAAACAGTTGCTATTAGACGAACTTTCTTCAGATTTACAGAGGGAATTAAATGATTTGAAAAAGAAGGGAGAGGTCGTGTGTGTACAAGGTGTAAAAAAGAAGGCTTCTAAATATGTATGTCAGCGCTGTGGAAATATAGAACAGCGGCTATTTGCATCGTTTTTATGTAAAAGATGCAGTAAAGTGTGCACATATTGCCGGAAGTGTATAACGATGGGGAGGGTAAGTGAATGTGCTTTACTTGTTCGCGGGATTGCTGAAAGAAAGAGAGAAAAGAATTTAAACTTGTTACGGTGGAGCGGAACGTTGTCTACTGGTCAGAATTTGGCGGCGCAAGGAGTTATAGAGGCTATTAAGCGAAAAGAATCATTTTTTATTTGGGCTGTATGCGGGGCTGGGAAAACAGAGATGTTGTTTTACGGTATTAACGAAGCGCTTCAAAAAGGAGAAAGAGTTTGTATCGCAACGCCGAGAACGGATGTTGTTCTGGAATTAGCACCGAGATTACAAGAAGTATTTCCATATATAAAGGTAGCGGCTTTATATGGAGGGAGTGTGGATAAAGAAAAAGATGCAGTACTAGTCGTTGCAACCACGCATCAATTATTGCGTTATTATAGGGCGTTTCATGTCATGGTTGTAGATGAGATAGATGCTTTTCCATATTGTGCAGATCAAATGTTACAGTACGCGGTAAAACAAGCGATGAAAGAAAGAGCGGCGCGTATTTATTTAACTGCGACTCCAGATAAAACGTGGAAGCGAAAATTTAGAAGAGGTGAACAAAAAGGTGTTATTGTTTCTGGACGATATCACCGTCATCCTTTGCCAGTTCCTTTATTTTGTTGGTGCGGGAATTGGAAAAAAAGCCTCATTCATAAAAGAATTCCTCGAGTTTTACTACAGTGGTTACAAACGTACTTAAATAAAAAATATCCTATTTTTTTATTTGTCCCCCATGTGCGATATATAGAAGAGATAAGCCTGTTGTTAAAGTCATTAAACAAGCGAATTGAAGGTGTACATGCAGAAGATCCGGGTAGAAAAGAAAAAGTAGCGGCTTTCAGAAAAGGAGAAATCCCATTATTAGTTACAACGACAATTTTAGAGCGAGGCGTAACAGTAAAAAAATTGCAAGTAGCGGTTTTAGGGGCGGAAGAAGAAATATTCTCAGAAAGTGCACTCGTACAAATTGCGGGCCGAGCAGGGCGGAGCTTTGAAGCACCGTATGGAGAGGTCGTTTATTTTCACTATGGTAAGACAGAGGCGATGGTGCGCGCGAAAAAACATATTCAAGGTATGAATAAAAATGCGAAAGAACAAGGATTGATCGATTAATGCATTGTTTACTTTGTGATGAGTGTTTTGTAGAAACGGTTAGTTGGTACAATTTTTTTGTAAAGTGTCATAGAAAATATATATGTGATAGATGTGAGCAGAAACTTTCCTATATTATAGGAGAAATTTGCATGGAGTGTGGGCGGCCTTTAGAATATGTTCCTGCCTCATTTCAAGAAGACGGTATTTGTATAGATTGTCTAAGGTGGATGAAAGAGGCGAAGTATCGTTCTTTTAAAAACCGTTCGTTATATATGTATGATGATGAGATGAAAGAAATAGTAGCGCAGTTTAAGTTTCGGGGGGATGCAGAGCTAGTGCGCATTTTTTATCGTCCTTTTCGAAGTTTATTTCAAAAGTATTTTGCTAATGTTTCAACCGTTATCGCTGTTCCGCTTAGTAAGGAAAGGGAAGTTGAACGTGGTTTTAATCAATCTGAGTTATTAGCAACTTGTTTACCTGTCAAAATTTCTTATCCATCATTAAGAAGAAGGGAAACAGAAAAGCAAAGTAAGAAGACACGTAAAGAAAGGGTGTCAGGAAGCAATCCTTTTTATTTTCAGGGAGAAGAGATGTTTTCTGGGCAACATATTTTACTCGTTGATGATGTGTATACGACTGGAATTACAGTTAGGCAAATCGGAAGTTTGTTATATGAAAGAGGGGCAAGGGAAGTATCTAGTTTGACACTTTGTAGAAGTTAATATGGCAGTGTCGAAAGGGATAATAAAAAGGCGATAAGTCTTCTTTGACTTCATATGTTGTCATTCGTTATAGTCAAAATATGGGGCGAATGCCCTGATTTTTAGAGTGAAGGGAATGGAATGAACATGCAAGGAAGAGTGAAATGGTTCAATGCAGAAAAGGGATTTGGATTTATTGAGCGTGAAGATGGTGACGATGTATTTGTCCATTTTTCTGCTATTCAACAAGATGGGTATAAGTCATTAGAAGAAGGGCAACAAGTAGAGTTTGACATTGTAGATGGAGCACGTGGACCACAAGCAGCTAATGTTGTGAAACTGTAGGGGATATTGTTTTGGGAAGAGAAAGCTGCGTTTGTGGCAACGTTATATATATGTAGTAGAACCTCTTGTTTTTCGCAAGGGGTTTTTTGTTATAGGGTAAGTTGTCAAAAAGTTGTTTCTTTTCTGTAACGAATTGTCCACAGTTATATTCGTTATTCACGATGTTAATAGGATAAAATAAAGATAGAAACGATGCATCTTTTCATTTCAACAAAAAACGATAAAAAAATCGCAATTCCACTAATTTTTTTAAAAAAGTTAGAAGGAGTTTTTAAGCCAGTGTCGAAATTATAGTACATAGGCTTGAAAGGAGGAATTCATCTATGAAATTCAACATTCGTGGTGAAAATATTGAAGTAACTCCAGCATTAAAGGAATATGTAGAGAAAAAACTAAGTAAGTTAGAGCGTTATTTTGATACATTCCCAGAGATTAAAGTTAATTTAAAAGTATACTCTGACAAGCAACGTGTCGAGGTAACAATACCATTTACTGATTTATTACTTCGTGCAGAAGAAACTAATAGCGATATGTACGCTGCTATCGATTTAGTAGTTGATAAACTTGAGCGACAAATTCGTAAACATAAAACAAAGGTAAATCGTAAGTTACGTGAGAAAGGTTCTGTGAAAACGAACTTTATCCTTCCAGAAGCAGTAGCTGTTCTGGATGCGGTAGAAGAGGATGAATTAGAACTTGTACGTACAAAACGATTCGATTTAAAACCGATGGACGTTGAAGAAGCGATCCTACAAATGGATATGCTAGGACATAATTTCTTCGTCTTCACAAATGCTGATACAAATGAAACTAATGTTGTATATGGCCGTAAAGATGGGAAATACGGTTTAATCGAAACTAAATAATAATTCAAAAGCGCAGCCGAATGAGGCTGCGCTTTTTTGTATATTTTTGTTTTTGTATTGAGATTTTGAAGATTTATGTTGCAATGCAAGTGTTAAAACTTTATAAGTAGCTCATTTTGTTAAGAAGCTATTTTTAGACATTGTTTTGTCAAAACAATGTGAGGGAATTGAAAACTTGCAAGGGAGAGTGGCTCTTTATTATTTGAAACAGGCATAGGAAGGAAATATGTAATATTGCATATCTTAAATATTGTTTTGTTAATATCACTTTATCTTGATATAATATTTAAGTATTTTAAATTTGTTAATTTATTCCTTGTGTGGGAAAAAATAAAACCAATTGAAATATTTTAAATTTTTGGAGGTGCTTGTATTGAGTATTAAGAAAAAAAGTCGTTTTATGTTTGGATCTGTTTTATCTTTAGGTATTTTAGCTAGTAGTTTCGCTTTAACTGAACCAGCTAAAGCTGATACTAGTGATAGTCATGTGAGTTTTACTTTTAGACTTTGGAATGCATATGATTATACTACTGCACGTGCTAAAGAAAATCCTTCTTCTATGTATATGCGTGTTAAGAGTAGTGATAATGGCGGTGGTTCTTTCAACGTTTGGGCAGAAGCGGATAAAAATAGAAAAGCAAATAATAGAAAATGGGTAAATGTATCAGGTGATCATGAAGGAACAGTTAAACCTGGTAAAACTTATCTTTTCCAAAATTCTGCATATGAAGACTATGGGAAAAATGTTCCTGTTAGATTTGGTGGTTATTCTAGGGAAAATAATGCTTATCCTACTGCTTGGAGTCCTGATAGCAGAAGACCTGGTGGATCTTATACTGAATATTGATTTGAAATTATTTACTTTTATAATACTAGAAAAAGTCGTATAATCCAGATCAGGAATTATACGACTTTTTCTAATATTTAAATCAAAAATCGGAGGAGCTATAGTGAAGTTTATTTCAAGATATATTTTATTTAGTTTTTTTTTATTGGGTATTTGTTTTTTAGTTTCTTGTCAAAAAGAAGTGAATGAACCAATTGTAAATATTGAAGATACTTTAACGGAAAAAGAAAATTTAAAAAGCATTGAGTTAAAAGAAGTTAAGAAAAATACTATTTTTGAACAAGTATTTTTTGGGAATAAAACTGGTGATGATTTCTACGAGGGGCAGATAGATACAAATGATATTACAATAGAAGATAAACTTTCAAATAAAAATTTAAAACTAGGGGTTATACCGGAAAATCATTATGTTTTTTTAACAGGTATTACTAATGAAAAAAAACCTTCTTATCTTTTGGGACGTATTGAACAAACAGATGGG